>NZ_JBAKHX010000021.1:0-104384 GCF_036906915.1 Micromonospora sp. CPCC 206061
GCGGCGTGGGCTGGTGACGGTTCGCACCGTCCGCCGATGATGCAGCGGGCCAACCAGATCCCGGCGTTCGACTCGGTTCGGGTCAACGTCCAGTAGGGACAGGCGGCACAGGCTGAGCGCCTACAGGTCGTCGAACGGGTGCGCGTACGCGAACGCGCCGCGGATCGACGGCCGGTAGGCGCTCAGCGTTCGTGCCTGGAAGTACGCTCCCCACTCGGCCGTCGGCGGCGTGACTCCGTACTCCGCCGCCGGCCTGAACCCGAAGCGCGGGTAGTACTCGGTGTGGCCGAGAAGCACCACGAGCGGCTCTTCCAGGGCCTCGGCGGCACCGAGCACGGCGTGCATCAGCGCCGAGCCGGCGCTTCCGCCACGAGCGAGAGCGCCGGCAGCCAGGCGTCGGGCGGGACGCCGGGTATTTTCAGCCCTTCTCGACCCGGCACTGCCGGGTCATCGTCTTGGTCGGGTCGCTCTCCGACGTGGCGGTGAGCTTGACGAAGCCGGTACCCGCGGCTTCGGCGGTCGCCCCGACGGATACGTGGACCTTCGTGCTCTGGCCGAACCGGGCGGTGGTGATTTCGTGCGGCAGCCAGGCCCGGTACCCAACGCCGGCCACCTGCGCCGACAGCCGGTACACGTCAGCCTTGGCGTATGTGGACACGTCGGTCGGGTGCGGCACCTCGCCCATCCCCCAGAACTGGCCGGTGTTGGTCAGCTCGAACGTGCACGTCGCGCCGTTGCGGGTCGGGCGACCGGCGGTCACCTCGCCCGCCGACAGCTTGAGGCCGCGCGTCTGCGGGTCGCCGCTGCGGTCGAGCGGCCGGATCGCCACCGTGTACCGCAGGATGCCGTTCGCCTCGCGGGCCGCGTTGAGCACGTAGAAGTGCAGCCCGTTCGCCTCGTCGACGTACTCGTAGTCGCTGCCCGAATCGGTGCCGGAGTGGAACAGGGCGTCGGAGAGCTGCCGGTAGTCGCCCATGGTGATCATCACCGGCGTGCCGTCCGGCTTGCGGTAGTCGACCATGTCGATGTCTTCCGGGTGCGAGTCGACGACCCACACGAACGGCGGGCTGTCCGCGTTCTTCGTCTTGCTGAGCAGCACGCCCCGGTCCGGCGTGAACGAATCCGCCCCCATCCGGTCGACCACCTCGACCGTGTAGTTGTCGTAGTTGCCGCCGTCGCACAGCGGATCGGCCGCCACGGTGCAGGTCGGCGAGTGGTCCTGGTCCATCGCGACGTTGACGCCCGCCAAACCCTGCCCCGCGTACGCGGACCGCGCGGTCACCGTGGCGACGACGAGCCCGGAACTGGCCAGCGCCTCCCGCGACACCTTGAGCACCTGGTCAGGTGCGACCAGTCCGATCTTCATCTTGTCGCGCAGCATGTGTTGTGCGCCCAGCGAGCCGCCCTCGACCGCCGGGATCTTCCACCGGGTGTGCGGGCCACCGGGCCCGTTGAACGTGCCGCGCGACAGCATCCCCCAGATCCCCGAGTACGCCCGGCGCACCGGCACGGCGTACGGGTTGTTGTAGTTGTCGCCGATGCCCAGCAGGTGGCTCAGCTCGTGCGCGTACACGCTCATGCCCGAGCTTTCGGCCTGCGTGGACGAGTTGCCGCTGGCGTTGGGCCAGATGCTGGCCGCCGACTGCCACGACGTCCACTCCACGTACCTGGTGCGGGACCAGTTGTTCATCGCCGGGTCGGGCGGTCCCCACGGGTCGGGCACGTCTTCCTTGGCGTTGAACCTCATCATCCCGAACTCTTGCCAGGTCGACGACTCGTCCTGGCCCGCGCCGAGGTAGAAGATCTGCTCGTACTGGTCGATGACGTCCTGCCCGACGGCGGCGCGCCACGCGGCGAGCGCGTCGGTGCGGATGTTTCGGTTGCAGGTCTCGCCGGTCGGGCACATGCCGGGGTTCATGTCGTTGGTGATTCCATAGTGGTACGACTTGTTCGGCAGCGTGTACGGGCCGAACCCGGTCAGTTCGACGCCGTACCGGCCACCGGAGTCCTCCATCCAGTAGTCGTGGAGGGTGCGGCCGTGGTTGAGCGCGTTCGGGGTGTTGAGCAGATCGGTGTAGTGCTTTGCGACCTGGTCGTTGGGGATGTTCGCGGCGCTGGGCTGGGGGTTGCCGAAGATGGTCGATCCCGCCGGCTGGGTCACCACGAACGGCTGGTCGGGATAGTCCACCAACACCAGCGCGATCTTGAAGTTGCGCACCGAGCCGCGCACCGTCGGGTCGTTCCAATTACGCCCCGGTACCGCCGTGTAGTCGTCCCAGGTCATGTCGTCGGGGTTCTGCCACTCCTGCGGGTCCACCGGCTTGAAGGCGCCCGCGTAGCTGGCCGCCTCGGCCGGAGTTACCGCGACGGCGGCGGGCCCTAACAGGCCCACCGCCGCTGTCGCCACCACCGTCAGTCTTCGCAGCCGCATGACTACACCTCTCTGGTTAGAGCAGGAAACCTTCCGGGAAGGGGTCTTCCGGGTCCAGTAGGTACTGCGCGGTCGCGGTGATCCAGGCTCGGCCGGTCACCGTCGGCACGACGGCCGGCCGGCCGTCCACTGTGGTCTCGGCGATGAGCCGGCCGGTGAACCGGGTGCCGAGGACGGATTCGTTGACGAAGGGGGTGTCGAGGCCGAGCCGGCCGCGCGCGTGCAACTGCGCCATCCGCGCCGACGTACCCGTGCCGCACGGCGACCGGTCAACCCAGCCGGGGTGTATGACGACCGCGTTGCGCGAGTCGGCGCCGTCCTGCCCGGGTGCGACCACCTGGACATGTCGGCATCCAGAAATCGCCGGGTTGCCCGGGTGCCCCGGCAGCGCCTGCTCGTTGATCGCATCCATGATCCGCAGCCCGCGCCGGATCAGCTCCGGCACCGTCGACGGCGTGACCGGCAGGTCGAGCTCCGAAGCCTCCACGATGGCGTAGAAGTTGCCGCCGAATGCCATGTCGTACCGCACGGTCCCGCCGGCGTCGACCTTCTGGTCGGCGGCCAGCAGGAAGGAGTCGACGTTGCGGATGGTGACCGAGCGCGCCCGGCCGCCGTCGACCGCCACCTCGGCGGTCACCAGACCAGCCGGGGTATCCAGCGCGATAGTGGTGATCGGCTCGACCACCGGCACCATGCCGGTCTCGACCAGCACGGTGGCGACGCCGATCGTGCCGTGCCCGCACATCGGCAGGCATCCGGACACCTCGACGAAGAGCACGCCGTAGTCGGCGTCCGGTCGGGTGGGCGGTTGCAGGATCGCGCCGGACATCGCCGAGTGCCCGCGCGGCTCGAACATCAACAGCCGGCGCAGTCCGTCGCGGTCCCGCTCGAAGAGCTGCTTGCGTTCGAGCATTGTCGCGCCCGGCAGCACGCCGACACCGCCGGTAACCACCCGGGTCGGCATCCCCTCCGTGTGCGAGTCCACCGCGTGCAGGACAAGCCGGCTACGCAACATCACCACCACCTTCCGCGAGCGTGCCCAGCGGTATCGGGAAAACGAACGGGCGCCACGCGAACGCCACCGGGTCCGGCGCCTGTCCGGTCTCGGCCCGCAGCAGGGCGAGCGCCGTCCGGCCGCACATCCGGCCCTGGCACATCCCCATGCCGACCCGCGTCAGCAGCTTCAGCGCCCGCACGTCGTCGATGCCGTACCGCAGCACGTCGGCGCGCGCCCGCCCCACCGTGACCCGCTCGCAGCGGCACAGGACGGTGTCGTCCGGCGGCACCGCGTCCGGTGCTGGGTACACGGTGTGCAGGGCGTCGGCGAACCGGAGCCGGCGGGCGCGGCGGCGCCGGTGCGGTGCGCTCGCGGCGGTGAGCGCCCGGTCGTCGATCAGTCCGATGTGGTGGGCCGCCGTGAGGCCCGCGATGGCGCCTTCGGCCATGGCGAGCGCGGCACCGCCGACGCCGGTCGCCTCGCCAGCCACCAGTACGGCCGGCACGCTGGAGCGCTGCGCGTCGTCGACGGTCACCACGAGGCTGCCGTCGCGCGGGTCGACGCGGGTGTCGCAGCCCAGCGCGACCGCCAGCTCGACCGACGGGGTGAAGCCGTGCCCCACGCACACCGCGTCGGCCTCGACCCAGCGGTCCATGGGAGTCACCAGCGCGCGCAGTCCGTCTCCGCGCCGTTCGACCCTCGTGACCCGCTGTCCCTGCCACAGCGCGGTGCCGCGCAGGTACCTGGCGGCCTCGACCAGCCGGCCGGGCGAGCCCGCGATCGCAAGGGGATGCCGGAACCAGCGCGACAGGCGGGACGCCTCGACGACCGCGACCACCTCGGCGCCGACCGCGCGGAGGCTGGCCGCGACGGCCAGCAGGAAAGGTCCGGTGCCGGCTACCAACACCCGCCGTCCTATGGGGACACCACGCTCCTTGGCCAGCGCCTGCGCGCCGCCCGCGGTGACCACGCCCGGCAGGTCCCAGCCGGGAAACGGCACCACCCGGTCGTACCCGCCGGTCGCGAGCACCACCGCTCCTGGCCGCAGGACCCGGTCACCGACGCGCAGCGACAGGTCGGGCCCCGCGGACCAGACCTCGTGCCGCTGGAGGAAGGTGATGCGCTGGTGGGCACCCGCCCGGTCGACGAGCGGGTGCCCGACGGCAGCTCGAAGGTACTGGCCACCTGGCTGGGCGTCGAGGTCGACGACCGCGACCGCGGCACCGGCGTCCGCGGCGCTGATCGCCGCCGCGAGACCCCCGGGCCCGGCGCCGACCACCACGACGTCCGGCTCCGGGAGCCGGGCTTCCACCAAATCAGCAGGCGGCGGCACGCAGGTTCGAGGGTTCTGCGGGTCGGCGCACGCGAAGCACACACCCATCCCGCAGAACCACGGCCCTGGAGCCGGCGCCGCCTGGACTGCCCGCCCACCTCCCCGACCACGGCCCGACGAAGTCGGTGCGCGGCGCGAGGGAAGGCGGCGCCTTTCAGGACCAAGGGCCAACCAGCTCCTCATGGCGCCACGCTAGGGAGCGCGCAGCGCCGCGTCTTCCGACGACTGTCGAAACGGGGCCGCCGCGACACCGACATCCGGTCGCCCCTCGACGTGCAGTTGCGGCAGGGAGCGGTCCAGTCGCGCCGGCAGCCACCAGTTGGCCCGGCCGAGCAGGTGCATGACCGCGGGCACGAGCAGCATCCGGACGACGGTCGCGTCGATGAGGATCGCCACGGCCATGCCGAACCCGAGCACCTTCACCGCGACGTCCGAGATGGGCACGAACGCCGCGAACACCGCGATCATGATGGCGGCGGCCGCCGTGATGACCCGGCCGGTGCCCGCGAGCCCGGCCAGCACCGCGCGCCCGTTGTCACCGGTCTTCACCCACGTCTCGCGCATCCGGCTGAGGAGGAAGACCTCGTAGTCCATCGAGAGCCCGAACAGGATCGCGAACATGATCACCGGGATGAAGCCGGCCATCGGCGTCGGAGTGTCGATGCCGATCAGCTGGCCCGCCCAGCCGCCCTCCAGCACGAAGGCCGTCACGCCGTACGCCGCCGCGACCGAGAGCAGGTTCATCAGCGCCGCGGTCAGCGGGATGAGCAGGCTGCGGAACGACACCAACAGCAGCAGCATCGACAGCAGCACGACACCGCCGATGAGCAGCGGGAGCCGCTTGGCGATGTTGACGTTGGAGTCGATCGCCGAGGCGGTCACCCCGCCCACGTGCGCCCGCGCCCCGGTGTCCGGGATGACGTCGTCGCGGATCGCGCGCACCAGGTTTTCGGTGGCGGTCTCCTGCGGGCCGGCGGTCGGCACGACCATCAGCATCGCCGTGTCGCCCGCGGGGTTGAGCCGCGGCGGCGTCACGGCGGCGACGCCGGGCGTGGCGGCCAGGTCGCCGGCGAGGCGGGACAGTAGCGGCCCGGCATCCACACCGGACACGTCGGTCACGACCAGCAGCGGTCCGTTGGCGCCCGGCCCGAACCCGTCGGCCACCATCTCGTACGCGCGGCGGTTGGAGGTTCCCTCGGCGTCGTTGCCGGCGTCGGGGAATCCGATGTGGACATTGAGGAACGGCGCCGCCAGCAGGAGCAGCAGCGCGGTGCCGGTCAGCGCCGCCAGCACGCGGTGCCGTTCCACGAGCCGGCTCCACCACGTCCAGCCGCGCGCCGGCACCAGGTGCCCGTCGACGACCGTGGCCCCGGTGCGCCGACCGAGTGGCAGCCGCAGCCGGTCGACCCACCGGCCGAGGTAGCCCAGCAGCGCCGGGAACAGTGTCAGCGCAGCGGCCACCACCACGAACACGGCCACCATCGTCACCGCGGCGGCGCCGCTCATGAACGACAGACCCATCGCGAACAACCCGAGCATGCTCACCATGACGGTGGCGCCGGCGACCAGTACCGACCGGCCGGCGGTCTCCAGCGTGGCGACGGTCGCAGCCTCCGGCTCCAGCCCGGCGGCGCGCCACTCCCGGAATCGGGTCACCATCAACAGCGCGTAGTCGATCCCCAGCGCGATGCCGAGCATCGAGCCCAGCACGGGCGACCAGTCGGGTACGTCCATCAGCCGGGCGACGGCGCCGACGAGCGCGCCGCTCACCGCGAGCCCGGCGAGGGCCACGCCGATCGGAAGCCCCGCCGCCACCACCGAGCCGAACGTGATGAGCAGGATGACGGCAGCCGCCAGCAGGCCGATGCCCTCCGAGCCGACCTCACTGGCATCGGCGAGCTGGATCGCCTGTCCGCCGAGCGCGACGTCGAGGCCCGGCCGGGCGGCCTCGTCGGCGGCCGCCAGCAGGCGCTCGGTATCCGGGACGGGCATGTCGGCCGGGTTCGCGACGTCGAGGTTCAGGCGGGCGAGCAGCGTACGGCCGTCGGCGGACACCGCGCCGGGAGTCGCGTACGGGTCCTCGACGGCGGCCACGTGCGGCAGCCCGGTCAGCTCGCCGAGGAGCGCGGTCACCTCGCCGCGTACGCCGGGATCGGTGACCGGGCCGTCGGCGCGCACCACCACGTCGACGGTGTCGCCCGCGCGGGCCGGGAAGCGCTCGGCCAGCAGGTCCTGGGCAGCCTTCGAGTCGGAGCCCGGCGCGGAGTAGTCGGCGGCGAAGTCGCCACCGAAAGCGGCGGACACGCCGAAGGCGATAGCGAACGCGGCCAGCCACGCCAGCAGTACCCGCCCGCGCAGGCGGTATGCGAGCCCGGCGAGGCGGCCCAGTGGGCCTGGTCGGGCCCGGACCTCCCGCTGGGGATCGTCCAGTCGGGGCATGGTTACGGTCATCGGGTTCTCCCTGTTCAAACGGCGACGACCCGATGCTTCCGGCCCGCGCGCGGTGCGTCGTCGGGCGGCGAGCGCGATCGGGTACGCCGGGAGGCGTGACCGCGGATGCCGGGTGTACGCGTCCCGGCGTAGGACAGGTAAGCGTCAGAAGCGCGCCGGGTCGAACGGCGCCAGGTCGAGGGCTGGCGGTTCCCCGGCGATCGACTGTGCGATCAGGTGACCGGTCGCTGGGGCGAGGCCGATCCCAGCGCCCTCGTGCCCGTGCGCGTGCAGCAGGCCAGGCACCCGCGGATCGGGGCCGATCACGGGCAGGTGGTCCGGTGCGAAGGGACGGTAGCCGCAGTACACCCGGATCGCTCGCACGGTAGCGAGCGCGGGAAACAGCGTGACCGCGCCCCGGGCGAGCGCGCTGACCGCGTCGTGGCTGAGCGCCGGGTCAAAGCCGACGAGTTCCCGGGTCGCCCCGATCAGCACGGTGCCGGCCGGAGTGCCCTCGACGACCGTGGACGTCTGCAGGCTGGCCGCGTCCGAGGCGACGTTGTCGAGGTACTCGGCGGAGTACACCTTGTGCCGGATCAGCCGCCCGACCGGCTCGGTCACGAGCACGAACCCGCGGCGAGGCGCCACCGGCAGCGTCGCGCCGAACGAGCCTGCCCAGGCGCCGGCGGCGTTGACGACCCACCGTGCCGCGACGGGACCGGATGGCGTGTCGACCCCATCGGGACCCACCGCCAGGGCGGGCGTACGGAGCAGTACGCGAGCGCCCAGATCCCGCGCGGCGGCCAGCATGGCGGCGGCGGCCCTGGCCGGCTGCACCTGCATGTCCTGCGGGTAGTAAACCCCGCCCGCGACGTCGGGTGAGATGGCCGGCTCGCGTTCGCGGACGGCGGCGGCGTCCAGGTCCTCGGTGAGCACCCCGGCGGCGGCCTGCGCGCGGGCGGCGGCCGACAAGGCCGCGAGCCCCGCGCCGTTCCGCGTGACGATGAGGCCGCCCTTGGCCTCCAGCTCGATGTCGCCGAGCGCCGGCGCCCACTCGCACCAGAGCCGCAGGCTCAGCAGCGCGAGGTCGAGCTCGGGGCCGGGCGGCTTGTCGGAGACCAGCAGGTTGCCCTCGCCGGACCCGGTGGTGCCGGCGACCAGCCCGCCCCGCTCCAGCACGACGACCGACAGGCCGCGCCGGGCACAGGCGAGCGCGCAGGCGGCGCCGACGATCCCCGCGCCCACCACCGCCACGTCGACCATGCCCGCAACGCTTGCGCGGCGGGCCGGGATCCGTCAAGGGTAGGACGATGCATGGGGAGCTCCAGCGCACCGTCGACGCCGTCGCCGCCCGGGTGGGGCGACCGGCGCTGATCGAAGACCGCCGGCAACGCGTGGTCGCCTACAGCGAGCACGCCGAACCGATGGACGCCGTCCGGCGGGGCTCGATCCTGCGCCGGCACACCACGCCGGAGGTGATGACCTGGTTCCGGCGGGCAGGCATCCTGGAGGCCCGCAAGCCGGTGCGCACGCCCGCCTGCCCCGAGCTCGACCTGCTGCCCCGGATCTGTCTGCCGGTGCGCCACGACGACCTGCTGCTCGGCTTCGTGTGGTTCATCGACGCGGACGGGTCGATGACCGACGACGAGGTCGACGCGGCGCTCGACGCGATGTCCGACCTGTCGCTGGCGCTGTACCGGGAGAACCTTCTCGGCGAGCTGACCGCCGAGCGCGAGTCGGAGGCCGCCCGCTCGCTGCTCGTCGACCAGGGCGGCGAGCGCGCCGCGCACGCGCTTTTGGAAGAGGGCGTGATCAGCGCGGACGGTCCGACCACCGCCCTTGTCGGCCACCTCGTCACCGCGCCGGGCGAGGCGCCCGACGAGGTCGCGCGCATCGCGCTGGAGCAGGCTCTGGTACTGACGCGGCGCTGGCTCGGTCCGAAAGGCGCGCTCCACTTCCCCCGCCACGACCATGGGGTACTGGTGTTGTGCGGCTCGCGGAACGCCGGGCGGCCCTCGCCGGAGGCGACCGCGGCCCATCTCGACGAGGCGCTGCGCGCCGCCACCCGTGGCCTGCCCTCGGTGGTGCGCACCGCCGTGGGTGTGGGCACGACGTACCCGGCGCTGGCCGACGCGGCGCGCACCTACGACGAGGCGCTGCACGCCAGCCGGGTCGCCGCGCGCCTGCCCGCCCTCGGCCGGGTGGTGACGTGGTCCAGTCTCGGCATCTACCGCGTACTGTCCAGAATGGACAGCACGACGTCCGTCCACCCTGGACTTGAGCGGCTCATGCCCGACGAGGCCAGCCAGGTGCTCCTTTCGACCCTGGAGACATATCTGGACCTCGCCGGCAACGCGCACGCCACCGCCGAGCGCCTGCGATTGCACCGCACCACGCTGTACTACCGCCTCCAGCGCGTCGAGCAGCTCGCCGGCACCGACCTGCGCGACGGCGGCGAGCGCCTGTGCCTGCACCTCGCGCTCAAGCTGGCCCGGCTCACGGGCGCCTGGCCTAGGTGAGCGCGGGGCGCGGGATCGGCACCGTGTCGATCGCTGGGATGGCCACGGTGTCGGCGCTCCACGCGACGGCGGGGCGCGGCGTACGGCTCGGCAGGCGCCACGACCGTTGCGCCTTCGCCCGCTCACGCAGCTCCACCTGACGCACGCGCAGCGCCGCCTCGGCCGCCTCTTCGCTCAGGCTGCGCTGGGCCGCCATCGCCACCTCGGTCGCCTGCCACGCCGAACGCTCCACACTCGAGAGTGTGGCGCAGGCGCGGCGCAGCCGTTCCCGCCGCAGCAGGCAGAACTTGGTGTCCTGCTGGAAGGGGTGCGCGTACGGATCCCAGCCCTCGCGGTGCGCCAGGATGTCGCCGTACTCCACGGCCGTCAGGTCGCCCCGGCGGAGTGCGAGCGTCGCCATCCGCTCCAGGTACCGCCGGCGCGCCGCCCGCTCGCCCGGCATGGACGGTGTATCCGGCGTCGTGAATGCCTCGGCCCGCATGGCCCGCTGCGCCGCCGTGACCGCCTCGTCGTACGCCCGCCAGGTCGCTTCCTGTGTGCGGAGCACAGCGGCCCACGCAGCTCTCCGGCGCTCCGCCATCACAGCGGCGCGATCGGCGGCGACGGCCACCTCGTCGGCGTACCGGCGCAGCTCGGCCTTGGTGGTTTTCGGGACGCGCCGCGCGGCGGCCGCCCGCTGCGCTCGGCGCACCTTTCGCTCCCGGCGCTGCTCGCGCGTCGGGATGGACATCAGGACGAACGGCAGCGCCGCCACGGAAATGAGCAGCAGCCAGATGAAAACAGCGCCGCGGAAGTCGGACTCGAAGATGTGGACAGCCGTCTGGAAGGGGTCCATGAGATACACCTCACCCAAGGTGGAGGGGTCGAGAGGGATGACGAGAGGGCGAGTGGGCCGTCAGCGCGGCGGCGCGCGCACGCCGACCAGTGACCGGTCGGCACTGTGTGCGGCGGCGATGCCCCTGTCAGGCGTGACGGCCGGCCCGCTCTCGGTGGCCGGCTCCGCCGGCGCCTCCGGCTCCTCGACGAGCGACACGGCCGTCTGGCCGGCCCCGTCGGTCGTATGCGCCGCCGTGTAGGCATGCGGGGACGCGGGTGCGGCGCTCTCCGCCACGGGCTGCCAGGTCCAGGCGCCCACGACGATCGCCAGGATCGCGATCCCGCGCAGCAGCCGCAGCCACCGGCGCAGACCTCGCGGGCCTCGCAGGGTGGGCGCGGCGGCGAACATTCACCTACGTTATCGCAACCGGGAACCGCCCGCTCGGAGCCACCGTCTCATGGTCATGACCATCGCTCGCACCGTCCGCGCCACCACCGCAGCCGCGCTGCTGGCGCTCGCCGCGGCCTGCGCACAGAATTCCGGTGGCGCTGCCCCGGAGCCAGCCGCGGATCAGCTCGACCCCAATGACGTCGCGCTCCGCGTGGAATACACCGGCGGTTTCCTGACTCCCGCGATGCTCGCCGGCCGGCTTCCCATCGTGACCGTGTACGGCGACGGCCGCGTCATCAGCCAGGGCCCACAGATCGCCATCTATCCCGGCCCGGCGCTGCCCAACGTCGAGGTACGCCGTGTCGAGGCGGCCACCGTGACGCAGCTCATCGACAAGGCGGTCGCGGCCGGCGTCGGCAAGACCGCCGACTTCGGCCAGCCGGGCGTCGCCGACGCGCCGACGACCCGGTTCATCGTGCTGACCGACGGCGGGCACGTAACCACCGAGGTGTACGCGCTGGCCGAGGCCGGCGAGTCCAACGACCTCACCGAGCAGCAGAACACCGCCCGCGCCAAGTTCCGCGACCTGTTCACCGAGCTGACCAGCGTGCCCGAAAAGTCCGGCACGGCCCAGCCGTACGAGCCGACCGCGCTCGCGGCGTACGCCTCACCGTGGGTAGCTCCCGACGCGGCGCTCGGCGAGCAGCCCGAGGTTGCCTGGCCCGGCCCGGCACTGCCCGGCGTGTCGCTCGGCGAGCAGCTCAGCACCGGCTGCGTGACCGTGACCGGCGACGGAGTGCAGAAAACGCTGGCGGCGGCCGCCAAGGCAAACGCGGCGACCCCGTGGACGTCAGCCGGCAAGCGCTGGACCGTCATCCTCCGCCCCCTGCTCCCCGACGAGTCCGACTGCGCCAAGGTAGCCACCCGCTAACGAGTCTCCAAGATCGCCCGGATCTCCCGTCGTACCGCCGCGGTGTCGTTGCGCAGCCTCTGGTGGGAGAACCGGACGACCAGGATGCCGGCGGTCGCGAGGAGCGCGTCGCGCCGGAGGTCCGCGTCGCGCTGCGCTGGTGAGCCGTGCGAGGCTGCACCGTCCAGCTCAAAGTCGACCCGCTGCGCCTCGGCGTACACGTCGAGGTAGTACGTGCGACCGCCCACCTGGACACGGACCTGCCGCTGAAATGGCGGCAGGTCCGAGCCGGTGAACACGTGGTCGTGCCCCCATACCTCCAGCACGCTTCGACAGCCCGACACCAGCCGATCAAGCAGCCCATGGCAAGCCGCGCGATCGGCGAATCTGGGAGCGAGCGCCAGCGCCTCCGCCAGCCGTTCCGGCGTCGTAAGCCGGTCGTTCACGGCACGGATCATCGATGCACACCTGTCCGCCTCCGGCAGCAGCGGCCACGCATCCACAAGAGACCGCTCCAGCCGAGTGACCGGCAGGCCCTCACGCGCCACCACATGCGGCGGCCCGATCTTGAAACCCGCGCGGCGGTGGACGACGACCAGCCGGCCGGGTCGCAGCCGGACATCGACCGGCACGGTCACGTGTATCGGCTCAGCCGGCTCGCTCTCGTGGAGCCGCCACACGTCCAACGCCGTGGTGTGGCTGAGCGCTCCCCGCCCGTCGATGTACCGCAGCGCGGCCTCCCGTCGGGTCCGCGTCTCATCCGCGAGCGCGGTGTCGGCGTACACGCCAGGCAGCAGCCGACGAAGCTCTCCGGCGCGGCGCGCGGACTCTAACGTCCAGGGCGGCACAACCTGGCACGCTTCGGTGCGCGTCACCACGCCGCGGTAGCACTCCAGCAACGCCCGCAGCTCAGCATTCACCTCGCCGAGCCTCGCCGCTCTAGCGGCGCGACGGGAGGGGGTGTGGATAACCCTCCAAGGTCAAAGTCCCAGGACACACCAGAAACACGGCGTGTCAAACCGAAAACGGGACTTTGATCAAGCGGGCCAGGGGTCTGGCCAGCCTAGGAGCTCGGCCAACCTTGCGTTGTGGGGGACGAAGTAGGCGCGCAGTGAGTCGCGGACCTCGCGGGGTGGGGCGCCCCACTCGACGCGGCGGGTGTGTTGGGCGAAGCGGGGCGGCAGGTACGGCTCCAGGTCGAGGAAGCGCAGGATCTCGGCGTACGTCGTGGCGGGGTCGGCGTAGAAGTCTTCGCTACGCACGACGTGGATGCGGGACCGGGGCACGTGCCGGAACCAGCGTTCCAGCTGCTCCGCGTACCGCCCCCGGGCCGCGTACGAGAACCGGCGCAGCACGGCGTGCGCGGCGCGGCTGTCAGGCCCGGCGCGCAGCGCCCACGCCAGCCGGTCATGCTCGGCGGCCAGCGCGTCACCGAACGACAGCGGCTCGGCCCCGTAGGAACGCGTGTGCAGGTAGTGGGAGTAGGCGCGCTCGACCGGGTCGCGCAGCAACGCGATGAACCGGGCCTGCGGCAGCGTCACCGCGGCACGCTCGGCGGCCCGCGGGTGGAAAAGGTAGTACGGGCTGGCTTCGAACGACTGACGCCCGGCCATCGACGCCGGGAAGTGCCCGCGGTACCACCGCTCGCCGCGCCCGTAGTGGATGCTGAAGAACTGGATCTCTTTGCCGCTGGCGGGGCGCACCTGCGGGTGCTCGGCGAGGTAGTGGTGCAGCGAGGTGGTGCCGCAGCGCTGGCCGCCGATGATCAGGAAGTCGGGCAGCGCGCCGGGCGCGACGGCTCGCGCCCAGGCCCGGGTGCTGCGCACCGCCCGGCGCATGCCATCCAAAGTGGTCCGTCGGCTCACGCGGCGGCCCGCGCAGCTCGCACGGATCGGAGCACCATGGTGTCCTCCTTGGACAGGCCGAGAGCGAGCACCACGCCGGCATAGACGGCGATAATCGTAGTGAGCCCTCCGGCCAGCTGGAAAGAGCCAGGCAGGAGCCAGCGTGCGGCCAGCGCCGCGGCGAACGCCGCCGCTCCGGCGAGCAGGCCCTTGACCATGCCCTCGCTGACCGGCAGCGCGCGCACCAGCACCCACACCTGGGTGACCCGCGCCAGATTGACGGCGATCAGCGAGGCGCTCCACGCGACGGCGGCGCCGATGACGCCGTACGCGGGGATGAGCCACAGGTTGAGCGCCACGTTGAGCACGAGCGCTCCGACGTTGTCGACCATGTTGAGCCAGACCTTGCCGGACATGTTGAGCAGGGTGCCGCAGGGCCCGGTGGCGGCGTTGACAAGCTGTCCGACGGCGAGCACGACGGTGACGGTCGCGCCGGTGGCGAACGTGCCGCCGAAGAAGCGCAACAGGTCGGCCGGGAACACGATCAGTGCCACGAACGCGGGCAACGACAGCCGCACCACCCACCCGGTGGCCGCCGCGTAGATCCGGCGCACCTCCGGCAGCTTGCCCTGGCGGTACAGGTATGCGATGTAGGGGCCGAACGCCGCGTTGATGGGCGCGAGCACGAAGATGGCGAGGGTCACGAGCCGGGTGGCGACGTTGTAGACGCCGATGTCGCCGTTGCCGAATGCGCCGAGCAGCAGGGTGTCGAGCCAGATCAGGCCGGTCGAGGCGAGTGACGAGGCCCAGCTGACGGTGGAGAAGCGAAACAGCTCGCCCGGCCGGTACGCGGCAGGGGCGGGAGACACCCGCCGCATCAGTCGCGCCAAGGCACCGAGCGCGAGCAGGGCCGCCGACCAGGAGGCGATCACCACGGCCCACAGCGCTCCGGTGAGGCCGAAGCCGGCGGCCAGCGCCAGCCCGGTGAGGGCGAGGCGGGAGGCGGGTTCGTAGACCTGCCCGATGACGGTGAACGGGCGCTGGGTGCGCCAGCCGCGGGTGGCGGCCAGGGCGGCTTCGCACACGGTCGACGCGGGCAGCGCCACCGCCACCAGTCGCAGCCCGGTGACCAGCGACGGGTCGTGCAGGGCGTCTGCGAGCACCGGGGCGAGCGCGAAGAGGCCGACGGCGATCACGGCCGCCCCCGCGAGGCTTATGGTGAGGCCGAGCCGCACGGTGCCGCGTACCCCGGCCGGGTCGTCGTCGGCGAGGTGCACCGCGACGAACCGGGTCAGCCCGGCCCGGAACCCGGAGAGCGACAGCAACCCGAGCAGCGCCAGCACCGCATAGCACTGGGCGTACCGGCCGACGTCGCCACTGCCCAGCACCCGGGCCAGCAGCAGCATGACGGCGAACAGCGCCGCCTGCCCGCAGATGGCGCCGGCGAGGTTGAGCACGCCGCCACGGGCCATGCCGCGCACATGGCGATCGGCGGAAGCCGTCTCGGTACTCAAACCCGGCTCACAGTGCCACCGGGTTCGTTCGGTCCAGGCGCCGCCGCGCCACCTCCTCGCTCACGCCTGTGCCGGGACCAGTGGGGGGCGGCGGGACGCGAACTCGAGGACGATCGCGAGGAGCACCGCCAGCAGGAGCCCGGCGCCGGCCGCGGGCAGCACGCTCATCGCGAGGGCGCGTACCCGGGACACCTGGCTGACCTCGCCGACGCTGGTGACCTGCGTCGGGTCGGCTGCCTGCGCCTGCGCCCGCGCACCCTGAAGGCCCTGCCGTGCCTGCGACAGCGCGCTGGTCGCCGCGTCCCGCTGGGCCAGCAACGCCTGGTAGTCGGGCAGCTTCGGCCCCAGCTCGTCGAGGCGCTTCTGTGCGGCGTCGATCGCCGACTTCGCCGCGGTGGCGCCGCGGGTGTTGCCGACCGCCTCCATGGAGAGCTTCTGCTGCTTGAGATCGGCCATCTCGGTGAGCGTGGCCTGGTACAGCTTGTCGGGCTGGGAGACCTTGTTGGCCTTCTCCCAGTCGGCGATCGCCTTGGTCGCCTCGGTCACGTCGGCGCTCGCCGCGCGCGCCTGCTCGGTGGCGATGTTGACCTGTGACGAGAAGAGAAAGTCCAACGCCCGCTTGGCCGTCGCGGTCAGCACAGGGTCCACAGTGGAGCGCTTGGTCGCCGTGTAGGTCAACGTGAGCTGGCTGCTCGCGCCCACCTGAGTGACAGCCAGCCCGTCCCGCAGCGTGCCGGTGGCCACGCCGGTCTCGGCGGCCACCTCGTCGAGCACCCGGGGCGACGTGGCGGCGGCCTTGAAGGCGGCCACGAACTGGCTGGCTCCCTGGGTGCCCGTGTACTGCTGCGCGGCCGCACCGCCGACGAGCGCGGGCGCGGCCACGTAACAGGTCGCGGTATAGCGCTGCGGCGACAGGAAGACGAACGCCCCGACGGCTACCGCCGCGAGCAGGGGCACGCCCAGCAGCACCCACAGCCGCCGGCGGGCCACCCGAAGGTAATCAACGATCTCCACTATCTATCGCTCCCCAAAACGACACCGCGCGCCACGGCCGATGCGGCCGCCGCGAACGCCACGAAATACCAGAGGGTGACCACATTGGATATGACGTTCGACGCGGCGCTCACCGCGACGAACGCGACCGCGCACCCGGCGAACCCGACCGCGATCCCGCGCGCCAGCGTGCCCGGCGGCGCCCGCCGCAGCGCCAGCGCCGCGGTGTGCAGGCACATCAACAGCATCGCCAGGTACGCCAGCAGCCCGAGCACGCCCGTCTCGACGTATGCCCGCAGGATGTCGTTGTGCGGCTTCTTGGCTTCCTCTGTCGCGCGCTGGGTCATGTTGGGCCCGATGCCGGTGACCGGATTCTGGTTCGCCAGCGAGACGATCTCCGACCAGTACGCCATCCGCCAGGCCAGCGTGTTGCCCGTCGGGTCGCCGCCCACATCGCGCACGGCGGACAGCTGCGCGAACCGCTCCCCCACGGCCGGCACGAGCGCGATGGCCGCGACCGCCGCCACGCACAGCACCGCCAGCAGCCGCGCGCTGCGGTGCAGCAGGGCCACGACGAGCAGCCCGAGGGCGGTGCCGATGATGGCGCCGCGCGTGTTGGTCAGCACCAGAAAGCCCAGCGACACCACGAGCAGCGCGCCCAGCGCCACCCGCGCCCGCCCGCCGAGGAACCGGTACACGCCGAAGCCGAACACCACCAGGAACATCAGGTACCGGCCGAACGTCGTGGACTGGCTGAACGGCCCGCTGATCCGGACGAAGCTGCCCTTCACCTCCGACGGCGGCGAGCCCAGCAGCGACGCCACGATCGTGTATCCGAGCGCCAGCGCCAGCGACGCGTACACCGCGAGCAGCACCCGCCGCACCGCGCGGTCGTCGGGCAGGAGCTGCTCTAGTACCAGGAACATCGCCACGACGGTCAGCACCCGCAGCACGTCGAGCGCGCTGCTGAGCGGCCGCGCCGAACCGAGCGCGCTGACCGCGCCGGTCGCGCCGACCAGCAGCAGCGCGACGCCGAGCGGCGAGGAGTTCAGCCGTCCCCGGGCCCGGGCCTGCGCCGCGAGCCACAGCCCGGCCGTGACCAGGAACAGCACGCCGACCAGCGTCGACGGGTCGAGGACCCGCACCGAACCGCCGTCGCCGCCCGTGCCGGCGGTCGGCCCACTCAGCTTGAACAGGTCGACGCACGACCTGACCGCGAGCATCAGCAGGACATATGCCCCGAATCGGGTCACAGCCAGCACGGCCACCAGCACGCCGGCGGCCACCGCGAGCGGCAGCACGACGCGCAACCGCTGGCCGCCGTCCATGGCAAGACCAGCGACGACCGCGGTCGCGGCAGCCAGTAACGCCGCAGTTACGGTCAGCGCCGTCCCGGCCGGTCGAGGCCGGCCCTGCACGAGTACGGTCACGTCCCTTTGCCTAGCCTGTGATTTCCTCGCTCTGCTGGTAAGTCGCGGCCGCCCAGTCGGCCGGCCCAGTAGAGTCGGCTCAATGTAGCGTCATCGGCGAGCCAGGTCGAGGTAGAGGCGCTCCAGTTCCCGGGCGGCAGCGTCCCAGCTGTATTCACCCAGCACCCGCTCGGCGAGTTCCTTCGCGCCGCGCCGCTCGGCGGCCGGGTCGGCCAGCGCCCGCTCCAGCGCGCGCACGAGGTCGTCCTCGTCGCCATCGCGAAACAGCCGCCGCCCGTGCCCGTCGCGCTCCAGCACCTCGACGTGCGGCGAGATGTCACTCGCCACGGTCGGCACGCCATACGACGCCGCCTCCAGCAGCGTCAGCGGCAGGCCCTCGACGCGCGACGGCTGCACGAACACGGCCGCGTGCGAGTAGAGCTCAGCGAGCAGGTCGCCGTACGCGAAACCGGTGAAGACCACGCGGGGGTCGCCCGCCGCGGTCGCCTTCAGCTCCGCGACGAATTCATCGGTGTACGAGGATCCGCCCACCACGGCCAACCGATGGTCACCCGGCAATCGGCGAAACGCACGGATCAGCATGTCAGCGGCCTTCTCCGGCACCAACCGCCCGACCAGCAGCGCGTACCGCCCCGGCGTCAGGCCGAACCGCTCGACGATCTGATCCGGCGGCACGTGCACCGGCGGGTTGACCCCGTTGGGCTGGTACCGCGTGAGCCGGCCGAACCGGTCGGCGTAGTGGGCGGCGAGCCCTCGCGACACCGCGACCCGGGCGTCCGGCACGTACCCGCTCAACCAGTACGCGGTGCCGAGCACCGCCTTGGCGACCCGGCTCCACTTGGCCCGGTGGTTGTCGAGCCCATGCACGGTCAGCACCACCTTGGCGCGAGACAGCGCGCGGGGCAGCGGTGCGACCAGGCCGGGCCCTAGCCCGTGGTAGTGCACGATGTCGGGGCGCGACCGGATCGCGGCCAGCGAAGAGGCGGCGCTGTGCACGATCGCGTCAAGGTGCTTGCTCGCCACCGTGCGTACCCGTCGCAGGTGCACGCCCCGGTACAGCGGCTCTGCGACCTCGCCGTAGCTGTCACGGCAGTACACGGTGACCCGGTGGCCGAAGGCGGCGAGGCGGCTCGCCACCTCCTCGACATGCCGCTCCACCCCGCCGTACGTGGCGGGCATACCCTTCTGACCAATCATCGCGACGTGCAGCGGACGCCAGCCGGTGCGCTGCGGCGTCCGCTGTCGCGGCACGACAACTTGGGCTTGTTGATCGACGTGGTCAACTACCGTATCGACCTGGTCGTTCGCGGCCATAGACGTCCTCCCCGAGGCGCGACAGTAGATGATCTCCTGGTCGCGACACCAGACCTATGGACAACTTTCCTATTACGAGTTTCGATCAACCGTTTGAGTAGCGAGAGCTGCCAAGGCTTCCTGAGCATCGGTAGAAAGGGGTGCGCACTCCAGAGCAGACAGTGCGGCTTCGGCCCGTACACGGATCATCTGCTCTATGCGATCGAGCGCGCCCGTGTCGACGATGATCGCACGCAGCTCCTCCGCCCCACTCGCGTCCAGGCTCGGGTTGCCGAAGAGGTCGCGCAGCCGGGCGACCTGCGCACGGTCGGCGCGGCTGCGCGCGAGCGCCATCATCACGGTCGGCTTGCCCTCCCGGAGGTCGTCCAGGACGGACTTGCCGGTGACCGCCGGGTCGCCGAAGACGCCGAGTACGTCGTCGCGCAGCTGGAACGCGTCACCGAGCGGGTCGCCGAACTCGGCGTACGCGGCGAGCAGGGCGGGCTCCGCGCCCGCCAGCCCGCCACCGATCTGTAGCGGCCGGGTCACCGTGTACCGCGCCGCCTTCATCCGGATCACGGTGAGCGCGCTGGCCACCGAGCCGTCGCCGACGCCGGAGACCAGGTCCAGGTACTGCCCGGCGATCACCTCGGTGCGCATGTGCGCGAAAACGGCGTACCCGGACCGCAGCTGGCCGGCGGGCAGGCCACACTCCTGGAACATCTGGTCGGCCCACGCCGCGCACAGGTCGCCGCAGAGCAGCGCCGTGTTGCGGCCGAAGAGGGCAGGGTCGCCGCGCCACGCCGACCGGGTGTGCAGCTCGGCGAAGACCCGGTGCACAGAGGGCTCGCCGCGCCGGCGGTCGCTGCCGTCGATGATGTCGTCGTGGATCAGCGCGAACGCGTGAAACAGCTCCAGCGCGGCGGCCGCGGCGACCACGCCGTCGCTGTCCGGTGCCCCCGCACCCCGCCAGCCCCAGTAGCAGAACATCGGCCGCAGCCGCTTGCCACCGGCCAGTACGAACCGGCGAAGCGTGGCCAGCACACCGCGCGGCGCACCATCTGGCCACTGTGGATCCTGCCGGTCGATGAAGCCCGCGAGCACCGCGTCGAACCGCTCACGCAGCTCCCGCACGTCTGTTTCCCGGGCCGCTTCGATGGTCATGCGCCGCCTCCCGCAGCCGCCACAAAGCGGAAGGAGCGCAGCGACTGGAGCGACTGGCGGCTACAGGGAGGCACAAAAGGCGCATGACCCGCGCGAGCGGAGCGAGCGCCAGTTAGCAGGGTCATGCGCCGCCTCCCGCAGCCGCCACAAACAGTCATATCCCCGCCAGGCCCAGCAGGAACTCCTTTACCTCGGTGGCCGCTAGGGCGTCGCGGGCGGCGGCCGGGTCGGAGCAGAGCAGCACCGGCGCGTCGTCGGGATCGTCGGGCAGCCGGCCGTGCGAGCCGCGCACCGCCCGCGCGCCGGCGTCGAGCCCGACCACGTTCATCAGGTACCGCATGCCCAGCTTCTTGCGAGCCAGGGCGACCGCCGCGCGCTTCTTCGCGGCGCCCGGCGCGGCCGGGTCGAACAACAGCTCCGCCGGGTCGTACCCGGGCTTGCGGTGGATCTCGACGAGCCGGGCAAAGTCCGGTGCCCTACCGTCGTCGAGCCAGTAGTAGTAGGTGAACCAGGCGTCCGGCTCGGCCACCAGCACCAGCTCGCCGGAGCGCGGGTGGTCCAGCCCATGTGCGGCCTTGCCCTGCTCGTCGAGCACGTCGGCCACCCCGGGAAGCGCCGCGCACAGCTTCGCTACCTGCGGCACGTCGGCGGGGTCCTTCACGTACAGGTGCGCGATCTGGTGATCGGCGACCGCGAACGCGCGGGACGTCCTCGGGTCCAGGTACTCCATACCGTCCTGTGTGTATACCCGCAGCAGCGCTTCGGCGCGCAGCATCCGGTTGACGTCGACCGGGCGGCGCGCCGGCGTGATGCCGTACTCGGACAGCACGACCACCGTGGCGCCCCGTCGGGCGGCCGCGTCGAGCAGAGGTGCCAGCACCTTGTCGAGCTCGCGGGCCGCCGTGACCGCTTGCGGTGCCGCGGGACCGAAGCGTTGCAGGTCGTAGTCGAGGTGCGGCACGTACACGAGGGTCAGGTCGGGGTCGTGCACCTCCATGACTCGCTCGGCGGCTCGGCAGATCCACCGCGACGACGGCAGACCGGCACCCGGGCCCCAGTACGTGAAGAGCGGGAACGGTCCGAGCACATCGGTCAGCTCGTCGTGCAGCTCGGGCGGGTACGTGTAGCAGTCCGGCTCCTTGCGCCCGTCCGCGTAGTAGATGGGCCTGGGCGTGACCGTCCAGTCGACGTCGGCGCCCATGGCGTACCACCAGCAGATGTTGGCTACCGTGTAGCCCGGCTCCGCCCGGCGCGCGGCTTCCCACACCTTCTCGCCGCCGACGAGCGCGTTGTGCTGCCGCCACAGCAGCACCTCGCCCAGCTCGCGGAAGTACCAGCCGTTGCCGACGATGCCGTGCTCGGCGGGCAGCGCCCCGGTCAGGAACGTGGACTGCACGGTGCAGGTGACCGCCGGCAGCACCGTACCGAGCGGTGCTTGAAAACCCTTACTGGCAACCGACCGCAGCCTCGGCATGTGCCGCAGCAGTTTCGGCGTGAGCCCCACGACGTCGACGACGACCAGTTTCGTTGTCATGAGGCGACCTCCGTCCGTAGTTCGTTACGTGCGAACGCGAGCTCGGATGCGATGCCCGCGGCGACGTCCGCCTCCGTGCGCGGGCGAGCCCCCTCGGGTAGCACGCCCCAGGTGTAGGTCTCCACGTCGAAGTGGTCGCAGGCGTCCCGGCGGATCAGTTCCCGCAGCGCCGCGCGTAGTACCGGCACGGTGGAGGTGAGCGGCGCGGCCAGGTCGGTGTGCAGCGGCACGTGG
The DNA here is from genome assembly GCF_036906915.1 of Micromonospora sp. CPCC 206061. Classification (NCBI taxonomy): domain Bacteria; kingdom Bacillati; phylum Actinomycetota; class Actinomycetes; order Micromonosporales; family Micromonosporaceae; genus Micromonospora; species Micromonospora sp. CPCC 206061. The sequence continues at coordinate 21,834 of NZ_JBAKHX010000021.1, forward strand.
TAGTGCACCCGCCAAGGGCCGGGCAGCCGCGCGTCGAGCGCCTCGTCGAGGTCGTCCGCCGCCGCCCCGGCCGGGGAGCGCGTCTGGTGCAGGAAGCGCGGTTCCGCGTACCGCCGGAGCACGCCCGCCGCGCCGACCGGATCGGCGGCCTCCAGCGCGGCGGACACCTGCACCTTCACCACCGGCAGCCCGGCGGCGGCCAGCCGGTCGAGCGCCTCGGCCGGGTCTTCCCACGCGCACGCGAGATGCGCGAGGTCGAGGCAGACGCCCAGCCAATCGGTGTCCACACCGGACAGCGCTTCGGCCGCCTGTGCCGTGGTCTCCACGACGCAGCCGGGCTCCGGCTCGAACCCGACGCGGATGGGGCGGTCGAGAGTGGCCAGCGTGGCGGCCAGCTCGTCGAGGTGCCGTGCGGCGACCGCCGCACGGTGCGGGTCCCACGGCGAGCGCCACGCCAGCGGGAGCGTGGAGATCGAGCCGCGCTCGGCGCCGTCGGGCAGCAGGTCGACCAGTACCCGGGCCAGGTCGAGCGTGTAGTTCAGGCGCTCCCTGGTCGTCCAGTCCGGACGGTACACGGCGTGCTTGACGACCGGTGCCTGGAAAGCCTCGTACGGGAACCCGTTGAGCGTCACCACTTCCAGTCCTCGGGCGTCCAGCTCCCGCCGTAGTCGCCGCCGGGCCGCCGGCTCCCCCGCCAGCTCGCGGGCGACCGGAGCGGCCAGCCACAGCCCGAGACCCAGCACGTCTGCGTCGAGGTGCCGACGGATCGCGACGGCGTACGCGTCGAACTGCCGCACTATGCCGTCGAGGTCTTCGGCGGGGTGGACGTTTGTGCAGTAGCTGAGATGCATCAGCTGCCTCCGCGCAGGATCGAGTTGCCCGCGAACGTCGCCTCGGCACCGTCCAGATCCGACAGTTGCAGCCGGCCGGACTGGCCGTAGAACTCGACTGGGTTGCGCCACAGCACCCGGTCGACGTCATCGTCGCTGAACCCCGCCGCCAGCATCGCCTCGCCGGTCGCGAGGGTCAGCAGTGGGTCGGAGCGCCCCCAGTCGGCGGCCGAGTTGACGAGCATCCGGTCCAGCCCGTACTCGCGCAGGATCTCCACCATCCGGGGCGGCGACATCTTGGTGTCCGGGTAGATGGAGAAGCCGAGCCAGCAGCCCGTGTCCCGGACCACCTTGACGGTCACCTCGTTGAGGTGGTCGATCACGACCCGGCCGGGCGCGATGCCGGACTCGTCGACGACGGCGAGGCTGCGTTCGGTGCCGCGCGCCTTGTCGCGGTGGGGGGTGTGCACCAGCGCCGGAAGCTCGTGCTCGACCGCGAGCGCCAGCTGGGCGGCGAAGGCGTCGTCCTCCTCGGGCGTCATCGAGTCGTACCCGATCTCCCCGACGGCCACCACGCCGTCCTTTTCCAGGTACCGGGGAAGCAGGTCGAGCACGCCTCGGCAGCGCGGATCGTTGGCCTCTTTGGGGTTCAGCGCGATCGTCGCGTGATGCCGGATGCCGAACTGGCTGGCGCGGAACGGTTCCCACCCGATCAGCCCGTCGAAGTAGTCGGCGAACGAGCCGGGGTTCGTGCGCGGCTGCCCGAGCCAGAAGGCCGGCTCGACCACCGCGCGTACCCCTGCCACCGCCATCCGTTCGTAGTCGTCCGTGGTCCTTGAGGTCATGTGGATGTGCGGGTCGAAGATGCGCATCAGCCCTCCCTCAGGCTCTCCAGTACGGCGAGCGCGTCGGCCGGTACATCCCTGCCGGCGGCGCGGCGCTCCTCGGCGAAGCTCGCGAGCATGCCGGCCAGTTCGGCGTCGGCGCGTACGTCGAGACCGTCCACGACAGACAGCGGCACGCCCATGAACACGCACTTGAGCACCGCCTGCCGCCATGCTGGCGCATCCAGGTGTGCGGAGCACGGGCCCAGGGCGGCGGCGACCAGCCGGGTGTCGTTGGTGCGGATCGCGTCCTGCAACAGCGGCACGGCGTCGCCGCCGATCGCCAGCAACGGCAGCGCCTTGAGCACCGCCTGCTTCTCCGCGGCGTCCCCGTACCGATACACCTCACGCACCTCGGCGGCGGTCCGCTCGGGCGGCAGCGCGCCCAGCAGTACTGCCCGCGCGGCCTCGTCGGCGCTCCAGCCGGGCGCGTCGGCCAGCGGCTCCCGCCCGCACTTGCGGCCGGCGGCGGGAAACAGCCGCCCGATGGCGCCGGGCTCGGTCCGGATCATCGCGACCGCCTCGTCCAGCCACGGCCGCTCCCCGAGCACCGCGCGCAGCTCAGCCAGCGTCTTCACGGCTCTTCCCCTCTCCGACAGTGGCGAGCAGAGCTGCGCGCGACGGGTCGCCGGCCGCCGCGCGCAGGAACTCGATCGATTGGGCGGCCACGGTGGGCGCGGCGTGCGAGTGCCGGGGTAGTTCCACGGCGACAAGGCCCCGGTACCCGACCTCCGACAGGGCGCGCAGGATGGGCGGGAAGTCGATCTCGCCGGTGCCGAACTCCAGGTGCTCGTGGACGCCCCGCCGCATGTCGTCGATCTGGACATTGACCAGGTACTCAGCGACCGTCGTCACGCAGTCGGGCTCCGGCAGCGGTTCGAGGCAGCGGCAGTGTCCGATGTCGAGGGTGATGCCGAAGCCGGGCGGGCTGCCCAGGTCGGCGTACAGGCGGCGCCAGCCCGCGATGTCGGCCACCAGCATCCCGGGCTCGGGCTCGAAGCCGAGCGTCACCCCGGCCGTCGCGGCGGCGTCCACGATGCAGACGGTGCCGCGTACGAGGCGGTCCCACGCGTCCGGAACGCCGGGCGGTGTCACGCCGGACCAGAACGACACGGCCTCGGCGCCCAGGTCGGCGCCGACCCGCACGGCCCGGCTCAGAAAGTCCAGCCGGAGCGCCGGGTCGTCGTCGAGCAGCGTGGGCGCGTGCTTGCGCCACGGGTCGAGCAGGTAGCGCGCGCCGGTCTCGATGACGACCGCCAGGCCGAGCCGGTCGAGCAGCGCGGCCACCTCGGCGGTGCGGCGCGGCAGGTCGGGCGCGAACGGGTCGAGGTGGTCGTGGTCGAGCGTGAGCGCGACGCCCTCGTAACCGAGGTCGGCGATGACCCGCAGCGCGTCGGGCAGCCGATGGTTGGCGAACCCGTTGGTCCCGTACCCGAATCGCAGTGTGCGGGGTGCTCTCATGTCGGTGAGACCTTTCGCGCGAGGTGGCGGGCGAGCGGAGCGGCCGCGGCGACGGCGAGGCCGGCGGCCGGCGCACCCGCTCGCGCGGCGAGGGCGCCCTGCAGCGGTGGCAGCCCGGTGATTCCGGCGCCCACGGCCGCGCGCACCCGCGCCGCCGTCGGCTCCGCGGCCACCCGCGCCTGCGCGCTGCCGTAGCGGGCCGCGTACCAGGCAGCCAGCGCAATGCCTATGGCCCTCGTCGCGCTCGGGCGGCTCGCGCGCCTGATAGCCGCCCTGCAGACGGCCAGCCGCTGCGCTCCCTCCGCTTGGTGGCCGTCTGCGGACGGCGGCGCGCTCACTGATACAGCGCCGCGCCGACTGGCGGCGGCGAGCGCGACCGCGGCGGTGCCGGCCAGCGTGGCGGCGGGCAGGGCCCGGTCGGCGCCGGAGACCTCGCGGCGGGAGAGCGCGGTCACCGTGTACGTGTGCGCTGCCACCGTGAGCGCGGCGGGTACCGCCCGCCCGACCCGGCCGGGCGTCGCGCCGAGGAGCACGTCGAGCCCCCGGCACGCGGCCATCAGCGCCGGGCCGGCGGGAGTGTTCTTCGCGGCGAGGTCGTATGCCCACACGGTGCCCGCGAGTGGCAGCGCGACCGTGAGCGCCCGTTTCCCGCCCGCGAGCGCGGCCAGCCCGACGCCGGCCGCCGTCAGGCCCGCCGCGACGCCGGCCGCCTGGGCCGGCGTGACCCGGCCGGAGGGGATCGGCCGCTCGGGGCGCTCAACCGCGTCCAGCTCGCGGTCGGCCCAGTCGTTGGCGGCCATGCCGGCCCAGTAGAGGCAGACCGAGGCCGCGGCGAGGCCCGCCGTGCGTGGGCGGAGCGTACCGGCGGCCGCCGCGCCCGCGACCACGTCGCCGGGGACGGAGAGCGCGGCCGGCGCCCGGACCAGGTCGACGAGCGCGCGCCAGCTAGGCATCGCCGAGCCCTCGCGCGAACGCCGCGAGCGCGGCCCATTGTTCGACAAGTCCGTGCGGCACCTTCCCGCCAAGGGCGCCCGAATCGATTGGGTCCTTGAAGAAGAACGCCAGCTCGGTGAGGGGTCCGGAGCGTCCGGCGCGGTGCGCCGCCGCTGTCAGGCGTGCCAGGTCGAGTACCAGGGGCGCGGCGAGCGCCGAGTCGCAGCCGTGCCAGGAGAATTCCATCCGCATCGCGGTGCCCAGGAACCCGGTGAACGTGACGAGGTCCCACGCGGTCTTGAAGTCGCCGATGTCGTCCACGTACTCGATCCGGGTGTGCCCCTGCGGCTCGTACCCGAGTGTCTCCGCCAGGACGCGCTGCTTGCTGCTGGCCTTGGCGGCGTTCGGGCCCGGGTCGGCGAGGTTGGCGCCGTCGCCGCCGCCCAGCAGGTTGGTGCCCGACCAGGTGCGGACCCGCAGGTTGCGCATGGCGAACATCGGCGCGAGCACCGACTTGACCAGCGTCTCGCCGGTCTTGCCGTCGTGCCCGGCGTGTGGCAGGCCGCGCCGGCGGGCCAGCTCGGCCAGGGCGGGCAGCCGAGCGCCGGTGGACGGCGTGAAGTCCACATGCGAGCAGCCGGCGGTGAAGGCCGCGTACGCGTAGAGGGAGCTGGGTGGCAGCACGGGAGCGGAACGGCCGAGCTGGTCCTCCAGGGCATCGAGGTCGGCGTGAGCGGGGTGTGGCTGTACCAGAGGCTCTGTCGACGCCACATTGACCACGACGACGCGCTCCAGGCGGTGGCGGTCCCGGAAGTCGGTGATGTCGGCCGCGACGAGCGCTGCCGCCTCCCGTTGGGTGGCGGCGGTGGGCGCGGGCCGGATCTCCGCGTCTGCGGCGGCCAACTCCCCGGCGACCGCCGCGACCAGCCGCGCGGGCACCACGCCCGCGGCGGCCAGCGCGTCGGCCTTCTTGGCCAGCGGGGTGTCCGCGACGTCGTGACCGCCGAAGACGAGGTCGCCCAGTGGCGGCAGGGACGCGACCTGGAGCTGGGGCAGCTCGGTGACGCACCCGGTGGGCTCGGCAAGGCCGGCGCGTATCGCCGCAGCTCCCGCGATGCTCGTCGCCGCAACCGAACCGCGCGCGCCGACCAGCCATACACCCGTCGCCATGTCGCCTCCCCCTGCATTGATACCAGCGTTTTGTACTGTTTGTGTCAGTATCAGGCCCCGTCCACCCGCCAGCCGGGATGGCACCACCGCGACCGCGCCGGAGTCGGCGGCACCGGCACCGCCGCGGGACCCGACCGGCGGGCGGACGGAGCAACGGGAGGCGATGGCCATCGCCCCCCGCGCTTGCGTTACGGCGCCGCCGCCCCGAACTCGACCCAGTTGAGGTTCACCAGGCTCGTGGTCGGACCTCCGGACACCGGCTGGAACACCAGATAGAGCTGTTGCGTACCGGCAGCGGCGCTGAGCGACACCGTCGTGCTCGCCCAGGAGTTGGTGCCGCTGGTGGCGTTGAGCGTCGCCGTGCCGACCAGCGCGCCGGTGGCCGAGCCAGACCGCAGTTCGACCGTGGCCCGCGGCGTGCCCACCGTGGCGGTCGCGCCGCTGGCGTACCGGAAGGTCACCGCGCCGACGCCGGCCAGGTTGACCGGGTTGAACGCGATGTGGTCACCGGCGTCGACACCAGTCACGTGCTGACCGCCGCCGGTGTCACCCGTGTTGGCGACCGTGACGCCCTGCTGCACCTGCGCGAACTCGGCCTGCTGGCGCCGGGTCTGTAGCACGGCCTGGTCGACCGTGGTGAGCGCGGGCTGCCCGTTCGCACCAAGGTCGGTGTAGGTCGCGCTGACCGCGCCGTACAGGTAGCCGCCCGCGTGGTCGCCGCCGTCGGCCGGGGTCACGAACGAGCCGGAGCACGCGTACTGGTCGCTCATGCCGTGACCGTGGGTGTCGTGGCCGAGAACGAAGGACACCTTGACCCGCGAGCAGTCGATCGGCCCGTCCTCCGGATCGGTCACCGTCACCGTCCACGGGACGGTGTCGCCCCAGTTGAAGAACGTGCCCGCCACCGGCGAGGTGACCGTGACCGACGGCGCGGTGTTGCCGACCGTGATCTCCCGGGTCAGCACCGCCGTCTTGCCGCTGGAGTCGGTCACCGTCAGCTTCGCGGTGTAGACGCCGTTGGCGGTGTACGTGTGGGACGGATTTGGGTCGGCCGAGTCGACCGTGCCGTTGCCGTCGAGGTCCCAGGCGAACGAGATCGAGTCACCCGGGTCCGGGTCGTAGGTGCCTTCGCTTCCGAACTGCACGGTCAGCGGCGCCTGGCCGGAGGTGGGCGTGGCGCTGAGCTTCGCCACCGGCGACCGGGTGCCCTTCACGTACCGGATCATGGCGAGCTGGGCGTCCGGGTTGGCCCGGAAGAAGCCGTCGCCGTACTCAAGGAAGTAGATGTTGCCGTCCGGCCCGAACTCCATCTCCATCAGGTTGTCGAAGACGAACCCGGGCAGGAACTGCTCGACGCCCACCAGCTTGCCGCTGCCGTTGGTGCGCATCACGAACATCTTGTCCCGCGTGAACTCGCCGAAGAACACCGCGTCCTGGTAGTACTCCGGGAACTTGGTCTGCGAGTCCAGTTCGGGGTCGTACTTGTAGATCGGGCCGCCGTGCGGGCCCACGCCGCCGGTGCCCACGACCGGCCACTTGAAGTCGCACGTCCCGGCCGGGGTCTGCAGGTAGGCCTGCGGGCACGGGGTGAGCGCGTTGTACGTGTACCAGAACTGCGGCTGCTCGACCGGCGGCAGCACGCCGCGGCCGGTGTTGCGCGGCGAATTGTTGACCGGCGCGGCGCAGTTGAACGGCGCGCCGGAGGTGCGGGTGACGAAGTCGAAGTCGACGTACGGCAGGGTCGGTGAGTAGCAGTACGGCCAGCCGTAGTTGCCCGCCTTGTTGGTGGCGAACCACCGGCCGGTTCCCTCCGGGCCGCGAGCCGGGTTGGGCACGCGGGAGTCCGGCGAGTAGTCGCCCAGGTACACCATGCCCTTGCTGTCCACGTCGAACCGGAACGGGTTCCGCAGGCCCATCAGGAAGATCTCGGGCCTGGTCTTGTTGTCCGTGTCCTCGGATTCGGGGAAGAGGTTGCCGGCCGGGATCGAGTACGAGCCGTCGTCCTTGACCTTGATGCGGAGCAGCTTGCCGCGCAGGTCGTTGGTGTTGGCCGAGGAGCGCTGCGCGTCGTAGCCGGGTCCCTGCGTCGGCGACTCGTTGATCGGCACGTAGCCGTCGGAGCCACCGGCGTTCGTGTCGTCGCCGGTGACCAGGTACAGCAGGCCCTTGCCGTCAAACTTGATCTTGCCGGCGACGTGGCAGCAGATGCCCCGGTCGACGTCGACCCGCAGGATCTGCTGCTCGGATGCCAGGTCCAGGTGCGGCGTCGGCGTCTGTTCGAACTTGAACCGGGAGAGCTGGTTGTAACCCTTGTACTGATCCCAGACGGTCGGGTCGGTGCTGGTGGCCGGCGCGTCGGTGGTCGGCGTAGAAAGGCGCGGCGAGTAGTACACGTAGACCCACTTGTTCTGCGCGAAGTTCGGGTCGATCGTGAGCGTCTGCAGGCCGTCCTCGTCGTGCTGGTACACCGGAATCGTGTTGATCACCGGGCTGGCGCCGGTCGCCGGGTCGTACAGCCGGATCTCGCCGCCACGGGTGTTGTGCAGCACCCGGCCGTCCGGCAGCACCGACAGCGACATCGGCTCGCCCGGCTCGTCGTTGAGCGTGACCTTCTCGTAGTTGGCGATGACCGTGGCTCCACAGTCACCCTCGACCACGCCGGCCGCCCATTGGATGCCGCCGAGCAGGTGCTTGCGGAACGCGCCGTTGCCGTACGAGGCGGTGGAGTGGCCAAGGCCCGTGTACCACGAACGGCCACCCTGATAGTCCTTGCACCAGGCGATCGGGTGGTCGTACCCCATCGTGCCGCCGGTGAAGCTCTTCTCGCTCACCGTCGCCAGCACGTGCGAGGCGCCCCGGACGTTGGTCGTGTAGTTGTACCACTCCTCGCTCAGGGTCACCTCGCGCGCGAGCGGCTCGGTCGACGGGTGCGCGCGGTCGGCGACGTCGATGAGCCCGGACGACACCGGCGCCGCGCTCGCCACCTTGGTGCCGACGACCGTGTTGTAGAACGTCCAGTCCGGTTCGGTCTCCGCCGCGGCGTGCACGCCCACATATCCGCCACCGCCCCGGAAGTACCGCTCGAACGCCGCCTCCTGGGCGCCCGACAGTACGTCGCCGGTGGTGTTGAGGAAGACGACCGCCCGGTAGTTGGCCAGGTTCTCGTCGGTGAACGCGGTCGAGTTCTGGGTCACGTCGATGGTGAACCCGTTGGCGTTGCCGAGCGTCCGGATCGCGTTGACGCCCTTGTCGATGGAGTCCCGGCGCACGCCGGCTGTCTTGGTGAACACGAGCACCTGGTACGTCTCGGGTGCCCGCACGGAGGAGCGCAGGGCGGCCGGGCCGTTCTCCTGCGTCACCAGGGTCTCGTCGCTGGGGGTACTGGGTGCCGGCGCGGCCGACACTGGTGCGGTGGCGGCCAGGGGTGTCGTAAGGATGGCGGCGGCGAGTACGGATACCCACCGTCTGATTGGTGAAGCCATGTAACCCTCCGGGGTTTGAAGCGCTGTGCCCAACCCCCTGGCGCGGTGCCATGTCCGCCAAGGTCTTCTGGTGTTCGGGTAACCTCGGGACCCGCCCGATCCTGGACGCGGGGCGCAACCGCGTCCAGGCCCTCGCGGGCGGGGCCCGAGGAACTCCGGGTGGGCGCGCGCCACCGCGCCCACGTACCTGTTCTCTAGGCGGCGACCTGCTCCAGGGCGGGCGCCACCGATGTCCACGCCGAATCGCTCTCCGCCGAGCGGGTTACGGCGTCGAGTACCAACTGGACCCCGAGCGCGTCAACGAACGACGGGGTCGGGTCGACACCGGTGCCGACCGCCTCAAGGAAGTCGCGCATCTCGTGCGTGAAGGTGTGCTCGTAGCCGATCGCGTGGCCGGGCGGCCACCACGCCTCCATGTACGGGTGCTCGGGCTCGGTCACCAAGATGCGCCGGAAGCCCTGCTCCTGTATCGGCTGCGTGGAGTCGTAGAACTCCAGCTCGTTCATCCGCTCGAAGTCGAACGCCACCGAGCCGAGCGAGCCGTTCAGCTCGACGCGGAGCCCGTTCTTACGGCCGGTGGCGAACCTCGTCGCCTCGTACGTGGCGACCGCCCCGCCCTCCAGCCGCGCCAGGAAGAGCGCCGCGTCGTCCACTGTGACCGGTCCGGTCCCCGACCCGTCCGCTTCGGCCGCCAGGCCCGCTGCCGCCGACGGCAGCGGCCGCTCCTTGACGAACGTCTCGGTCAGCGCACTCACGCCGGTGATCCGCTGGCCGGTCACGAACTGGGTCAGGTCGACGATGTGCGCGCCAATGTCGCCGAGCGCGCCCGAACCGGCCTTCTCCTTCTGCAACCGCCACACGAGCGGAAACTGCGGGTCGACGATCCAGTCCTGGAGGTAGACCGCGCGGACGTGCCGGATCACGCCGAGCCGCCCGGACTCGACGAGCTGGCGCATGACCGCGGCCGCGGGCGTACGGCGATAGTTGAACCCGCACATCGAGCGCACCCCCGCCGCACGAGCCCGCTCGGCCGCGGCGACCATCGCCCGTGCCTCGTCGACGCTGTTGGCGAGCGGCTTCTCGCATAGCACGTGCTTGCCCGCCGCCAGCGCCGCGATGGCGATCTCGGCGTGGCTGTCGCCCGGCGTGCACACGTCGATGACGTCGATGTCGTCGCGGGCGACCAGCTCACGCCAGTCGGTGGTGTGTTCCTCCCATCCAAGCCGGACCGCGGCGGCCGCCACCTTCGACTCGTCGCGACCGCACACCGCCACCATGCGGGCGCGCACCGGCAGGTCGTACACGCGGTTCACGGTGCGCCACGCCTGCGAGTGCGCCGCGCCCATGAACGCGTAACCGATCATGCCGATCCGTAACTCTCTACTCATGTCAGAATCCAAGCTTCAGGTAGTTGCCCGCGTTCTCCTTGGTGATTGTCTCGGAGGCGAGGGTGATCTCCTTCGGCACCTGGAGCTCGACCAGGTCGGACATGCCGCGCCCCTGGGCGATGAGGCGGGCCAGCGAGATCGCCGAGGAGGCCATCGACGGGCTGTAGGTAACTGTCGCCTTCAGCACGCTGTTATCGGCCTGGATCGCCTCGATCGCGGCTTTGGAGCCGGCGCCGCCGACCATGATGAACTCCTTGCGGTTGGCCTGGCTGATCGCCGCCAGCACGCCGATGCCCTGGTCGTCGTCGTGGTTCCACACCGCGTCCATCTTGGGCAGTGCCTGGAGCAGGCTTGCCGCCTCCTGCTGGCCCGTGTCGGCGGTGAACCGCGCGGCCCGCCGGTTGGCCACTCGGAAGCCGGCCTGTGCCAGGGTGTCCGCGAAGCCCTTCGAACGCTCCTGCGTCAGCTCCAGTTCGTCCATGCCGGCGATCTCGCCGATCACCGGGGCGCTGACGCTCTTCGCTTTCAGCTGCTCGATGATGTAGGTCGCCGCGGAGACGCCCATGCCGTAGTTGTCGCCCTTGATCTGCAGCCGGTACGCCTTCGCGTCCGGGAACGCCCGGTCCAGGTTCACGACCGGGATGCCAGCCTGCATGGCCTCCAGGCCGAACGAGTTCAGCTCCTTGCCGTCGTGCGGGAGCAGCACGATGACGTCGGGCTTCTGCGCGATGAGCGTCTGGAGGGCGGCGCGCTGGGCCGCCGCGTCCGCGCCGGCTTCGACGGTCTTGAACTCCACATCGGAGTACGTGCCGGCCTGCGCCTTGGCGTTGTTGGTGATGGCGGCGATCCAGCCGTGGTCTGCGGCCGGTGCGGAGAAGCCGATGGAGACCTGCTTGCCCGGTGCCGCGTTGGCGTTGTTGTCGCCCGTGTTCACCTGCGCGTTGTTGCCGTCGTCGCCCGAGTCGTTGCTCGTGCAGCCGGTGAGCACGGCTCCCGCTCCGAGCGCGGCTCCGCCTATCAGGAGCCGGCGGCGGGACAGATCGGGTAGGTGTCGCATGGCGACCTCCGGGGTGTCAAGGGTGCAAGGGGCCCGGCTACCGTCCGGTATGGACGGTCGCCGATGGGGTAGGTGCGTTTATGCGCGGTTGAAAAGCTGGGAGAACGACTTGTACCGGAACTGCTGGACCAAGACGGCGGCGACGATGATGCCGCCCTTGACCATGTTCTGGACCTCGGTGGACAGGTTGTTGATGGCGAACAGGTTCGTGATGGTGGCAAACACGATCACGCCCAGGAGCGAGCCGATGATCGTGCCGCGGCCGCCGCTGAGCAGCGTGCCGCCGATGATCGCCGCAGCGATCGCGTCAAGTTCGTACAGATTGGCCATGGCCGCCTGCGCCGAGTTGGCCTGCGAGGTGAGCATGATGGCCGCGATGCCGCAGCACAGGCCCGACAGCGCGTAGAGCAGCAGCGTGTGCCGCTTGACGTTGATGCCGGCGAGCCGGGCCGCCTCGGCGTTGCCGCCGATGGCGACCGTGCGCCGGCCGAACGTGGTGCGGTTGAGCAGCACCCAGCCGGCGGCGACGACCGCGGCCAGGATGTAGACCAGCAGGGGGATGCCGAGCAGGTCGTTGAGCGCGATGTCGTTGATGAAGGTATTCGTCGACACCTGGGTCTGCTTGCCGGAGATCTGGGCGGCGAGCCCACGTGCGGCCACCAATATTGCGAGCGTGGCGATGAAGGCGACCAGCCGGCCGTACGCGATGAGGATGCCGTTGACGACGCCGACGCCAATGCCGACCGCCAGCGCGCAGAAGATCATGCCGCCGGCGCCGTAGCTCTGCGTCGCCAGCGTGGTCGACCAGACCCCGGCGAGGGCGACGATCGCGCCCACCGACAGGTCGATGCCGCCGCCGATGATCACGAAGGTCATGCCCACCGTCACGACGCCGATCACCGACGCCAGCTCGAGGATGGTGAAGATGTTGTTGCGTACCCAGGTGGAGTCGCCGTAGAGGTCCGGCCGGGTCGCGATGCCGATGATGATCAGCAGGATCAGCACGCCGAAGAGAGCCAGGTTGCGCCGCAGCGGCTCGCTGGCGTCGTCGCGCCACCAGCTCCGCTTCTCGGCTGGCTTTTCGTTGGCGGGCGGGGCCGCCGTCTGCGTCGTCGTCACTGCGCCTACCTTTCGTTCGCGACTGCGGGGCTCGCGTGCGGGCCTTCGCGCAACGCTGCGGGCCGTCGAAGCTCACTCCTCGCGCTCACCGCGCCTACCTTTCGTTCGCGACTGCGGGGCTCGCGTGCGGGCCTTCGCGCAACGCTGCGGGCCGTCGAAGCTCACTCCTCGCGCTCACCGCGCCTACCTTTCGTTCGCGACTGCGGGGCTCGCGTGCGGGCCTTCGCGCAACGCTGCGGGCCGTCGAAGCTCACTCCTCGCGCTCACAATGTGACCTCTTCCGCCTGGAGCGAGCCCGCCATCACCAGGTCGAGCACGGTGTCTTCGTCGAGTTCTCCGGCGGGGGCCTCGCGGACCACCCGCCCTTCCCGCATGACCAGCACCCGGCTTGCGAGACCGAGCACCTCGGGCACCTCGCTGGAGACCAGCAGGACGCCGACGCCGCGCGCGGCGAGGTCACGGATCACCTGGTACAGCTCCGCCCGGGCACCCACGTCGACGCCGCGGGTCGGCTCGTCGAGCAGCAGCAGCTTGGTGTCGCCGAGCAGCCACCGGCCGACCACGACCTTCTGCTGGTTGCCGCCTGACAGCGTGCGCACCGGCCGGCGCACGTCGCGCGGGCGCAGTTCGAGCGCGTCGGCCATCCGGCTCGCCTCGCTGATCTCCTTGCCGGCGTTGGTGAAGCCGCCCCGGGCGTACCCCGTGAACGTGGCCAGCGTGACGTTGCGGTAGATGGGCTCGCCGAGCAGCAGCGCCTGGCTCTTACGCTCCTCGGGCGCCATGCCCAGCCCCGCGCGTACCGCCGCGCCCACGCTGCCCGGCCGCAGCGCCCGGCCGCCGACCGTCACGGTGCCCGACTCTGCCCGGCGCGCGCCGAAGATGGTCTCCAGCAGCTCCGAGCGGCCCGAGCCGACGAGGCCGGCGATGCCCACGATCTCACCACTGTGGACGGTGAGGGAGATGTCGGCGAACTCCCCGGTGCGACCCAGTCCGTCGACGCGGAGCAGCTCCTCCCCGCGCTCCCGTGTGGACGGCTCGGGGAAGACGTACTCGATCGTGCGCCCGGTCATCCGGCTTACCAGGTCGCGGGTGGGCGTGGTGCGCGCGGGCAGGTTGGCCGCCGTCGTCCGCCCGTCCTTGAGTACCGTCACCCGGTCGCCGATCTCCCGGATCTCTTCGAGCCGGTGGGAGATGTAGATGACCGCGATGCCGTGCGAGGTGAGGTCACGGATGATCCGGAAAAGGTTGCCCACCTCGTCGTGGGCAAGGACCGCACTCGGCTCGTCCATGATGATCAGCTTGGCGTCGTGCGAGAGCGCGCGGGCCATGCTGACCACCTGCTTGCCGGCTGCCGGCAACGACCGGACCATCCGGCGCGGCGGGATCTCGCCGTGCCCGAGGCGAGTCAGGATATCCCTGGTGTGCCGGGACATGTATCCACGCCGGACGAACCCGAACCGGCGCGGCTCATGCCCGAGAAAGGCGTTCTCCGCCACCGACAGGTCGTCGACCAGGTCGAGCTCCTGGTAGATGGTGGCGATGCCGGCCTTCATCGCTGCCTGCGGGTTTGCCGGGCGGAACTCCGCGCCGAGCCACTCGATCCGCCCTTCATCCGGGCGGTGCACTCCCGACAGCACCTTGATGAGCGTGGACTTGCCGGCCCCGTTCTGCCCGAGCAGGCAATGCACCTCTCCCGCGCGCACCTCCAGCTGCACCCCGTCGAGCGCCCGCACGCCGGGGAACAGCTTGACGACGTCCTCCAGCTTCAAGACGACTTCCGCGTCACTCATGACGCCTGCTCGAAGGCGAGGTCGCTGGCCAGAACCGCGGCGCCGGTCACGCCGGCCCTCGGGCCCAGCTCGGAGAGGACCACGGGGAGGTTGCCGGTGGCGAGCGGCAGGGACCGCCTGTACACCACGCTGCGGATCTCGGCGAGCAGGATGTGCCCGAGGTGTGCGAGCCCGCCGCCGATAACGATCATCGACGGGTTGGCGAAGCTGACCAACCCCGCCAGTACGCCACCGAGCCGGCGCCCCCCGTCGCGGATGAGCCGGATGCAGGTGACGTCGCCCTCGGAGGCCGCCTCGGCCACGTCGCGCGCGGTCAGCGCGCCCTTGGCCGCGAGCCGCTCGGCGAGCACGGACGACGTGCCGCCACGCGCCGCGAGGGCCGCGTCCTTGGCCAGCGCCGCGCCGCTGAACAGTGCCTCCAGGCAGCCGACGTTGCCGCACGAGCACATTGGACCGTGCGAGTCGACCTGGATGTGCCCGATGTCGCCGGCGCATCCGTCGGTGCCCCGGTAGACCTCGCCGGAAAGGTAGATCCCGCAACCGATGCCGGTGCCGATCTTGACGAAGAGGAAGTCGTCGACGGAGTGCGCGACGCCGCCGTGCCGCTCGCCGATCGCCATGATGTTGACGTCGTTGTCGACCACGGCCGGGCAGCCGTGCTCGCGGGTCAGCAGCTCGCGGACGGGAAACCTGTCCCAGCCAGGCATGATCGGCGGTGACACCGGCACCCCGTCACGGAAGCTCACCGGCCCCGGCACCCCGATGCCGATCGCGTCGAGCCGCTCATACACACCGTCGGCCTTGGCCTTGGCGAGCAGCTCGTTGATCCGGTGCAGGATGACCTTGGGACCGCTGCGGATGTCGGTGCTCTCGGTATACGCCGCGATGGGCTCCAGCCGACCGTTGCTCACCTCGACGTCGACCGAGCTGGCGCCCAGGTCGACGGCCGCGAAGCGCAGGTCCGGGTTCAGCTCCACAAGGGTCGAACGGCGGCCGCCCCGAGACGCCGCCATGCCAGCCTCGGCGATGTAGCCGGCGCCGACAAGGCGTTCAAGCTCGGAGAGCAACCGGGGGCGGGGAATCTCCAGGCGGTCCGCCAGCTCGGCACGGGAGACCGTGCCCTGATCGCGCAGGAGCCGCAGGAGGCGCAGGTGCAGAGGTTCGGCTATGCGCACGGATCCTCCTAGAAGCAACGTGCTCGAAACAATATGGGCCTTCCGCCTGCGCTGTCCATACCTTTGCTCGATCTGAGACCAAACTTTTCACAGCTTAAGCGAAAGTCCGCGCCGCCCATCCCATACGGGCGGCGCGGCCCCCTCTTAGCGATAGATGGTCAGGTCGGACATATTGGTGTAGCTCAGCGCGGCGAAGCTCATCGACTGCCCGGGGTTCGCCGCGCCGCCGGGAGCGGTGTCCTGCTCCCAGTTGGCGTGGTGGTACTCCTGCTCCCCGATTACCTCGAAGAACTGCTGGAAGTTGATGTCACCCTCGCCCAGCGGCGTCATCACGTATCCGTTGGGCTGCTCCGGCGCCTTGTCGCCGTCCTTCGCGTGGAAGAGCGGGAAGCGCTTGGTGCGCCTGGCCACCGTCAGGATCGGGTCGAAGATGTCGGTCCTCACCTGGCCGGCGGAGTTCGTGTATGTCTTGTGCTTGAACTTCGCCACGTGCGCCCAGTAGATGTCCATCTCGAAGAAGACATACTTCGGGTCGGTCCTGGCGAAGAAGTACTCCAGGCGCCGCACACCCGACGAGCGGGTGGGCCTGCCGTTCGCGTCCAGCGGGCCGGCGTCGAGCAGGAAGCTGTACGCGATGTCGTGGTTGTGCGTGTACAGCTTGATGCCGCGCTCCTTGGCCTGCCGTCCCAATTCGTTCCAGACGTCGGCCGCCGCGTCCCAATCGGACTGGTACGCGCTGTTGGTTGGGTCCGAGCCGGTGCCGATGTGCTTCATGCCCAGCTCTTCGGCGATGTCGAGCTGCTGCTGGAACGTCGCCGGGTTGATCTGGGTATGCGCGCCGTTCGCCACGAGCCCGTTGTCGTCCAGGATCTTCCTGATCTCGGCCGGCGTGATCTGGCGGCCGAGGATCGACGTGTGCTGGTTGTATCCGGCGAACTCGATCTCCTTGTACCCGACCTCGGCCAGGCGACCGAGCACCCGCTCGAACCCGTACGGGACGCCGCTGTCGTCGGGCGCCGCCGCGATCCGGTCGCGCACGCTGTACAGGATGATGCCGCGGTTCTGGTGTGGGATCAGGGGTTCGACGGTGAGCTTCTTGTCGCCGAGCGCCGGGGCGCCGGTCTGGAGCACGGGAAGGCCGGCGGCGCCAATCGCGGCTGCGGCTCCGGCTGAGGCGGTGAGCAGCCGCCGGCGGGTCAACGCGGGCTTGGACTGCGGCTCGTTCATGCTTCTCACCTTTCTCCGGCGGCCGAAGCCGCCTTCGTGGTCACGCGCCGCCGAAGCGCCAGACCTGAGGACACAGGAGATGAGAGGGGTACCGGGGGTGCCAGCCCGAAAGTAGATGTGTCGAAGGTGTTACGCCTGAGTGCAGACGCTAGCGGTCCTGGTGGGCGAAAGAAAGTCCCCAAGGCGTCAAACTTTTGGCGATCTCAGCGAAAGCTTCGTTTACTTCGCGAGCAGCTTGGCCATCCGGCGAGAAGCGATCCACAGCCCCAGCGCCAATACCGCCACCAGATAGGCCAGGTCGACCCACGGACGCCCACCCGCCGCCCCTGTCGTGATGCCGCGGATCAGATCGACCGCCCGGTACAGCGGGGACAGCTCGACCACCCACCGCAGCACCACCGGGTAGCTCTCCGCCGGCACGAACGTGCCCGAGAACAGGAACAGCGCGAACTGCGCCGAACCCACCACGTCGAAGTCTTGCCAGCCGCGCATGAACGTGGACAACGTCATGCCGAGCGCCCCGAACGCGAAGCCGGTCAGTACGGTCGCCGGGAAGGCGGCCAGCGCACGCAGCCCCGTAGTCAGGTCCATCGTCACCATGACGACCAGAAACGCCGCCGAGTACAGCGAGCCGCGGACCATGGCCCAGGCCAGCTCGCCGAGCGCGATCTCGAAGGGCTGCACGGGGGTGGCCAGCACCCCGTCGTACAGCCGCATGTGTTTCATCTTCCCGAAGAAGTTGAAGGTGGTCTCCGAGAGCGCGCCGGACATCGCGGACGACGCCAGCATCGCGGGTGCGACGAACGCGGCGTACTCGACCACCTCGCCGCCGGGCAGCGTGAGGTCGCCGACCAGCGCGCCCACGCCGATGCCGATCGACAGCAGGTAGAGCAGCGGCTCTAGGAAACCGGAGATCAGCACGATCCAGTACGCCGACTTGAGGGCGGCCACGTTGCGCTCGGCCACCGACAGCGCGCGGCGGCCCACCGCGATGGCGAGCATCAGACCACCAGCCTCTTGGCGAACCGCTGGCGTGCCAGTAGGTAGCCCACGACCGCCCACACCGACAGGTATGCCAGGTGACCGGTCACCGACCACTGCGGCGCCACGCCGAGCGTCGCTGCCCGGCTGAGGTCGACGCCGTGCCACAACGGCGACGCGTACGCCAGCCAGCGCAGCCCCACCGGCAACGACTCGACCGGGAAGAACACGCCCGCGAACAGCGACATCGGGATCACCACGAACCGGAACAGCAGCGCGAGGTAGCTGTCGCTGCTGACCGAGGCGCTGTATGCGAACGTGGGCGCCGCTATCGCGAAGGCGAGCAGCGCGCCGATCGGCAGGACGGCCAGCGCCCACGGCGAGTGCAGCACCCCGAACGCGAGCGCCACCAGCAGGAACGCCACGATGCTCGTGAGCGCGCGGAACGCCACGAAGAGCAGGTTGCCGCCGAGGATGTCGTCGAGGCGCACCGGCGTGGCCGCCTGCCCCTCGTAGGTGCGGGCCCAGCTGAAGCTGCTCAGCACCGGCCAGGTCGACTCGAAGACGGCCACCTGCATGGCGGTCGACGCGATCAGGCCGGGCACCATCCAGTCGAGGTACGGCGTGCCGTCGACGCCACCGTCTACATAGGCACCCACGCCGAGGCCGAAGCCGAGCATGGTGAGCAGCGGCAGCACGAACGACGACATCGCACTGCCCCGCCACACCCGCCGGTAGGTGACGAGGTGGAACTCGAAGACCGCGGCCATGTCAGTCGACCAGTGTCCGGCCGGTGAGGTGCAGGAACACGTCTTCGAGGGAGCTGCGCCGCTCCAGCACGCTCGCCGGCGTAAGGGCCCGCTCGTGCACGGCCGCGAGGGCCGCGTCGCCGTCCGCGACGTACAGCAGGATGCGGTCGGGCAGCACCTCGACACGCTCCCCGATGCCGGCCAGCTTGTCGGCGAACCCCTCCTGCGACTCGGCGGCGAAGCGCAGCTCGACCACCTCACGCGTGGAGTACCGCTCGATGAGCTCGCGCGGCGAGCCCTCGGCGACGATCCGGCCGCCGTCCATCACGACGAGCCGGTCACACAGCTGCTCGGCCTCGTCCATGTAGTGCGTGGTCAGCACCAGCGTCACGCCCTGCCGCTTGAGCCGGAACAGGCGTTCCCACACCAGGTGCCGGGCCTGCGGGTCGAGCCCGGTGGTCGGCTCGTCGAGCAGCACGATCTCGGGCTCGTTGACCAGCGCGCGGGCGATCGTCAACCGGCGCTTCATGCCGCCGGACAGCGGCTCGACCTTGCTGCCCGCCCGCTCGGTGAGCTGCACGAAGTCGAGCAGCTCGTCGGCGCGCTGCCGGGCCACCTTGCGCGGGATGCCGAAGTAGCGCGCGTAGGTGGTGAGGTTTTCCCGGACGGTCAGCTCGGGGTCGAGGTTGTCGAGCTGCGGGCACACGCCGAGCCGGGCGCGGATCGCCGGGCCGTCGCGGCGCGGATCCATGCCGAGGATGCGCAGCGTGCCGCCGGTCGGCGGCGAGACGCAGCCCACCAAGCGCATGGTCGAACTCTTGCCGGCGCCGTTCGGACCGAGAAAGCCGAAGGCCTCCCCCGGCTGGACGTCGACGTCGATGCCGTCGACGGCCGTGAAGGAGCCGAACCGTTTGACCAGCCCCCGTGCATGGATGAGTGGTTCCGTTGCCACGAGCGCACCCTAGCCGGCGGGTCCGACACGAACCCACCGACTTTCGAACTTTTGAATTGACAGAACAAAGTTCATCGTTACCGAGATGAACTTTAGGATATCTTGGCCGAATGGTTGGCGTATGGCCCGACAATCGGCACCAGGCGGCAGTGCTTCGCCTCCTGCGCGACGGCGGGCCGTCCTCGCGCGCCGAGCTCGTCGACGCGGTAGGACTCTCCCGATCCAAGCTAGGGCTGGAGATCGACCGCCTCGTCGAGCGCGGGCTGGTCGACGCCCTCGGCCCGGCGGCCAGTCGCGGCGGCCGCCGCTCGTCAGTGGTACGCATCGCCGCCACCACTCGCTTCCTGGGCATCGACATCGGCGCCAGCACGCTCGACCTGGCCGTGGTCGACGGTGAGATGCGGCTGATCTCCCGGCTCACCGAGCAGACCGACCTGCGGCGCGGCCCGGCGAAGGTGCTCGCACAGGCCCTCGAACTGGCTTCCAAGCTGCGCGCCGACACCGGCACCGCCCGCTTCGCCGGGGCGGGTGTCGGCGTCCCAGGCCCGGTCAGCTTTCGCGAGGGCGTGCCGGTGTCACCGCCGTTCATGCCAGGCTGGCACCGGTTTCCGGTACGCGAGACCCTCGCCACCGAGCTGGCCTGCCCGGTACTGGTCGACAACGACGTCAACATCATGGCGCTCGGCGAGATGCACGCCGGCATCGCGCACTCGTTCGAAGACTTCCTGTTCGTCAAGATCGGCGCCGGGATCGGCTGCGGCATCGTGGTCGGCGGCCAGGTGTACCGGGGCGCGACCGGCAGCGCCGGCGACATCGGCCACACCTCGGTCGACCCGCACGGCCCGGTGTGCGTGTGCGGCAACACCGGCTGCCTGGAGGCGTTCTTCGGCGGGGCGGCGCTCAGCCGGGACGCGCTCGCCGCCGCCCAGAGCGGCCGGTCGCCGCGGCTCGCCGAACGCCTGGCCGAGGCCGGCACGGTCACTCCGGTCGACGTCGCGCGGGCGGCCGCCGAGGGCGACCCGTACTCGATCGGGATGGTGCGCGACGGCGCGCGACGGGTCGGTCAGGTCCTCGCCGGCCTGGTCAGCTTCTTCAACCCCGGCCTGGTCGTGGTCGGCGGCGGCGTCGCGGGCATCGGCCACGCGCTGCTCGCCGAGATCCGCAGCGTCGTCTACCGCTCGTCGCCACCCCTAGCGACAGGCGACATGCCGATAGCCCTGTCGGAGATGGGCGACGAGGCCGGCCTGGTAGGCGCCGCCCGCCTGATCAGCGACCACATCCTCACCGCTTAGGCCCTGTCCTACAGGTCGCTGGAGCAACGTGTAGGACGCCTTGACCGCGCTCCATCGGACGACCTCGACCAGGGCTAATCATGGACGGTAAGACGCCGTCCGGTCGGGAAAGGTTGAGCGTTTATGGGGTGAAGACCTCGGCGGTGGCGCGGGCTGCCGCTACGAGGTCGGCCACCGCCTCGGGGGCGGGTGGGGTGTCGGAGTCGTAACGGGCCGTCCAGGTCAGGCCGTCGACGCCGCTCACCCGCCGCGCCACGACGCGGACGCCGCCGTCGGGCAGCGCGTGGTGTTCCGTGTACGCCACCGACCTGGTCACCCGGGCGCGCACCTGGTGCGGCAGGTCGCCCGGGTCGAGCAGCAGGTACGACAGCGGCAGCTTGTCGGCCACCACGGTGTACCCCTCCTGCTCCTCGACGACGGTGGCCGCCGTGACCGTGAGCTCACGCCCCGACCACGCCGCCTTGTGGATCTCGTGCCAGCCGAGGCGGTCGTGCCCCGGCAGCCACAACCCGCGGTTGGTCGCCACCACGACGCCGCCGCCCGACTCGGCCCACGCCAGGATCCGCTCGTCGCGGTCAAGCGCCGGCCGCCGGTCGGCCGGCAGCTTGGGCTTACGCCGGAACAGTGCCATCACAGGCCCCCCACCGCTTGCTCGCGCAGCGCTCTGGCGTGCTGCTCCAACGAGAACAGCTCGCCGGCGAGTGCCAGGTACTCGTCCTTGTTGGACACCGGGTTGACCCGTTGCACCTTGGACTTGAGGTCGCGGATGCGGGCGGCGACCGAGGCGAGCTGGAGCCGTGCCAGCGTCACCGAGACGTACCACGGGTCGGGCTCGCGGTCGACCCGCATCGGCTCCACGGCCAGCTCGCCGACCAGGGCCTTCGCGGCCAGGTCGGAGCACGCGTCGCGTACCCCTTCGATCCAGACCGCGCCGGCGACGGCGGACGCGGCTCCACCGGCCTCGGTGATCGCCTGCCGGATCGCCACGTGCACCGGGTGCCGGTACACCTCGGGGCCGAGTGCGTCGAACATGGGGCCGGCGAGCACGGGCGCCTGGATGGCCAGCTTCAACGCCTCGCGCTCGACCGCCGCTTGTGGACTGTCTACAGCCGACTCCGGAATGGGCGCCGAGCGTGCGGGCGGCTCGGCACGGCCCAGGGCGGCCGCCACGGCACGCTGTACCGGCTCGATCTCCATGCCGAGGTCGCCGGCGAGCTTTCGGACGTACTCGGGACGCTTTTCCCGGTCTTTGATCTTCGCGACCAGCGGCGCGGCCCGGCGCATCGCGTCGACCCTGCCCTCGACGGTGTCGAGGTCGTGCCGTGACAGCACCTGGCGCAGCGCGAAGTCGACGAGCGGCTCGCGGCGGGCGACCAGGTCACGCACGGCCATGTCGCCCTTGGCGAGGCGCAGGTCGCAGGGGTCCATGTTGTCGGGCGAGACCGCGATGAAGGTGCGGCCGACGAACCTCTGGTCTTCTTCGAAGGCCCGCAGCGCCGCCTTCTGCCCGGCCGCGTCGCCGTCGAACGTAAAGATGATCTCACCGGCGAAGCCGTCGGTGTCCATGAGCAGCCGGCGCAGCACGCCGATGTGGTCGGTGCCGAACGAGGTGCCGCAGGTGGCGACCGCCGTCGGCACGTCGGCCAGGTGGCAGGCCATCACGTCCGTGTACCCCTCGACGATGACCACGCGGCCCTGTTTGGCGATCTCGCGCTTGGCCAGGTCGACGCCGTAGAGCACGTGCGACTTCTTGTAGATCGGCGTCTCGGGCGTGTTGAGGTACTTGGGCCCGTCATCGTCGTCGAAGAGCTTGCGCGCTCCGAAGCCGATGACGTCGCCGGTCAGGTCCTTGATCGGCCACAGCAGCCGGCGGCGGAACCGGTCTATCAGAGACCCCGACCGTGCCTCCCGCGCCAGCCCGGCGGTGATCAGCTCCTGCGGCGTGAACCCCTTTTGCCGCAGGTGCTTGGCCAGGAGGTCCCAGGCGTCCGGTGCGAACCCGCAGCCGTACCGCTCGGCGGCCGCCTTGTCGAAGCCGCGCTGGGCGAGGAACTCGCGGGCCGGCCTGGCTCCCGCGGTGCCGAGCATGCCGCTGTAGAACTCCAGTGCGGCGACGTGCGCGGCGACCAGCCGCTGCCTCTGCCCCTGCTGCTGGCGCACGGGCGCCGGGCCCGCCTCGATGTACCGCAGCTGGATGCCGGCGCGGGCGGCGAGCCGCTCGACCGACTCGACGAACGTCAGGTGGTCGAGGTCGATGAGGAACTTGATCGCGTCACCGCCGGCGCCGCAGCCATGGCAGAAGTAGACATTTCGCCCGGGGGCGACGGTGAACGACGCGGTCTTCTCGTCGTGGAACGGGCAGAGACCCTTGAGGTTGCCCCCGCCGGCCGACTTGAGCGTGACGTGCTCGGAGATGACGTCGGCGATCGCCGTGCGTTCGCGGACCAGCGCGATGTCCTCGTCTCGGATGCGGCCAGCCATGCCGTACATCCTGCCTCGCGAACATGATCTTGGCGATCCGACCCTTCGCCACGGGACATCCATTGACCTACATCGAATTAACCAAGTATTCTTCCGGAATTGTTCCGGAAAGCATATGCCGTTTCTGGGGAGGACCACCGCCCATGGCGCAGCTCACCCTGTTCGTGTTCGACGTCGTAGCGGTAAGCGTCCTGGTCTTCGGGCTCTACTTTCCTCGCCACCGCCGACGTGACCTGGTCGTCGCCTACCTCGGCGTCAACGTCGGCGTCCTGGCCGTGGCCAGCGCGCTGAGCGTCAGCACCCTCGGCGCCGGCCTCGGTCTCGGCATGGCACTATTCGGCGTCCTGTCCATCATCCGGCTGCGCTCGACCGAATTGGACCAGCACGAGGTCGCCTACTACTTCTCCGCGTTGGCACTCGGACTGCTCGGCGCGCTCGAAACCAGCCCCCTCTGGCGCAACGTGGCGCTGATGGCGCTGATCGTCATCGTGATGTTCGTCGGCGACCACTCGCGGCTGTTCCGCCGGTACCGCCACCAGATCGTCGTGCTGGACTCGGCAATCACCGATCACGTGGCACTGGTCGCCCACCTCGAACAGATACTCGGCGGCCGGGTGCACGCCGCGACCGTCCAGCGCGTCGACCTGGTCAACGACACGATGGTGGTCGACGTGCGGTACGCCATCGCGCCGGTGCAGGTGGGCGTCGGACCGATGCTGGCGGCTCACCGATGAGCGCGCTGGCCACGGCGTCAAGCCTCTGGGATCTGGCACCCATCGGCCTCGACGACCTCCTGGAGCGCGCCGCGCTCCAGACCCGCGTCGACCGTAAGTACCTGCTGCCGCTGGCCGAGGTCGACGCGCTGCTCGCCGAACTGGAGGCGGGCACCGAGGTCCTGGACATCGACGGGGTACGGGTCTTCACCTACGAGACGGTGTACTTCGACACCCCCGATCTCACCAGCTACCTGCTGACCGCATACCGGCGACGCAGGCGCTTCAAGGTGCGCACCCGCACCTACGTGGACTCGGCCACGTGCTGGCTAGAGGTCAAGATCGCGGGCTCTCGGGGCAGCACCGTCAAGCACCGCGCCCCGCACCACCGCGACCACCAGGCCACAGTGGGCCCCGGCCGCGAGTTCGTCGACGGCGTTCTCGCGGGCTTCGTGGAGCAGGCCAGCTTCGTCCCCACGCTCGTCACGCGCTACCGCCGCTGCACGCTCTTCGTTCCCGCCACCGCCAGCCGGGTCACCATCGACACCGACCTGTCGTGGCACGACCGGCACCACCGCCTGCACCTGCCCGACCTCGCCGTGGTCGAGACCAAGACGAGCCGAGCGGCATCCACTGTCGACCGTCGACTCTGGCAGCGCGGGCATCGCCCGACACGCATCTCCAAGTACGCGACCGGTCTGGCCGCCCTCCGCACCGATCTACCGGACGCACCATGGCGGCGGGTCCTCCGCCGGCACTTCACCGCCGTCGACCGGATCGAACTGGCCGGCTGGCCAGTCTGCTGACTGGCCGGCATCTGACCCGCGTTCCGGCTATGGAAGGAGCCCTTCCGTGTTTCGTGCTGCCGCCACCGCCCTTGCGGTGGTCCTGGTCACCGTCCTGAGCCCGCCCCTGCGGGCCACCGCCGATCTTTCTGGCGACATCGTGTTCTCAGTTCCCAGCGGCACCTTCCAGGGTGAGGTGACCGTCGCGTTGAGCACCGCGGTCAGCGGCGCGCAGATCCGGTACACCACCAGCGGCCAGCTGCCGACCGCGAGCTCGCCGGTATACGGACAGCCGTTGCGGTTGACGGCGACCACGCAGCTGCGGGCGCAGGCGTTCGTCGGCGGCGCCGCGAGCGGCGAGCCCGGCACGGCCCTCTACATCGCACGGTCGTTCAACGCCAGCCATGACCTGCCTCTCGTCGTCGTCGACGCGTACGGGAAGGGCAAGCCGGGACGGGAGTACGTGGACGCGGCCACGATGGTGTTCAACGCGCCCGCTTCCCTCACCTCGGCACCCGCCATCGCCACGCGCGCCGGAGTGCGACTGCGCGGGCAGTCGTCGTCGACGTTCGAGAAGGCGCCGTACCGGCTGGAGTTCTGGGACAACGCGAACGAGGACGCCGACCACGCCGTGCTCGGCATGCCAGCCGACTCCGACTGGGTGCTGCGCGGGCCGTTCACCGACAAGGCGCTCATCCGGGACGCGTTCGTCTACGGGCTCGGGCGAGACATGGGCATTCCCGCGCCACGCTTCGCGTTCGTCGAGTTCTACCTCAACACCGACGCCAGCCCGCTAACCGCGAGCGACTACCAGGGCGTCTATCTCATCGTCGAAACCATCAAGAACTCCAAGGACCGGCTCGACCTCAAACAGCTCGAAGAGGAAGACACGACGCTGCCCAAGATCCAGGGCGGATACATCTTCAAGTTCGAGTGGATGGCCGCCGAGGAACCGATCCTGCCCTGTGCCGGGCCGGCCGCCACCTGCTGGAACTACCTGGAGGTCGAGGACCCGTCGCCGCTCAACACCCAGCAGCGCACGTGGCTCACCCAGCACCTGCAACAGTTCCACGACCTCATGCACAGTCCGGGTCACGCCGATCCGCAGACGGGGTATCGCGCGTGGATCGACGTAGGCTCGTTCGTCAATCAGCTCATCATCTACGAGGTGAGCCGGGAGATGGACGCGTACGTGCGCAGCGCGTACTTCCACAAGGACCGGGAGACGAAGATATTCGCCGGTCCACTGTGGGACTACGACCTGAGCTTCGGTGTCGGCGGGTTCTTCAACAACACGCAGACCGCCGGGTGGCAGTACCAGCAGACTCGGCAGCCGCAGGCCAACGACTGGTTCCAGATCCTGATGCGCGACCCGGCGTTCGTCGCGGACGTCAAGGCCCGCTGGCGAGAGCTCCGTCAAGGTGTACTGTCCAACGCCTCCCTCAACGCGCGGATCGACAGCCTGGCGGCACCGTTGACGAACGCCGCCCAGCGAAACTTCCAACGCTGGCCGAACCTCAGCTCACCACAGGTGGGCTTCTTCCAGACACCGACCGCGCCGACGTGGCAGGGCCAGGTGCAGGCCATGCGGACCTGGCTGACTCAGCGCGTGTCCTGGTTGGACAGTGCCGCGGGCCTCGGCGGTGGTACGACCCCGACTCCCGGGCCGACGACTCCCGGGCCCACGACGCCCCCGCCCACCACTGCTCCGCCTGCTCCAAGCGGATGCACCGCCACCTACTCGGTGACCAGCCAGTGGACGGGCGGCTTCCAGGGCGAGGTCCGCGTCGCCGCCGGGTCAGCGCCGATCAGCGGTTGGACGGTGACGTGGACCTTCGCGAACGGCCAGAGCGTCAGCCAGGCGTGGAGCGCGACGGTCACGACCAGTGGCACGGCGGTGACCGCTCGGAACGTGCCCTACAACGGCGCGCTGGGTGCCGGTGCCAGCACCACGTTCGGCTTCATCGGCTCGTGGACCGGCACCAACGGCGTCCCCACACTCACTTGTGCGTCCACATAGCAACTGATCACGCAACGATGCGCAAGCGTTGGGAGCCCAGGTCGACCACGTCGCCGGGGCGGACCGGGGAGGGCGCCTGGAGCTTCCAGCCGTTGATGCGGCTGCCGTTCGTGGAGCCCAGGTCGGACAGCGTCCACTGGCCGTCGGTGCCCATCAGCACCGCGTGCCGGCGGGACACGGTGCCGTCTGGGAGCCGCAGGTCGCACCCGTTGTCGCGGCCGATCACGTAGCTGCCGGGCGCCGGCGGGAGCCGCAGCTCCATCTCCGCCGCCACCGAAGCAACGGACGGCCTCGCAACCGAGCGGGAGGCGCGGTCGAGCCACATCCTGGCCCGCGCCAGCACGCCACGCGCCGGCAGGTCGCCGACGACCGCCTTCAGCTCGCTGCGGCGCCGCGCTTCGAGCGCCATGCGCAGCCGGGAAACGAACGTGATCTCGGAGAGCCGCCCATCTCGCGCCCCGTCACGCAGGGCCCGAACGGCGTCCTGCCGTTCGCGGTGCGAGATGCGCAGCCACTCCGAGGTCATCGCCACATTATCGGTGTATGCCGCTAACCCGTACAGCCCCTCAGCGGGCAGTGCAGGTCAGCGTGGGTACGGCGTTGGTGCCGCCGGATGACGCGATGAAGCCGAACGACGCGCTGGCACCGGCCGCGAGGGCACCGTTCCAGGACACGTTCTGCGCCAGCACGCTCGTGCCGCTGCTGGTCACCGTCGCGTTCCACGCCTGGCTGATGGCCTGGCCGTTCGCGTACGTCCAGCTCACCGTCCAGCCGTTGATCGGCGCGGTACCCGCACGCACGGCCACGTCAGCCTGGAACCCACCCTGCCACTGGCTGGTGATGGTGTAGGTCGCGCTACACCCCGCCCCGGCGGGCGGCGGGGTGGTCGTCGCGGGCGGCGTGGTCGCTGGCGGAGTCGTGGCCGGAGGGGTTGTGGGCGGCGGCGTGGTAGGCGGCGGGGTCGTGGGCTCGGTGCTCCCGGTGATCGCCAGTTCCTCCGTGGTGAAGGTGCCGTGCTCCGGGTTGATGTCGACCTCGGTCGAGCCGCTGCCGCAGGCCCGGTCGGGGTTGAACATCAGGTACGTACCGGACGAGCAGTTGCCGCCGGTGGGGCCGGCCGGCGGCTCGGCGTCGCCACCGATGATCGCGCTGCCACCGATGGTGACCCCACCGTGGACGATCGCGTTGTGCCGGACGATCGCGTTGCCGGTAACCGTGCCGCCGTTGACCCATGCGAGGTCTTCGATCCGGGCGTTGCCGCTCACCGTGCCGCTGAAGACCGCGGCGCGCGGCCCGACGTACGCGGTGGCGGCCACGTTGGCGTTGCCGGCGACCCAGCCGCCGCCGTTGGAGTGCCAGCGCCCGCCGTTGGTGGCCGCCGGCTTCTGGTACCCAGCCTGGTGGCCGTCCGGGATCGCGCCGGAGATGCGGAACTCGTACGGGTAGCGGCGGTTCTTCGGCCAGCCGTCGAGGAAGGCGTACTTCGGTACGGCGCTGGCCGGGGTGCCGGTGACGACCAGGTAGACCTCGGTCTCGCCGGCCTGGGTCTGGAAACTGACCTGCCCGCTGGTGCCCTGCGTGAGCGGCCCGTACCGCGGAGTGCTGCCGTTGCGCACCGCGACGAAGCCGAAAGTCCAGCCGGTGGCGCCGGTCTCGGCATGGCCCTTGAGGTGCAGGCGGATCAACGCGCCGCTGCTGTCCGGTACGAGCTTGATCTTGTTGTACCCGTAGTCCGACGGCGCCATCGCGTCCGAGATCCGGTAGTGACGGGCGCTGGCGTTGACCGCCTCGACCGGCACGCCGTTGTACGCGTTGAGGAAGCCGGCCCCGTACACGTTGTTGATGAACCCGATGAAGTCGGCGCGGTTGCTGTAGTCCCAGGTGACGTTGTGCTGGGCGTACTCGCCGATGCGACGGTTCAGCTCCGTCTGCGTGATGCCCGCGATCCGGCGGTACGTCTCCAGGGGGTGCTCGGTGTTGCGGGCCTCGTTCCAGATCCGGTTGAACATCGCGAGCCCGTCGCGGTCCTTGATGTACTGCAACAGCATCCACGCGCCGTAGTGGTGGCGGCTCGAGCTGTAGTACAGGTTTTCCGTTCGCAGCCATCGGGTCAGGTCGCCGGCGGCCGTGCGCGGATACACCTGCATGGCCATGAACTCGGCGCTGGCCTCCCAGAACGTGCCGGCCGACGGGTGTGTGAAGCCCATACCGGAGCGACCGAGGAAGGTGTAGTTCTGGAACACGTGCGCCAGCTCGTGCGCGAGGCCCCACGATCCGGGCTGCGCCGCACCGGGTGCGACGTTGATGACGCCGACCCGGCCAT
This sequence comes from Micromonospora sp. CPCC 206061, assembly GCF_036906915.1. Taxonomy (NCBI): domain Bacteria; kingdom Bacillati; phylum Actinomycetota; class Actinomycetes; order Micromonosporales; family Micromonosporaceae; genus Micromonospora; species Micromonospora sp. CPCC 206061. The sequence goes on from NZ_JBAKHX010000021.1 coordinate 50,646, forward strand.
CCGTCGAGCCGCCGGTCGCCCAGGCGTCCAGCGCGGTCCGGTTCCAGGTGCGCGTGATGATCACGATGATCTTGTGCTCGGCAAGGAGCCCTGTCTCTGACGTGAACCGCATCGTGTTCACGTAGAAGGAGTACAGGTTCTCCAACTGGCTGAGGATGTTGTCCGGGTCGAAGCGGAACTCCGAGGGCGCACTCATGGGATTGGTACCCGACTTCTCGCCCCATAGCAGAATGAAGTTCACTGACTCCTTGGTGCGTTCTGGCGCCCACGGCACCTCACCGGTGCTCTGCCACCGCGCCGGGATGAAGACGGTCTTGGCGGCGGCGGACGCCTCGGGCATCAGGCGCGGCAGGCCGAAGGACACGCCGACCGCGAGCAACGCTGTCGCGATCAGCAGATATCGGCGCCACGATGGCCGGTTGGTCATGGCAATCCTCTGGTAGACGACGGGGTTGATCCTCGCCCGGAGAGGATGCACCGAACATGGTGAATGTCCGGTCTTCGGATGTCAAGACCATCGATGGAAGCGCTCCCGCGCACCCCTTAGCCGCGTTTCATCAAGCGCCCGACGGCGGCCATCATCTCCGTCGCCATCTCGTCGGAGCGGCCGTCGGCGGCGCCCTCGTGCATGCAATGGCGGGCGTGGCCATCGAGGAGACCGAGCGCGACCTTGTCGAGGGCGGCCTGGATGGCGGAGATCTGCGTCAGCACTTCGATGCAGTACCGGTCGTCGTCGACCATCCGCTCGATGCCGCGGACCTGGCCCTCGACCCTGCGCAGCCGCGCGAGCAGCTGGTCCTTGCTGGCGGTGTAACCGCGAACAGGTGTGGTCATTCCCTAAGGATAGCCAAACCCCCGGGGGGTATGCTAGGTTCCTGATACCCCAGCGGGGTAATTTGGCAGCAGGGGAAGGAGCAACCAGTGATCACCCAGACCTACCGCGTCAAGGGCATGACCTGTGGCCACTGCGTCAACTCGGTCAGCAGTGAGGTTGGCGCGCTTCCCGGCGTCGACAACGTCCAGGTCGACCTCACGTCCGGCACGGTCACCGTGGCGAGCACCGCGGCCCTCGACGAGCAGGCCGTCCGCGACGCCGTCGACGAGGCCGGATACGAGCTTGTCAGCGCCTGACACACGCGGAAGGCGCTGAAGGGCAGGTGGCTCAACAGCGTGACGCCGGCGAACGCGACCGCCGTGGAGAGGGCGCTCGTGATCCCGACCACCGCAAGCGCCCACCACCCGCTGCTCGGCCCGACGGCCGGCCCGTAGCCGCGTTACCGACGGGAGCCAACCGGTTACCCGCCTGTCCTCAATAATGCCGGCGCTCGCTCCGCTCCCGCGGGCGAAAGATCTTCTGAATCACCTCCGCGGTCCGCACCGGGTTGGTCGCGACGAAATAGTGATCACCGTCGACCGCGTGCGCCGTCGACACGAGGTCCGCGGGCAGGGTCGCGGCGATCGCGTCCAGCGTGCAGAGCGGGTCGTGGGTACCGGCCAGCACGTGTACCGCCGTGCCGAGCGACCCCTCCCAGCCCTGCGCCACCAGTGCGAGGTCGCGCCGGAACCGCGGCAGCACCAGCCGCCGCACCTCGTCCGGCGTGAGCGAGGTACGCGGCAGCAGCCCGGTCCTCAGCAGCTCGACGACCAGCGTCTCGTCGTCCAGCGCCAGGAACTCGCGCGGAACCCGCCCCGCCCACACCGGCAGCGCCGAGAGCACGACGTGCCCGTCATCCAGCCGCCCGCCCGCGAGCCCGGCCACCTCGGCGGCCAGCACCGCGCCCACGCTGTGCCCGAGCAGCACCGAACCGTCGGAGACGTACGGCGTGATCGCCTTCCACCAGGCCTCGGCCGCCTCGCCGAGCGTGACGCCGTTGCGGTACGACGCCTCGCCGGCCACCACACGCCAGCCGGGCAGGTGCCGAGCCAACCGGGTGAACGAGCCGGAGGAGCCGCCCGCGTACGGGATGCAGACGAGCGTGCGGCCCGGGTCGTTGCGCAGTACCCGCATCGTCACCGACGCCACCTCGCGCACTCCGGCGGCCCGCAGCTTGAACCGGGCCAGCTTGCCGGTCGACGTCACCGGGAGCCGGTCGACCACCTCGACCACCGCGGGTCGCTTGAAAGCCGGCACCTTGGTCCGGAAGGCGCGGTTCGCCGCCGCGCGCACCGCGTCGAATTCCGCGCCAGGGGCCGCCACCAGGTACGCCACGGCCTGTTCCAGGCCACGATCGTCGCGGGAACCGACGACCGCGCACTGGGCCACGCCCTCGACGCCGAGCACCGCGGCCTCGATCTCGAACGGAGACACCTTGTAGCCGCCCACGTTGATGAGATCATCGCGCCGGCAGATGAACTCGACCACACCGCCGGGCCCGCGCCGCACGATATCGCCCGTGTACGCGCCGCCGTCGGCGAACGTCCGGGTGGTCGCCTCGGGACGGTCGAGGTACCCGGCCGCGACCGAAGCGCCCGTGATGTGCAGCCGACCGGGCGAGCCGTTCGTCACCGGCTTGCCGTCGTCGTCGCGGACCGAGATCCGGACGCCCGGCACCGCCGTGCCCGTCGAACCGGGCTGCGTGCCACGGGTCGCCACGACGATGTGCAGCACCTCGGTCGCGCCGAGCCCGTTGATGATCGGAGTGCCGTACCGCTTGACGAACCACTCGCAGATCGGGGCGGGCAGGTGCTCGCCCGCGGAGACCGCGAGCCGCAGGCTTCCGAGATCCTTCCTCTCGTCGAGGAGCGCCGCGTACATGCGCGGCACCGAGCAGAGCACGGTCGGCCGGTGCGCGGCGACGGCGGCAGCCACCTTGAAAACGTCCGGCGGGCCGGTCATCAGCACGGCCCGTGCCCCGGCGGCCAGCGGAAACAGCAACGAGTTGCCGAACCCGTACCCGAACGAGAGCTTCGCCGTGGACAGTACGGTGTCGCTCGGGCCGAGCGAGAGCAGCTTGCCGAACCCACCCAGCACACTGTCGATGCCGGCCCGAGTGTGCAGCACGCCCTTGGGCCTGCCCGTACTGCCGGACGTGTACTGGATGAGCACCACGTCGCCGCCCTCCTGGGCGACCAGCGGCGGCGCGTCACCCGTCTCACCGGGTACCGCCCAGTCGTCGCCGCCCCGCGGCACGTCGAACGGGCCGGTCACCGGCAGCTTGGCCGCCGCACCAGCGTCTAGGTGCAGGAACGCGGCGTAGCAGTCCTTCGCGACGAACTCGATCTCCGGCACGGTCAGCATCGGGCTCACCGGCACCGGGATGCCCCCGTTCCACCACACCGCGAGGATCGCCACCACGGCGGGTACCGAGTCGTCCGCGACGACCAGTGCCCGCGAGCCCGGCCGGAACCCGGTGTCCGCCAAGCGGCTCGCGTACGCCCGGACCGCCCGGCCCAGGTCCGCGTAGGTCATCTGGCCGGCGCCGTCCACATAGGCCACCGACTCACCCGGAGCGCCCAGCAGACGCTCGACGATGTTGACGTTCACGATGACGAGACCTCCAGTACCACGGCGTTTGCACGCGTGTCTATGGCGAGCGCCAGGATGGTGACGGGACGGGTGGTTTCACCGCACAGCGCGACCGCACAGACCGCCGCGATGAGGCCGCCGGCCGCCCCGAAGTCGCCGAGCGTCCGCTCGACGTGCCACACCGGGTACGGCAGGCGCTTCGCCAGCGCCTCGGCGATCCCGGTGTCGGGCGTCGCGACGACGAGGCCCGCCGCGGCACCGAGCGCCGCCTCGTCCAGTGCGCCGCGGTGGCGAGTGCGGACGTACGCGCCATTCGTCTGATCACCCGCGGGTGCCAGGGCCAGGCAGGCCGCTCCCTCCGCCGATATGAATCCGCTCGGCGTGCGCCACGGGCTCACCGCCGCCGAGCCGCCGGCCAGTACACCGGTCGCGTCGCCGGTGGCGATGAGCCGGATCGCCTCGGCTATCGCCGAGAGCCCTGCCGTGGCGCCGCCGGTCAGGGTGAGGTTCGGCCCCACAAGGCCCAGCCGGATCGAGATCATGGCTGCCGGAATGTTGAACGCTGATGCGGGACCGAGCGCAGGGCTGGCCAGCCCCGGGTCCAGTGTGGACGCCTCGGTGCAGATCGTCGCGTACTCGGTCAGCCCCGCCGTCGAGCTTGCCCACGCCACTGCGGCGGCGTCGCGCGGCCCACCCGGGTCGGCCTCTGCCGCCGCGGCGAGCGCCAGCCGCGACTCGTGTGCCATGTTCCGGAGCCCGCGCGTGCCGATCCGCTCCGGCATCCGCGGGTCGACCAGGTCACCGCCGACCGGTGCCTCCCGAGCGATCAGCCAGCCGGCCAGTTCGTCGGTACCGCCAACACCAGACAGTCGCAGGCCCACACGCGCGACCGCGGCCCTAGCCATCGTCGCCCTTCCCGAGCAGTACCGTCGACACCCCGCCACCAAAGCCGTATGCCTGGCTGAGCACGACGTCCACCGTGGTCTTCCGGCCACCGGGCGGCACCAGGTCGACGCCGGCGCAGTCGGGGTCCGGCTCCAGCAGCGTCACGTTGCCCGGGATGCGGTTCTCTCCCAACGCCTTCACCGCGATGACCGCCTCCAGCGTGGCGGCACCACCCTCGGCGTGCCCGAGCTGACCCTTGACCGACGACAGCACCGGGCGGCGCTTGCCCGCCAGGGCCTTGGCGACCGCGCGCGCCTCCACACCGTCGTTCGCGGGCGTACCCGTGCCGTGCGCGCACACCCAGTCCACGTCGTCCGCGTTCAGGCCGGCGCGGGTGAGGCAGGTGTGGATCGTCGCGATCAGGCCCGAGCCGTCGGGATGCGGCTGCGTGACGCTGTACGCGTCGGCCGCCGACGCCGTGGCCAACACCCGGGCCAGCGGCTCGACACCGCGCGCCAGGGCGCGTTCGGGGCGCTCCAGCACCAGTACGCCGGCGCCCTCGCCGGGCATCGTGCCGCGCCTGCCCGCGTCGAACGGCCGGATCGTGTCCGGTGCCAGCGCGCGCATCGCCGTGAAGAACGCGAACACCTCCAGCGACAACTCGTCCACACCACCACAGATCGCCACGTCGACCTCGCCCGCCGCGACCGCCGCGCAGCCCGCCGCGATCGCTGTGTTGCCGGCCGAGCAGCCCGGCGCGAACAGCACCACCGGACCGTTGACGGCCACCATCTGGCAGAGCGTCGACAGCAGTTCGTCCGGATCCGCCCACGTACGGTCCGAGACCCCGAGCCGTCCAGGACCGATCGCGCGGTCCAGCACCGGCCGGGTACCCATCACCGTGCCGACGAAGACACCCAACTTCTCCCGCCGGGCCCGGGGCGCGATGCCCGCCTGGCCCAACGCTTCCAGAGCCGCCGCGCTCAGGTAGCGGGCCACCAGCGACTCGTGATGCGGCAGCGCCGCGTCCAGCGCGGCCACCGTCTGTGCCGGGATCTCCCCCGCCCGCTGGGTCGGGTACCCGGACACGTCGAAGCGGGTGACCGGACCGGTCAGCACCCGCCCACCGACAATGGCGTCCCACAGCGCGGTGACGCCCAGGCCGGCGACCGAAACCGCGCCGACACCGGACACCGCGACCGCTCCCCTACGGTCCAATGTGGAGACCCTTACCGCGCAGTACCGCGAGCGTGTCACCGATGTCACGAAGGCCGGCCGCCTCCTCGTCGGTGAGCTTCACGCCCAGCTGTCGTTCGATGCGCACCACCAGCTCAACCTTCTGGAGTGAGTCGATCCCGAGGTCCTCGTAGAACGACGCGCCCTCGGTGACCTCCTCAGGTCCGACCTCGAACACCTCTGCCGCCAGGTCGCGTAGCCGAGCAGCCGACACATTGGGCACCGCCCTCTCCTCACCTGTCCGCCGTGTCGCCGCCGGGGCCGACGGCCAGGCGAAGCACACACCTGATCAAGTCCGCGCCGTCGCACATGGGGTCCGTCATTTCGCTCTTGACACAGCGCTCGCGCCCCTCCAGTCCCCACCCCGCATCCCCCACGCCACCCGCACGGACTGCGCACCCTCCCACACGGACCGCACGCCGCCGGCGCGGACCGCACGCCCTCCCGCGCGGACCGCACACCCTCCCCGCGCGGACCGCACACCCTCCCCGCGCGGACCGCACACCCTCCCCGCGCGGACCGCACACCCTCCCCGCGCGGACCGCACACCCTCCCCGCGCGGACCGCACACCCTCCCCGCGCGGACCGCACACCCTCCCCGCGCGGACCGCGGGCCCTCCCGCGCGGACCGCACGCCCTCCCGCGCGGACCGCGGGCCCTCCCCGTCGATCAAGGGCGAATGCACGTGGTTCGATCTCTTTTCCACGTGCATTCGCCCTTGATCGACAGAATCTCCCTTGATCGGCGACCTTGCGCGGCGTCCTCAATCGCATCCCACCGCGCAGCCTGCGCCGGGCGACCAACGTGCGGCGTTGGAGCCGCGGTATTGGGGAAACCGCGCCGCTCCCGCACTTAACTCAATGCATTGATCAGGGAACATCGCATCGATCAAGGGCAAACGCACGCGGAAAAGAGATCAAAGTACGTGCATTCGTCCTTGATCGGCGGGAGAGAGCGCGCTCCGCGCAGAGCGGGCAGCGCGCAGAGCGGGCAGCGCACAGAGCGGGCAGCGCACAGAGCGGGCAGCGCACAGAGCGGGCAGCGCACAGAGCGGGCAGCGCACAGAGCGGGCAGCGCACAGAGCGGGCAGCGCACAGAGCGGGCAGCGCACAGAGCGGGCAGCGGGCAGGGCGGAGGGTAGGGGCGCGGGGCTAGTCGCCCAGCAGTGGGGGGAGGGTGGGGAGGGGGAGGTTGGGCAGCAGGGATGGGAGCGGGAGGAGGCCGGGCTGGGACGAGCGCTCCGGGGACGGCGACGGTGACGCGGGCGCGGGCGGGGCGGCGGGGTTGCCGGCGGTGCCGGGCGACACGGTCGGCGCCGGCTGGGTCGAGGGCGTGGGGGCCGGCGCCAGCACCGATGGGCTGGCGGCGCCGAGCTGCTTGCGGAGCGCGCCGATGTCGTCGCGAAGCCGGCGGGCGGCCGGCTCGTCGTCGACCTTCGCCACGTGGGCGTCGGCCTCATCGAGCTGACGCGCCGCCGCGTCGTGCTTGCCGGCGGCCAGCGCCGCGCGGGCGAGCGCGATCGCGTTCTCGGCGGCGCGGATCTCGGCCTGCTGGGGGTACACGACCTCGGTGATGGGCCACAGTGGACCGCCGGGTTCGGACTGGTATGTGGCGACGCCGAGGCCGGTCAGCAGGATGGCGCCCGCCGCGGCGCCCATCACGGCGCGGGCGAGCCGGCGCGGCCGGAGAACGACAACGGTCGCCGCGCTGCCGGCACCGGCTTCGGGGGCGTCGACCGCGACGCCGGGGCCGGCGGCGGCACGGCCCACAACCGTGATGTCATCGGGAGCGTCGGGGTCGAGGTCGGCGCGCCATGCGAACAGCATCTCGGCGACCGGGTCCGCGTCGGCGGGGAGTGAGCCCTGGCCGAGCGCGTCGAGCAGCGCGTCGTCGGCCGCGATGGTGGGCAGGCCGTCGGGCGGGTTGATCGTGCTCATGCCGCCGTCACCTCGTCGAGTGCGCTCCCAGCCAGGGTACGCAGCCGGGCGAGGCCGCGGGACTGCGCGACCCGTACCGCCGCCGCCGACATGCCCATCACGACGCCAACCTCCTCGGCGGACAGGCCGACCGCGACGCGCAACAGGACGATCTCCCGCTGGGCTTCGGGGAGGCGGCTGAGCAGAGCGGACAGGCGGCGGGCCAGGTCGGTGGCGACCGCCTGCTGCTCGGGTCCGGGGGCGCCGTCGGGCCGGTCGAGCACCGCCTCGGTGGGCGTTACAGCCGAGTCGCGGATGGCGGCGCGCTGGGCGTCGGCCACCTTGTGGGCCGCGATGGCGTACACGAACGCGGCGAACGGCCGGCCCTCGTCACGGTACTGGGGCAGCGCCCGAAGGACGGCGATGCAGACCTCCTGCGCGACGTCGTCGGCGGTGGTGTACGCGCCGCCGATCCGGCCGAGCCGCGCCCGGCAGTACCGCACCAAACCAGGACGAAGTTCGGCAAGTAGGGCGGATGTCGCGCGCGGGTCGCGCTGTGCGGCCCGCCGGACCAGTTCCGGCTCTATCGCTGCGGTCATGTCATCGCTGCGGTCATGTCGCGTTCGGCGCATCCTCGTTACTCACCAGTTAACTTCCGCACCGTACCGGTGAGCAGCCGAAACCGCTACCGGGAAAAATCTGGTGTAACACCCGGACGCCGTACCCCGATATCTACCGCAGAGGGAGGGCGGCGGATGGGTGTCGAGGTACGCGTCGAAGGGCTGACGAAGTCGTTCGGCGCTCACGCGGTCTGGTCAGACGTGACCCTGACCCTGCCCGCGGGCGAGATCTCGGTACTGCTGGGCCCGTCCGGTACCGGCAAATCGGTCTTTCTCAAGACCCTGGTCGGGCTGCTCAAGCCCGACCGGGGCTCGATCTGGATCGCGGACAACGACCTGCCACGCCTGTCCGAGCGCGCGCTGTACGAGGTCCGCAAGCTGTTCGGCGTCCTCTTCCAGGACGGGGCGCTCTTCGGCTCGATGAACCTCTATGACAATGTTGCTTTCCCACTGCGCGAGCACACCCGGCGTCCTGAGTCGGAGATCAAGAAAATCGTCTTCGAGAAGCTCGAGATGGTCGGCCTCGTGGGTGCGGAGGGGAAACTCCCGGGCGAGATCTCTGGGGGCATGCGCAAGCGTGCTGGTCTCGCCCGGGCTCTCGTCCTGGATCCCGAAATCATCCTCTTCGACGAGCCGGACTCCGGGCTCGACCCGGTGCGCACCGCCTACCTGAACCAGCTCATCATCGACCTCAACCAGCAGACCGGCGCGACGTTCCTCATCGTCACGCACGACATCAACACCGCGCGCACCGTCCCGGACAACATCGGGCTCATCTACCACGGGCACCTGGCGATGTTCGGGCCGCGCGAGATGCTGCTGTCGAGCACCGAGCCGGTGGTGCGGCAGTTCCTCAACGCGCAACGGATCGGCCCGATCGGCATGGCCGAGGAGAAGGACGCCGACGAGCTCCAGGCCGAGGCGGACTCCGGTGTGGAGCTTGCGCCACTGCCACCGATACCGCTTCAGCTGCGGCCGTCCGACGGCGCTCCGCGCCGCGCGGAGCACACGCCGGGGCTCTGGTGCCGGGAAAACGGGGTCACGCCACCGCCGGGGTCGTTCTCGTGATCAGGCAGTCGGGGCACTTCATCGCGTTCTCTCTGGACACGCTGCGCGGTATGGCGCGGCGTCCGTTTCAGGTGCGCGAGTTCATTCAGCAGGCGTGGTTCATCAGCTCGGTCTCCATCCTGCCGGCCGCGCTGGTCGCCATCCCATTCGGCGCGGTGATCGCGCTGCAGCTGGGTTCTCTGGTACGCCAGCTCGGCGCGCAGTCGTTCACCGGTGCCGCCTCGGTACTGGCGGTGGTGCGCGAGGCGGGACCGATCGTGACCGCGCTCATCATCGCGGGTGCGGGCGGCTCGGCGATCTGTGCCGACCTGGGCGCCCGGAAGATTCGCGAAGAGCTGGACGCCATGCAGGTGCTCGGCATCGACCCGATCCAGCGGCTGGTCGTGCCGCGCGTGGTCGCCGCGATGCTGGTGGCTGTTCTGCTCAACGGTGTCGTGAGCGTCGTCGGCGTCTCGGGCGGCTACCTGTTCAACGTGGTGCTCCAGGACGGCACTCCGGGCGCGTACCTGGCCAGCTTTCAGGCGCTGGGCCAACTGCCCGACCTCATCGTTGGCGAGGTCAAGGCGCTGCTGTTCGGTGCCGTGGCGGCGCTGGTGGCCTCGTACAAGGGGATGAACGCCAAGGGCGGTCCGAAAGGCGTCGGCGACGCGGTGAACCAGAGCGTCGTCATCACGTTCATGTTGCTTTTCGCCCTGAACTTCGTCGTCACTGCCCTGTACTTCCAGCTCGTGCCGCAGAAGGGGTCCTGAGATGCTGCAGAGCCTCGGTGGGCAGCTGGCCTTCTACCTGCGGGCGTTCGCGTGGACCCCGCGCGCGGTGCGGCGGTACAAGCGCGAGGTGGCCCGGCTGCTGGCCGAGGTCAGCTTCGGCCGCGGCGCGCTCGCGGTGGCCGGCGGCACGGTCGGCGTGATCTGCTTCCTGACCTTCTTCACGGGTACGGAGGTCGGCCTCCAGGGCTACCAGGCGCTGAACCAGATCGGCAGCAGCGCGTTCACCGGCTTCGTGTCGGCGTACTTCAACACCCGCGAGATCGCCCCGCTGGTGGCCGCGCTGGCTCTCTCGGCAACCGTCGGGTGTGGATTCACCGCGCAGCTCGGCGCGATGCGCATCTCGGAGGAGGTCGACGCCCTCGAGGTGATGGGCATACCGTCCCTGCCGTTCCTGGTGACCACCCGGATGATCGCGGCGTTCGTCGCCATCATCCCGCTGTACGTGATCGGCCTGCTCTCCAGCTACCTGGCGACACGCACGATCGCGGTCTTCTACTTCGGACAGTCGGCCGGCACCTACGACTACTACTTCGACCTGTTCCTGCCGCCGGTCGACGTGCTGTGGTCGTTCGGCAAGGTGCTGGTGTTCAGCGTGATCGTCGTGCTCGTGCACTGCTACTACGGGTACACGGCGACGGGTGGACCGGCCGGTGTGGGCGTGGCGGTCGGCCGTGCGGTGCGAACGGCGATCGTCTCCGTCAACATCGTCGACTTCTTCCTGTCGCTCGCCATCTGGGGCGCGACCACGACGGTACGGATCGCGGGGTGACGGCGTGAAGCATCGGGTACTCGGCATCGTCTTCATCGCGTTGCTCACGGCGGCTCTGTCGGCGGCGGTCCTCCAGTACAACAAGGCGTTCACCTCCGTCGCCTGGGTGACGCTCCTCGCCGACCGCAGCGGCATGCAGCTCAGCCGCGGCGCCGAGGTGAAGCTGCGCGGCGTCGTCGTTGGTGACGTGCGGTCGATCAGCAGCGACGGCAGCGGCGCGAGGCTGCGGCTGGCCCTCGACCCCGAGGTGACTTCGCAGATCCCGGCCGACGTGACCGCGCGGCTGCTGCCCAAGACGCTCTTCGGCGAGCGGTACGTGGCGCTGGCCGCGCCGGACGGCACGAGCGCCGCGCCGATCCGTGATGGTGCGACCATCACGCAGGACCGCACGCGCAACGGCATCGAGCTGGAGCGGGTGCTCGACGACGCGCTGCCGCTGCTCCAGTCGATCCGCCCGGACCGGCTGGCCGCCACGCTGAGCGCGCTCGCCACGGCGCTGGAGGGGCGCGGCGACCAGGTCGGCGACAACCTGGTGCTGCTGGATGCGTACCTGAAGGCGCTGAACCCCCAGATGCCGGTGATCGCCGAAGACGTGCGCAAGCTGGCCGCGGTGGTCGACGCGTACGACGCGGCGCTGCCGGACCTGATGTCGATCCTGCGCGACGTGACCGTGACCGCCACGACCGTGTACGACCAGCGCACCCAGCTCGCCGCGCTGCTCGCCAGCACGACCGGTGCCGCCGATGTGTCGCGCATCTTCCTGGACCGGCACGGTGACCAGCTGATCCGGCTGGGCGACGTGAGCCGGCCGGTGCTGGAACTGCTCGCCGCCTACGCACCCGAGTACCCGTGCCTGCTGAAGGGTCTGGTCGCACTGGAGCCGCGCGTCGCGGAGTCGTTCGAGAACGGGCGGTTCCACATCACGCTGGAGGTGACCAGGGACGGTGGGAAGTACGTGTCCGGGCGGGACGATCCGGTGTACGGCGCGGACGACGGTCCACTGTGTCACGGACTGCCGAACCCGAAGCGGCCGGCGCCCGGATACCCCATCGCCGACGGATACGACTACGGGGCGAACCGGTCCCCCGTGAAGCTGCCCATCGGCCTGCCGAGCGTGACGCAGAGCCCCGACATGGGCGTCGCCGGCACGACCGAGGAGAAGGACGTGCTCAAGCCGATCGTCGGCGCGGCCACCGGCACGCTGCCGGTGGAGGTGCCCGACATCGCGGTGCTCCTGTGGGGCCCGCTGCTGCGCGGAGCGGTGGTGAACACGCCGTGAAGACCGGAAAACCGCTGCTGAAGCTGCTCATCTTCGCGACCGTCACGGTGCTGCTGACCGGTGCGCTCGCCCAGACGCTCGGGTCGTTCGACTTCGGCGGCACCACCTACCGGGCCCGGTTCACCGACGTCACCGGGCTGCTCGGCGGCGACGACGTGCGCATCGCCGGCGTGCGGGTGGGCCAGGTGCGCGACATCCGGGTGGTCGACAACTCGGTCGCCGAGGTGACGTTCACGGTGGACGACGACGTCCCGGTCGCCGCGAGCGTGCTGGCGAAGATCCGGTACCGAAATCTCGTCGGCCAGCGGTACATCGCGCTGAGCGAAGGCCCTGGCGACGGCGGGCCGCTGCGCCCGCGCGGCCTGATCCCGCTCTCCCAGACGGCGCCCGCACTCGACCTGACCGCGCTGTTCAACGGGTTCCGTCCGCTGTTCACCGCGCTCACGCCGGACGACGTCAACAAGCTGGCGTACGAGATCATCCAGGTGCTGCAGGGTGAGGGCGGCACCGTGGCCAGCCTGCTGCGGCGCACCGCCTCGGTGACGAACACGCTCGCCGACCGCGACGCGGTGATCGGGCGCGTGGTCACCAACCTCAACCAGGTGCTGTCCACTCTGGCCAGTCGCGACCAGGAGCTGGACCAGACCATCGGGTCGCTCCAGCAGTTCGTCAGCGGGCTCGCGGCGGACCGGGTGGCCATCGGCAACGCGGTAGACAGCCTCGCCGACCTCACCGGGGCGACCGCCGATCTGCTGCACGACGCCCGGCCGGCCATCGCCGCCGACGTGGCGTCGCTCGACACGCTCGCCGGCACGCTGAACCGCAACTCAGCCGTCATCGACGAGACGCTCGCTGAGCTGCCGGGGCGGTACGAGGCGCTGACCCGGGTGGCGTCGTACGGCTCGTGGTTCAACTTCTATCTCTGCGACTTCGACGGCCGGGTGACCGTGGGCAGTCAGAGCCTGAACCCGGCGACTTTCAGCTCGCCGGCCGCCCGCTGCGCCGCGCCAGGGGGTGCGCGATGATGCACCCCAGGAAAATGCTCCGCTTCGCTCCACGGTTCCGCAGGGGACCCCGCAAGCCGTTCCGGGAGCGGAACCCGGTCGTGGTCGGCGCGATCGGGCTCGCGGTGCTGGTCGGGGCGGTCGTCACCGCGTTCCGCATCGACGAGATCGCGGCGCTCAGCGCACGCGGCTACCAGGCGGCCTTCCGTGACGCGAGCGGCCTCGCGCCGGGCAACGAGGTGCGCGTCGCGGGGGTGCGCGTCGGCAAGGTGACCGATGTGGACCTGGGCCGGCAGGGCGGCGCCATGTACGTGCGGGTCAGCTTCCGGGTCGAGGACGACGGCATCCGTCTGGGTACGCGGACCGCCGCCACCATCCGCATCAAGACCGTGCTGGGCCAGAAGTACCTGGCGCTGGCACCGGCGGGCGACGGGCGGATGCGGGAGGGCGACGAGATCCCGCTCGACCGCACCGCGTCACCGTTCGACGTGCTGCAGGCGGTGACCGGACTCGCCGACACCGTCGATCAGATCGACAGCCAGCAGCTCGCGACCGCGTTCACCACGCTCTCCCAGGCGTTCGCGGACACACCGTCGAGCGTGGAGTCGTCGCTCGACGGGCTCTCCCGGCTTTCTCAGACGATCGCGAGCCGCGACGCCGAGCTGCGCCAGCTGCTCGACCGGGCGCGCACGGTCACGCAGGTGCTGGCCGAGCGCGATGAGGAGTTCCGCAAGCTGGTAGCCGACGGCGACGCGCTGCTGCGCGAGGTGAGCCGGCGCCGCGACGCCATCCACGAGCTGCTGGTCGGCACCAACGAGCTGGCGGTGCAGCTGTCTGGCCTGGTCGCCGACAACCGCGCGCAGCTTGAGCCGGCGCTCAAGCAGTTGCGCGGCGTCGTCGGGATTCTCCAGCGCAACCGCGACAACCTGGAGCAGTCGATCGAGAAGATGAGCCCGTTCCTCGACGCGTTCGCCAACGTGGTCGGAAACGGCCGCTGGTTCGACTCGTACGTCAGCGGGCTGCTCCAGCCGTACACGCCGACGGGAGGCCGCTGATGCGAGGGCTTCGGTCGAAGGTAGCGGGTGCCGTGGCGCTCCTCGTTGCCGCCGCGGGCGCGACAGCCGTACTGGCCAACGGTGAGCCGCAGCGGCGGCTGGTCGCGCACTTCACCCGCGTGGTGGGTGTCCACGAAGGCTCCGACCTGCGGGTGCTGGGTGTACGGATCGGCGAGGTGACCGCCGTGGTACCGGAGGGGCGCACGGTGCGGGTCGAGATGCGGTACGCCCGCGAGTACGACATCCCAGCGACCGCCCAGGCGGTCATCGTGCCGCCCAGCGTGGTCAGCGACCGGTACGTCCAGCTCACGCCGGCGTACTCGGGCGGGCCCACGCTCGCGGACGGGGCCGAGCTGCCGGTCAGCCGGACGGCGGCTCCCATGGAGATCGACGAGATCTACCGCTCGCTGGACGAGTTCAACAAGGCGCTCGGCCCGGACGGCGCCAACAAGGACGGCGCGCTGCGCGACCTGGTGGCCACCGGCCGGGCCAACCTGGAGGGCAACGGCGAGAACCTGCACGAGACGCTCGACGGACTCTCCCAAGCGCTCGACACCCTCGCCGACGGCCGGCAGGACCTCTTCGGCACCGTCGGCAATCTCCAGCGATTCACGACCGCGCTGGCCCAGAGCGACGCGCAGGTGCGCTCGTTCAACCAGCAGCTCGCCGGAGTGTCCGAGCAGCTCGCCGCGGAGGGCGACGAGCTGACCGCCGCGCTGCGCAGCCTCGCGACCGCGCTCGCCGACGTCACCACGTTTCTCAAGCAGAACCGCACCGAGCTGGTGTCGAACGTGGACGCTCTCGCGGACATCACCGGTGTGCTGGTGCGCCAGCAGCAGGCGGTCATCAACATCCTAGACGTCGCGCCGCTTGCACTGTCCAACCTGAACCTGGCGTACAACCCGCGCTCGGGCACCCTGGACACCCGCGACAACGTGATGGGTCCGTACGACCCGGCGAGCTTCGTCTGCTCTTTGATGGTCGACCTGCTCCCCGCCGCCAAGGTGTCAGACAAGTGCTTCGCGCTCGCGCAGACCCTCAACGCCAAGAAGCTGCCCATGACAGACCAGCTCCGCAAGCTCCTCAAACTGCCGGCCGGCGCCCCTCCACGGAGTACGGTCCCTACTCCGGAGGCCTCCCCAGCGCCGGCCGGTTCCGACCTGGCACCAGACCTCACCCTCGGCGGCATCCTGCGAGGTGGGCGATGAAGGCCCTGATCGCCGCCGCGGCGGTCCTGCTCGCCAGCGGCTGCACCGTTCTCAACATGTCCGATGGCTACCGGGTCACCGTCGAGTTCAACGACGTCCTCGACCTCGTTCCACGAGCGTCGGTCAAAGTGGACGACGTCACCGTCGGCAGTGTCGAGAAGATCTCGCTGTCCGGGTGGACCGCGCGGGTGCGCGTGCGCCTCGACCGGAAGGTGCGGCTGCCCGCGAACGCCACCGCCGCCGTGCGCCAGACCAGCCTGCTCGGCGAGAAGTACGTCGAGGTGGCCGCCCCGACCACCGAGGCGGCGCGCGGCAGGCTGGCAGACGGCGGGGTGATCCCACTGACCCGCACCCGCCGCTCCGCCGAGGTCGAGGAGGTGCTGGCCGCGCTCGGCCTCGTGCTGAACGGCGGCGGACTCGCCCAGCTGAAGACCATCAACCAGGAGCTCGCCACCGCGTTCGACGGCCGCGAGCCCGCCGCGCGCGACGCGCTGCGTCAGCTCGACGAGTTCATGGGCGGGCTGGAGGCGCAGAAGGCAGACCTGGTGCGGGCCATCGAGGCGCTCGACCGGCTCACCGGCCGGCTGGTGCAGCAGCGCGCTGTCATCGGCGATGCTCTCGACGCTCTCGGCCCTGGCATCACCGTGCTGGCCGACCAGAGCGCCCAGCTCACCGGCGCGGTCAAGGCCCTGGGCGAGCTGGGCGAGGTCGGCACCAAGGTGGTCACCGAAAGCAAGGCCGACACGGTCGCCAGCCTGCGCGCATTGCAACCCATTCTCGACCAGCTCGTGAAGGCCGGCGACGACCTGCCACAGTCGCTGGATTTCCTGCTGTCGTATCCGTTCCCGCCGAACGTGACCGGTGCGATCGTCGGCGACTACGTCAACCTCGCCGTCACCGCCGACCTCGACGCCGCGTCCATCCTCGCGAACCTCGTCGCGGCCGGGCCTCGGGTGGGCCAGGCCGGTAGGACGGGAACGACCGCGCCGCGCGACACCACGAAGACCCCGAAGCCGGGGACGGTCGCGCCCTCGCTCCCGGGTCAGCTGCCGCTGGAGTGCCTGCCGCTCGACGGCATCCTGCCGCCTGAATGGGTGCCGCCCAAGGAGTGCAAGCTGCCCGACGGCTGCAAGCTGCTGGCACCTGGCTCAAAGATGCCGCTGGGCGGGCTCCTCATTCCCGCCGACGGCCTGGTGCCCGCCGGCACCGTCTTCCCCGCCGGCACCAAGCTGCCCAAGGGCACCATCCTCACCGCACAGTGCCTGCTCGGCGCCGTCACCGGCGCGGTCGATGGAGTAGTCGGCGGCCTCACCGACGTGCTGACCGGAGGGCTGACGCCGTGATCCGAGCGGGTACCAAGCTTCAGCTCCTCGCCTTTCTCCTGGTGAGCGTGCTCGGCGTCGCCTACGTCGCGGTGCGCTACGTCGGGCTCGGCGGCGGCGGGTACATCGTGCACGCCGACTTCACCGACGCGGGCGGCATCTTCGCCAACGCTCCCGTCACCTACCGGGGTACGCCCGTCGGGCGGGTCACCGGCGTCCGGCTGCACGACGGCGGCGTCCGCGCGGACCTGCGGCTGGATCAAGGGGTACGGGTTCCGAGCGACCTGCGCGCGGTGGTAGCCCAGCGGTCCGCGGTCGGCGAGCAGTACCTGGACCTGCGACCGAACCAGGACAGCGGGCCGTACCTGAGCGACGGCTCGGTGATCCCGCGCGACCGCACCGGCACGCCGATCGCCGCCGAGACCCTGCTGTCCAACCTGGACGCCCTGGTGAAGTCGGTCGACCCCGACGACCTGGCGGTGGTGATCGACGAGCTGGGCATCGCGTTCGAGGGCAACGAGGCGGCGCTGCGCACCATCTTCGACGCCAGCGACGCGCTGCTAACCGACGCCGTTGCCAAGCTGCCGCAGACGGTGGCGCTGATCCGTGACAGCCGCACCGTGCTCACCACTCAGGCGGAGTCTGCGGCTGCGATCCGCCGCTGGGCCAAGGGACTCGCCGACCTTTCCGCCACGCTGAAGGCCGCCGATCCCGACCTGCGCAAGCTCCTCACGACGGCACCGCCCGCGGCCACCGAGCTCGTGGCGCTGCTGCGCGATCTCGAACCCACCGTCGGCACGCTACTCGGCAACCTCGTGACCACGGGCGGCATCGCCGCCCGCCGGCTGCCCGGCATCGAGCAGATCCTCGTCGTGTACCCGCTCGCCGTGGCCGGCGGTTTCACGGTCACGCCCGGCGACGGCACCGCCCACCTTGGACTGGTCGTCAACGCGGGCGACCCGCCCTCGTGCAAGTACCAGGGGTCCACGCGGTGCGACAGCGTGCGCGGTGCCGACAACGCACCACGCCCCGGCGGGAGGGAGCCCGCGCAGCCCGACCCCGAGACCGGTGTCGTCATCGCAGACAGCGGCGCTCCACTGTGGTTCGGGGGCACCGGTGGCCAGTACCAGATCGCGGGCGACCAATCCTGGAAGCAGCTTCTCCTCGCGGGCCTGGCCCCGTGAGTACCAAGAATCCGGAGGCGACCATGCCGACGACACGCGACCAGCGCATGCTGCGTCTCGTCAAGGGAACGGACGCTGCCGCCGTGCGGCAGCGGCGGGCCATCGTCCGCCGGCTCCCTCGCGTGCAGGACGACCCGGTCGCGCTCCTCGCGCACCTTGACGAGGAGCCGGTATCGGACGAGTCGCCACCGAAGCGGCGCTGGAGACTCCCCCTGATCGGCGCCGCTGTCGCGCTCGCGCTGGCACTCGCCGCCGCGGTCGTTTCCGGCTATCACTGGAACCAGGACCGGGCGCTCGACGAGGCGCACCAGCAGGCCCTCGCGGCGGCCAAGCAGACGTCCGTCAACTTCGTGTCGGTCAGCGCCTCCAGTGTGGACCGGGACCTGCAGCGGATCGTCGCGGGCGCCACCGGTGACTTCAAGGACGAGTTCGTGCGCGGGCAGGCTCAGGTGCGCACCGCCGTCGTGGAGAACAAGGTGGAATCGCGCGGCACCGTGCTGCGGGCCGGCCTGGTCTCCGGCGACCGTCGCTCGGCCGTCGTGCTGGTGGCCATCGACGCCACCGTCAAGAACGTGAAGGCGCCGGACGGCCGCGCCTCGCACTACCGCATCCAGGTCGATGTCACGCGGGACGGCAAGTCCGGCGCGTGGCTCGTGTCAAAGCTCCAGTTCGTCGGATGAGGAGGTACGCCGTGCGCGTCCGCATAGTTCCCGCACTCGCCGTGGCGGCTGTGCTCGCCGCGGGTGCCGCGGTCGCCGGCTGGGTCGGCCACCACCGCGCCGACGACCGGTCCGCGGCGGTCAGGCAGTCGCTCGCCGCCGCACCGGCCGCCGCCAAGGCCATCTTCTCGTACGACTACCGCACCTTCGACGCGAGCGTGGCCAACGGAAAGCTCTTCGTCACCGGCACGTTCGCCGACGAGTACGCCGAGACGACGGCCGCGTTGAAGAAGACCGCCACCTCGGAGCAGGCGGTCGTGCTGGCCGAGGTGTCCGCCACGGGCGTCGTGAACGCCGACAGCGACAAGGTGGAGCTGCTTCTCTACCTCAATCAGTACCGGCGCAACGTGAACACGTCGGGCGAGAAGGTCGACCAGAATCGAGTGGTGCTCACGATGGTGCCCGTCGGCGGCGAGTGGAAGGTATCCCAGGCCGCCGCCATCTGATGTGCCGGTAGCGTGAAATGGTGAACGCGGATCAGGACAAGGTGCTGCGAACGTTCCTGCGAGACGGGCGGCTCGTGTCGATACCGGCGAAGGCGAGCAAGCGGCGGGTGCTGCTGGAGCACATCGCCCGCGCCTTCGAGCCGGGCGTCAAGCTGCCCGAGCGCGAGGTCGACGCGGTCCTGCGCGCCTTCTACGAACCGGACTGGGTGTCGCTGCGCCGGTACCTCATCGACGAGGGCCTGATGAGCCGCGAGGGCGGCCTGTACTGGCGCACCGGCGGCCCGGTCGACGTCTAGCTCAAGCCTCCTCGGGGTCGCGGCCTAGGGCGGACCGGCCCAGCCGATCGCGGCTGGGCCGAGCTCGATGGCCACCACGGTTTCTTCGGCGCCCAGCATAGGAACGCGCCATGTCGTTCAGCCTTGCGCGAAGGCCTCCGAGTTGGCGAACTTCCGGTAGGCGTTCTGCTCGGCCGTGTCGGACCTGCCCGCGTCGTCGTACCGGATGCGCAGCCCGCCCTGGTCGTGCGTGCCCGGCGAGTCGAAGATCATGTACGCCTTGAGGCGCGGGAACCGATTTGCCGCGAGCGCGGCCGCCGCCTGCCCGTAGTAGGCGATCGCCGTCGACTGGGGGGCGTCGTGCACGCCCCACTCCACGATGCCCCACGGCTTGGACACCAGGTTACGGTCCGCCGTGGACAGCGAGGTTAGCAGCTTGTAGAACCGGTCGACGTCGGTGACGAAGTTGGCCTTGCTCCCGGAGCCGTACCCGTTGAACATGATCCAGTCCACATAGGCGTCGCCCGGGTAGAGCTGCGGCACCAGACAGTCCCAGCGCTTGTAGTTCATGTAGTCCATCACCCACACGACGTTGCCGACACCCTTGGCGTCGAACCGCGCGCGCACGTTCTTCCACATCTGCCGGTACTCAGCGGCGGTGCCCCCGCTGGCGCCTGACTTGGTGTCGCACGAGCCGGCCGACGTCACGTCGTTCTCGGGCTCGTGGTGCAGGGTCAGGAAAATCTTCTTGGCGCCCAGTGACTTGACGGCGTCGGCCGCCTTGTCGATGAAGGCGTTCGCCTTCGCGTTGCCGCCACCGGCGTCCTTCCACCGGCTGACCGGCTTCCAGTTCTGGTACAGGTAGGTGTCCGCGCGCAGCGCGAAGTACTTGTCGCTGGAGCTCGACAGCGGCAGCTTCCCGACCGGGGCGAAGGTGTGCACGATGTCGACGCGCCGGCCGATCCGCTCCTCGTGGTACTGGAGTTGGGCCTTCATGTCCGACGACACGTCGGGGTAGTCGTTGGCGCGGGCACCGAGCCACGGACGACACGAGTTGACCAAGTTGTCGTCGACCGTGCAGGAGGCGGTTGCCGCGTGGGTGGTCAGAGGCACGGCCGCGCAGGCCGCGGCGGTCGCGAGGACCAGCAACGGACGGGTGAAACGGGGGAACGATGCCATGGGCGTGGACCGTATGGATCACAAGGCACGGCGCACCAGACCGCCAGGGTGACCACCGAACAACAGCCCGTAACCGACTACTCGACGCTTACCGATCTTGCACACATAGTGGCCAGATCGGACACTTCAGTCACATCGGACCCATGGGCCACCGATCGATGCCCCGTGAGATAGGTCACAATGCCTCATGACTGACGAGTCCTACGAGGTTCGGCCCATCGGGCGCGTGGAATCGACCCTTATCGAACGGGCTCTGGCGCCGCGCCAGGGCGACGAGGGTGCGCCGGACGCCTGGATCGTTTTCGACCCTGGTGTCCGGGAAGCGATGCGCGACCTGCACGTCGACCCCATCGCGGACCGGTGACCGCGTGAGGCTGCCCGTCATCCAATACACCGGCACCGAAGGCGTGCTCGACCTCGGTTGGGGCCACCCCGATCCCACGCTGCTGCCCGTCGAGGCGTGGGCGGCGTCGACCTCGGAGGCCGTGCCCGCCGCCGGCTGGACCGCGCTCACCTACGGGTACGCGGCAGGGCCCGGCCAACTGCTGGAGTGGCTGACCGTCCACATCGGCGCGATCGACGGGCGAGCGCCGGAGCCAGCCGAGCTCTTCGTGACAGCCGGCGCCTCGCAGGGCCTCGAACTCGTCTCCTCCGTCCTGACCCGGCCGGGCGACGTCGTACTGGTCGACTCACCCACGTACCACCTGGCGCTGCGCATCCTCGCCGACCGCGGTGTCGAGTTGCGGGCCGCGCCCACCGACGAGCAGGGCATCGACCCGGCGGCCACGGCGCGGCTCGTCGGCGACCTGCGCGCCGAGGGGCGGCGGGTGCCCATGCTGTACGCGGTGGCGACGTTCAACAATCCGTCGGGCGCCTCGATGCCGATGCCCCGCCGGCGCGAACTGATCCGCGCGCTCGAAGGTGTCACGATCGTCGAGGACGACACCTACCGCGAGTTGGCTTACGAAGGCCCCGTCCCGGCGTCACTGTGGAGTCTCGCCTCGGCAGGCGTAGTCCGGTTGGGCTCGTTCTCCAAGACGGTCGCGCCGGGCCTGCGGCTCGGCTACCTGACCGCGGACGCGGCATTCGTGCGCCGGCTCGCCAGCCGCGGGTACGTCGACAGTGGAGGCTGCGTCAACCACACGTCGGCGATGGTGCTGGCGCACTTCGCGACCACGGGCAGGTACGAGGCGCATGTGTCGGTGCTCCGCGACGCGTACCGGCGGCGGCGGGACACGCTGGTCACCGCGCTGCGCAGCGCCGCGCCCGGCGTCGAGTTCGCGGTGCCGGGGGGCGGGTGGTTCCTGTGGCTGCGCGTGCCGGACGCGGCGTCGCTGGCACGGCGTGCTCTGGAGCGGGGCGTCGGACTGTCCACCGGCGAACGCTTCCATGTGGGCGGTGGCGGCGGTCACCACCTGCGTGCGTCCTTCTCGATGTACAGCCCGGCCGACCTGGAGGAGGCCGCCCACCGCTTCGCCCAAGCGCTTCCCCCGCCCCCCTGATCCCGGGCGGTTCGCAACCACGCTGGACGGCTCATTCGTTCTCCCCAGGGCACCGCCGACATTGTTGATCTACGATGGCTGGGTTCGCCGCCGGCCGGAAGGCGGCGGCGCGGCCTCTTCACGTCAATGGCGGCAAGTGGCCACGGGAGGAGCCGGATGGTGCAAGCGTGGGAGCGGACCGGCGCGCGCTTGGCGTCCTACCCGCACCGCGCCGCGCCGCCGGAGCTGAGAGGAGAAGATCATCGCCACCGCGAGGTCGGTCCGGTACACGTACTACACGCTCCAGTTGGGAAACACCCTGGCTGCGTCGCTCATCTGGGGGATCAACACGATCTTCCTGCTGGACGCGGGGCTGTCGAACCTGGAGGCGTTCGCGGCCAACGCTTTCTTCACCGCCGGCATGGTGATTTTCGAGGTGCCGACGGGTGTGGTCGCCGACGTGTGGGGGCGGCGGGCGTCCTTCCTGCTTGGCACGGTCACACTCGCCGCATCCACAGGGCTGTACGTGCTGCTCTGGCAGGTGCATGGCCCGTTCTGGCAATGGGCCGTCGTGTCGCTGCTGCTGGGGCTCGGGTTCACGTTCTTCTCCGGCGCCGTCGAGGCATGGCTGGTCGACGCGCTAACCGCGACCGGATACACCGGGCCGCTGGAGTCCGTATTCGCGCGCGGACAGGTCATCAGCGGGACGGGGATGCTGGCCGGGTCGGTGGCCGGTGGATACATCGCGCAGCTCACCAACCTGGGCGTGCCGTTCGTGCTCCGGGCGGCCGTGCTGCTGGTGATGTTCGTGGTGGCTCTGGTGCTTATGCGCGACATCGGGTTCACACCGAGCCGGGGCGCCGGACCGATCGGCGAGGTGCGAAACATCGTGGCCAACTCGATGCGGTACGGATGGCGGGTGCCGGCGGTGCGGTACCTGATGCTCGCCGCGCCGTTCACCGGTGGCGTCAGCATCTACGTCTTCTACGCGCTCCAGCCGTACCTGCTGGAGTTGTGGGGTGACCCGCGGGCGTACGGCATCGCCGGCCTCGCCGCGGCCATCGTCGCCGGCGCGCAGATCCTCGGCGGGCTTCTGACGCCGCAGGTCGCCCGGCTCTTCACGCGCCGCACCACCGCCCTGCTGGTCGTCGAGGCGATCGCAGCCCTGGCCATACTGCTCATCGGCCTGGTCACGAACTTCTGGTCGGTCATCGCGCTGATCGTGGTGTGGGCGCTGCTGTTCGCCGCCGTCACGCCGGTGCGCCAGGCGTACATCAACGGGATGATCCCTTCTGCGCAGCGCGCCACGATCCTGTCGTTCGACTCGCTGATGTCGTCGAGCGGTGGCATCGCGGCCCAGCCCGTGCTGGGCCGGGTGGCCGACGTGTGGGGCTACCCGGCCTCGTACCTCATCTCGGGTGTCCTGTCCGCGCTGGCGCTCCCGTTCGTCGCTCGGGCCCGACGCGAAAACGCTCCAGCTGACTTCCGCACCACCGTCCCGGAGCCGCCGCGTCCTCTTTCGTGATCAGGGCGGACTTCGTCGAGCCTGGTCGACAGCGGCCCTGAGACAGGCGGGGACATCGGCTACGTGGTACGGATGCTCTGACGGCTCGATGTTGTCGAGGAAGTTGGCGTACACGGCGGCGCTCCGCAGGGCCTCGACCGGCCGGAGCAGCTCGACCGTCCTCTCTGGAGCGCAGCCGGGCACGGCGGCCCGCCAGCGCGCCGCCCAGGCATCGATGAGCTGGGCGGCGGCGGCCGGGGGCGCGTCTTCGGTCAACCGCAGGATGTCGAACGCCGGGTGCCCGATGAACGAGTCACCCCAGTCGATGAGCGCACGCCGCTCGCTGGTGCCGCGCACGTTGCCCGGGTGGAGGTCACCGTGCACGAGCGTGTCGGGCAGGCCACAGGACTCCACTGTAGACAAGCGTTCGGGGAGTCCGTCGACGAGCGCGTGCAGAGCCGGCTCGCCGCCGCCGTAACGGGCGACGACGTCTGCTGTCCACTCGAGCAGCGAAACAGCGCGACGATCTGGCACGCCAGCACGGATCAGCTCGACCTCTTTGTCGCGTGTGGCGAGTTGGATGCGGTGCATGTCGGCGGCGATGGCGTCGCGAGTGGCGAGATCGGCACCGTACAGGTCGTCGCCTTCGACGTGCGCCAGCAGCATGCGCCCATCGTCGCCGGCCGCGAGCAGCGGCGGCACGAGCCGCTCCCCCGCGACCCGGTCCGCGATCCAGGCGAGAACGGTCGCCTCATGTGTGAAGAACCGGGGCACCTGCTTGAGCCACACCGGACCACGTGCGGTGCCAAGCCGCCAGATCGCCGACAGGTTCCACGTGCGCTGCTGCTCCACATCGGACACCACGCCGTGACCCAACTCCGCCAGCACATCGCTGGCCCAGCGCAGGCTCGCCGCGGGACCACCCGGCCACGCGTAGGGGGCACGGTGCGGGTGCACGGCAGGGTCCACCCGGCGTCGACCGCCGACGTCGCCCACCTGCGCGAGGTAGGTGACGGACCCGCCGTGCGGTGCCGGCCGTTCGGCGGCGAGCAGGCGCAGGACGGTCACGTCGACGCCGTACCGCTCCCGGGCACCGCGGACCACGCACGAGACCTCCTGCCAGTACGGGAGGTCGACGTCAAAGGGCGGCAGTGCGCCTGCCGGCGCTCCATCGCCATCGACGAGGATCAGCGAGACGGTACGGGACACAAACGACGACGGTAGCGCGGACGCAGCGTCGTGGCTTGGGGTTTTCCTATGCCGCCGCCGCCGTCCGCGCCGGCTGGTCGTGGCTGGCGGGCGGGCTCCGGTACGGCAGGTCGTGGAGGGGGCGGTCGCCGAAGAAGCGGAGCATCAGGTCGACGAACTCGTCCGCCCGCTCCAGCGGCATCAGGTGGTCGGCCTGCCGCACGGTCAGGAACCGCGCGTCGGGACAGCGCGCGGCCGTCGCCCGACACATCGACGCGGTGGTCAGCGAGTCGTGCTCGCCGGTGACCACCAGCGTCGGGATCGCCGGTGGCGGCCCGGCGGGCAGCGGCGCGGCGAGCACCCGTTCGGTGTTGGCGAGGTATTTTCGGATTTCTTCCGGGCTCAACGCGCGGAGCTGCCGCTCCAGCAGCCGAGCCACCGCCGCCTGGCGGCGGATCTCACGGTCGGGATCCTGACACAGGAAGAGCGCGAGCGTGGCCCGCGCGAAGTCGTCGATCGCCCCGCGGCGCAGCAGCGTGACAGTGTGCGCGGCGCGCGCCCGGGTCGCGTCGGGTACGTCCAACGCTGTACCGCACAGCGGCAACCGGCGCACGTCGCCCGGATGGCGCTGCGCCAACCGGCACGCGACCGCGCCCCCGTAGGAGCCACCCATCACGTTCAGCGCCCGGCAGATCCTCCTCGACGATCATGTGGTGCAGGGCGTCCGCGAGGAACTCCAGCCCGTACCCCGCCGGCAGGTAGTCGGCGCCGCCCGCGCCCGGCAGGTCGACGGTCAACACCGAGGCGAGCGACCCGATCAGCGCCTCGTGCCGCAACCAGGACCGCTTGTCCTGAAACGCGCCCCCGAGCAGCAGGGATCGGCGCCAGCGCCGGTTCCGGGCGGGTCACGACCCGGCACTCGTACTTGAACCCGCCGAAAGCCAGCGGCGTAACGCGTTCCACAAGTGTGATCAACGCGATTGCGACCGGTGGAGAAACGGCTACGGTTACGTCGCATGGGAGAGCGGCGCGCGATCTTGAGTGGTTCGACGTTCGAGGAGCAGATCGGATACGCGCGGGCCGTCGTCGACGGCGACCGGGTACACGTGTCGGGCACGACCGGTTTCGACTACTCCACGATGACGATCTCGGACGACGTCGTCGAGCAGGTCGAGCAGTGCCTGCGCAACGTGGGCGCGGCGCTGGCCGAGGCCGGCTGCACGTTCGCCGACGTGGTCCGCGTGCGGTACATCCTGCCCAACCGCGACGACTTCGAGCCGTGCTGGCCGACACTGCGCCGGTACTTCGGCGAGGTCCGACCGGCGGCGACCATGCTGATGTGCGGCCTGGCCGACCCCCGCATGAAGTTCGAAATCGAAGTAGACGCCCGCCGCCCCGCGCCAATGTAGGTGCATTGGTCGGCGATACGCCCGGAGCTGCGCGAATTCCTCGCTTCGCTGACCCCTACGGGGTGGAGGGGTGGGCTGCGCTTGCGGACGTAAGCGGGATGTCGCTGCCAGACGGACGGCAGATCGAGGCTGCTGGCGGACGCTTCACATATCCAAGGGGAACGAGCCAAGGAGATTGTGATGCTGGCAGAACTCACGACCTACGCGTACGCGCATCCGCACCCGGGCTGGGACGGTACCGGCGGCGGACCGGGCTGGTGGCTGGTGTTTCCGGCCGCGTTCTGGGCGCTGGTGCTGGCCACGGCCGGCTACCTGGTCTACCGGCGGTCGCCCGGCCGCATGGCGCGCGCCGCCGCGGAGCGGGTGCTCGCTGAGCGGTACGCCCGGGGCGAGATCAGCGCCGACGAGCTGGGCGAGCGGCGCGCGGGCCTACGCCGGCGCTCGTAGCCGGCACGCTGCGACGGCGGGTGACGCTTCGACCAAGGAAGAGTCCAACGATCAAGGGCGAATGCACGTGGTTTTGAGATCGAACCACGTGCGTTTGCCCTTGATCGACAGGGAGAGGAGAGGGGAGGCGAGGGGGGCGTGCTGGCGCGCGGTGGGTCTAGGCGGGGGCGGAGGTGCGTTGGGCGGGGAGGGCGCCGGCGGGGGTCAGGTCGGGGTCCGGGTGGTCGGCCGGGGGCTCGATGGCCTCGGCGTTCACCTGGGGCTGGTCGACCCAGAGGGCGCGGAGCTGGTTCTGCATGAACGTGGTGAGGCGCGTCCGATACTCCTGGTCGAAGCCCTCCAGCGCCTCGATCTGGCGCTGCAGCGCCTCCCGCCTGGCGGCCAGGCTGCCGACGACGTCCTCGTACTTCTGCTCGGCCTGGTGCTTGAGCTCGTCGGCGGACGC
The DNA here is from genome assembly GCF_036906915.1 of Micromonospora sp. CPCC 206061. NCBI lineage: Bacteria > Bacillati > Actinomycetota > Actinomycetes > Micromonosporales > Micromonosporaceae > Micromonospora > Micromonospora sp. CPCC 206061. Next base: position 77,521 of record NZ_JBAKHX010000021.1, read on the forward strand.
CTGGGCGTGCTTGGCCATGTCGTCGGCCTTGGTGCGCGCCTCGGAGAGGATCGTCTCCGCCTCGTGTTGTGCCTTGTCGAAGCGTGCCTGGGCGTCCCGGGCGATCTGAGCCGCCGAGGCGTGCGCGGCGGACAACGCCTTCTCGGCCTCCTGATGGAGACCCTGAGCGTTCGCCTGCGCCTCGCGGATGATCTGATCCGCGCTGGCCTGGGCCTCCGCGCGGATCCGGTCGACCTCGCGCCGGGCGCTGGCGACGTGCTCCTCGGCGGTGCGCTGCGCCAGCGTGAGCACCTGCAGGGCCTGGTGCTGCTGCGCGGCCGGGTCGGCGGCGGCGACCGCCATCTGCTCCAGAGGCTCGCTCATTCCAGATGGCCCTCCGAGTAGTCCCTTGACACGACCCTTCATGCCACTGTCAGACACGAGATGACCTCCCATGTGTCGATGCAGCCGTAGCCGTGAGTCGGCGGCAGACTACCAAGCTCACGCCAGCCCCGGGAGAGGGAAATCCGCACTGTAGCCGCATCAATTCACTAGGTCACGGGAGCAAATCGGGTAGAGGGACCGAGTCGTCGGCCAACCGGGACAGGTCTACCGCCTGGCCGGCGAAACCGGCCTTGACCAGAGCCTGGATTTCGTCCTGGACGTCCCAGATGTTGACATTCATGCCGGCGAGGACGCGACCGCCCTTGACCCAGAACGCCAGGAACTCGCGCGCCGCCACGTCGCCCCGGAACACCACGGAGTCGTACGAGCCCTGGGGTGCCCAGCCCGCGTACTCCATGCCGAGGTCGTACTGGTCGGTGAAGAAGTACGGCACGCGGTCGTACCGGACCTGCTGGCCGAGCATCGAGCGGGCGGCGGCCGGGCCACCGTTGAGGGCGTTCGACCAGTGCTCGACCCGGATCCGCTCGCCGATCAGCGGGTGCTCGAAGGAGGCGACGTCTCCGCAGGCGTACACGTCGGGATGGGCGGTGCGTAGCGCGGCGTCGGTCACCACGCCGTTGTCGACCGCCAGCCCAGCGGCTTCGGCGAGCTCGGTGGCGGGCCGGATGCCGACGCCAGCCACGACGAGGTCGGCGGGCACCTCGGTGTCGTCGTCGAGCACCGCGTGCGTGAGGCGGCCGCCCACGGTGCCGAACTCGCGCACCCCGGCACCGAACCGGAACTCGACGCCGTGCGCCACGTGCAGGTCGCGGAAGACGGCCGCCACCTCGTCACCGATCACACGGCGCAGCGGCAGCGAGTCTGCCTCGACCACGGTGACCGAGCAGCCATGCTCGCGGGCGGCGGCCGCCACCTCCAGGCCGATCCAGCCGGCGCCGACGACGAGCACCCGACCACCGGCGCGCAGCCGTTCGAGCAGCACGTCGGCTTCATCGAATGTGCGCAGGTATCGCACGTCGCTCAGCTCCGCGCCCGGCACGGAGAGCGTGCGCACCCGGGAGCCGGTGGCGAGCAGCAACTTGTCGTACGTCAGCTTGGCGACCCCGTCGAGGGTCACGGTGTGCGCGGCGGCATCGAGGTTGGTGGCGCGGCGGCCCAGCATCAGCTCCACGTCGTGCTCGGCGTACCAGGACTCGTCGTGCACGAACGCCTTGTCGCGCGGGTCCTTGCCGAGCATGTACCCCTTGGACAGTGGCGGCCGCTCGTAGGGCCGCTCGATCTCCTCGCCGACGAGCACGATGCGCCCGTCGAAGCCCTCGGCGCGCAGCGTCTCGGCCGCCTTCGCGCCCGCCAGGGACGCACCGATGATCACAAACGTGGACATGTCAGCCTCCCGTCAACCGCTGATGCCAGGCTACGGCCGCCGGGTCGGTCAGGGAGGCCACCTGGTCGACAACCACGCGAAGCCGCGCGGCGTCGTCAGGGGCGGCCTTCCAGAGCGGCGCGAAGACCGGATCGAGTCCGTCCGGCGCCCTGATCGTAAGCGCCCGGACCAGATCCGTGAGGATCTCGCGCTGCTCGATGTATCGACCCTCGGCGTGCGGCCGGCGCATCACATATCGCAGCGCCATTCCCTTGAGCAGCGCGGACTGCGCGCGTACGGCCCGCGGCACGACCAGATCGGCCGCGTACCGCCGCAGTGGACCGTCGCCGAACCGCTCCTGTGTCGCCTCGACCGCCCCCGCCACGAACCGGCCGATGAGGACGCTCGTGACGCCCTTGAGCGCCGCCAGCGCACCGTGGCTGCCGTCGTACCGGGACAACGGCGCGAGCACCGGGTCGCCGAGCAGGTCGACCAGTGCCTCTTCGAGGTCGGCGGCGGACTCGGCAGAGTACGCGGCGGCCACGTCGACGCACAGGGCGGCCCGCTCGTCGCGGTCCGCCAGCAGCCCGCCGAACGCGATGTAGCCGCCGTGCACGCCATCTTCGACGTCGTGCACCGAGTAGGCCACGTCGTCGGCCCAGTCCATCACCTGGGACTCCAGGCAGCGCGCGTCGCCCGGCGCGCCGGCGCGCAGCCACTCGAAGACCACGGCGTCGTCGGCGTAGACCCCGAACTTGCGCTGGCCGGGCCGGCGCGGCCACGGGTACTTGCAGGTGGCGTCGAGGGAGGCCCGCGTCAGGTTGAGGCCGGCACCGTCCACCTTGGCCTCCAGCCGGGCGAGTACCCGGAGGGTCTGCGCGTTGCCCTCGAACCCGCCACACTCCCGGGCGGCCTCGTCCAGGGCGTCTTCGCCGTTGTGCCCGAACGGCGGGTGACCCAGGTCGTGCGCCAGTCCCGCCGTGTCGACCAGGTCGGGGTCACAGCCGAGCCGGGCCCCCATCTCGCGCGCGATCTGCGCCACTTCGAGGGAGTGGGTGAGCCGGGTACGCAGGAAGTCGTCCGCCCCGGCACGGCCGGCGGAGCCGGCCAGACCGGCACTGTGGACCTGGGTCTTGGCGGCGAGCCGCCGGAAGGCCGCGGAGTGCAGTACCCGGGCGCGGTCGCGCTCGTACGGGGTGCGCCCGTACCCGGTGTCCTTCGGCGGCTCGAAGACGAGCCGCTCGGAATCCCGACTCACCCCAGGAGCCTAGTCCCGTTACCGGAGCGTAGTCCCGTCAACAGTAGGCGGGTGCCACCTCTGCCAGGTGCTCGACCACCTGGCGGATGTCCTGGATCTGCGCCCTCCCGGCGACCAGCAGGCCGTCGTCGAGGTCGACGACCACGCTGTCGCGGACGCCGACCAGGGCGATCGGTCGCGGGGTGGCCTGGAGCACGAGGTTGTCGGAGGCGTCGATGCCGATGATCAGCTCGGGGCGCGGGCTTACCACCACGGTGCCGTCCGGCTCGGCCCAGCCGTCGGCGAGCACCGCGTACAGCTCGTTCCAGTTGCCGACGTCGCTCCACCGGAAGTCGGCCGGCAGCACGTAGATGTTGGACGCCTTCTCGGTCATCGCGGTGTCGACCGGCGCGGCCTCTACCGCGGCGTACACCTGGGCAATAGCGGACGCACCGGCGGTGCCGCGCAGCGGGGCGAGCGCGCGGTACAGGCTGGGGGCGTACTCAGCGAGGCTGGCGAGGAACGTGTCGACGTGGAACGTGTAGTAGTTGGCGTTCCACAGGTACCGTCCAGAGTCGACGAACGCGCGAGCGGTGGCGGCGTCCGGCTTTTCGGTGAACCGAGCCACCTCCAGCAGCGTCCGGTCGCCGACCTCGATGCGGTCGGCACCCACCTCGATGTATCCGAGTCCGGTGTTGGCGAACGTGGGCGGCACGCCGAGCACCGCGACCACCGGGTGGTCGTACGCAGCCTCGGCGGCGGTGAGCAGCGCGGCGCGGAAGCGTTCCCCGTCAGCGACGTAGTGGTCGGCCGGGATGTTGACGACGACGGCGTCCGGGCAGCGTGCGGAGACCAGCTCGGCGGCGACGCCCATGGCTGGCGCGGTGTCGCGGCCGCACGGCTCCGCGATGATGTTTTCCAGTGCCAGGTCGGGCAGTTGGGCGGCGACGTCGGCGGCGAACCGCTCGGTCGTGACGACCAGGACGCGGTCGAGCGGGATGATGTCGACGACCCGGTCGACGGCCTGCTGTAGCAGTGACCGCCCGCCGCCGAGCAGGTCGATGAACTGCTTGGGGCGGCCTTGCCGCGACAGCGGCCAGAGCCGGGTGCCGAACCCACCCGCGAGCACCACGCCGTAGAGGTTCTGTGGATCGAAGCCCACTATGTCCGCCTTACCCTTAATTGCGCCGTTTGCGCAGGGTAACACGAAACATCACTATATGTACTAGCCGCGCTGGCGCAGCACGCAGAACTCGTTGCCCTCGGGATCGGCCAGCACGACCCAGCTCACGTCGTCACCTTGGCCCACGTCCACGTGCCGCGCGCCCATATTGACCAGACGCTCCACCTCGGCCTCCTGATCGGCCGGGCGCAGGTCGATGTGCAGGCGGTTCTTGACGGTCTTGTTTTCGGGCACCGGTACGAAAATCAGGCCCGGCAGCGCGTCAGCCGTGCGGCGGATCTCCACCTCGTCGGGCTTTTCGTAGGTGATCTGGTAGCCGAGCGCCTCGGCCCACCAGCGCGCCAGTCGCGGGGGGTCCTGAGAGTCAACCACCAGGTTCTCCCACTGGCTGCCCATGGGTCGCACCTCCGTTGTCACCGTAGCGGCGAAGTCAAAGTGACGCTTAGGTTACGCCGGGCTGCCCTTTCCCGCCGGACACACAACAGCCGATCAGCCGATACTTGCTGGCCGATCGCCGACCGTGGCGGCTATGGAATTGACCAATAGCGTCGACTACAGCTCTGGCTTCGCCCTCGGCACCGCCGGTACACACGCAGTTCGACAGCCGGTTGGTGCTCGCACCCGCTCGGCGGGGTGTGCCGGGTGGACCCGGCGGTGCTCGGCCGGGAGGTGACCCGGCGGCGCACCACACCGCCCTCAAGCAGGCGATGCAGATCGACGGCTCGATCGGCGTGGCGCTGGTCGACTCGGGCCAACCTCGCGATGGCGCGTCACCACCTGCGCCAGATCGAGGAAGACCTGGACGTCTGAACGCGGTGCGACCGCCCCCGCCGTTCCAGACGACCGGCGGGGGCGTGCCGTTCAGCGGCTGTCGGAGCCGTCGGAGTGCACGGCCGCGCGTCCTGCCTCCAGCCGGGCCACCGGCACCCGGAAGGGCGAGCACGACACGTAGTCGAGGCCCGCGTCTTCGAAGAAGTGCACGGATTCGGGGTCACCGCCGTGCTCACCGCAGACGCCGATCTTGAGGTCCGGACGCGCGGTGCGGCCCTCGTCGACAGCGATCCGCACGAGCCGCCCGATCCCGTCGCGGTCGATCGACTCGAACGGCGACACACCGAAGATGCCCAGCTCAAGGTATCGGGGGAAGAACGCACCCTCGACGTCGTCGCGGGAGAACCCCCAGCCCATCTGGGTGAGGTCGTTGGTGCCGAACGAGAAGAAGTCGGCCGCCTCGGCGATCTGGTCAGCCGTGAGGGCCGCCCGCGGCACCTCGATCATCGTGCCGATCGGGATGCCGGACACGCCCGCTTCGGCGACGATCCGCTCCGCCTCGGCGCGTACCGTCTCCAGCTCCTGGACGGCGCCCACGAGCGGCACCATGATCTCCGGCCGCGGCGTGCCGCCCTGGCGCGCGCACTCGGCGGCGGCCTCGGCGATCGCGCGGACCTGCATGGCGAACAGGCCAGGGATCACCAGGCCGAGCCGGACGCCGCGCAGGCCGAGCATCGGGTTCTGCTCGTGCATGCGGCGGACGGCCGCCAGCAGCGCCTCGTCCTTGCCCGCGTCTTCGCCGCGCTCGTGCGCGACCGCCACACGCACGGCCAGGTCTTCCAGCGCCGGCAGGAACTCGTGCAGCGGCGGGTCGATCAGCCGCACGGTGACCGGCAGGCCGTCCATTGCCTGGAAGATCTCGACGAAGTCCGCGCGCTGCAACGGCATCAGCCCGTCGAGCGCCGCCTGCCGCTCCTCGTCCGTGCGGGCCAGGATCAGCCGCTCGACGAGCTCGCGCCGGTCGCCCAGGAACATGTGCTCGGTGCGGCACAGGCCGATCCCCTCGGCCCCGAACCGCCGCGCACGCGCCGCGTCTTCCCCGGTGTCGGCGTTCGCTCGGACGCGCAGGCGCCGCGCTGCGTCAGCGTGCGTGACGAGCCTGTGTACCGCTGCCACGAGCGCGTCGTCGTCTGGTGAGACGTCGCCCTCGAAGTACCGCACCACTAGCGACGGCCGCACCGGCACCTCACCGAGATAGACGCAGCCGCTGGTGCCGTCGATCGAGATGACGTCGCCCTCGTCGACGGTGCGACCGTCCACAGTGAACTTCCCGCTGACGACGTCGACCTCGAGGTCGTCGGCGCCGCAAACGCACGTCTTGCCCATTCCCCGGGCCACCACGGCGGCGTGGCTGGTCTTCCCGCCGCGGCTGGTCAGGATTCCCTGCGCGGCGATCATGCCCGGCAGGTCATCGGGGTTGGTCTCGCGCCGGACCAGGATCACCGGCTCGCCGCCGGCGGCCACCTCGGCGGCCCGCGCGGAGTCGAAGACCGCTTTGCCGTACGCCGCACCCGGCGACGCGGCGATGCCCTTGGCGAGCGCTTCCGGCTCGCCCGACAGGTCGAAGCGCGGGAACGTGAGCTGGGCGAGCTGGGCACCGTTGACGCGCTGGAGCGCCTCGTCGAGGTCGATCAACCCCTCGTCGACGAGCTGGCTGGCGATGATGAACGCCGCGGCGGCCGTGCGCTTACCAACCCGGGTCTGGAGCATCCACAGCTTGCCGCGCTCGATCGTGAACTCGATGTCGCACAGGTCGCGGTAGTGGCCCTCCAGCCTCGCCATGATCGACATGAGCTCGTCGTACGAGGCCTTGTCGAGCCGTTCCAGGTCTTGCAGGGGCACGGTGTTGCGGATGCCGGCCACCACGTCTTCGCCCTGCGCGTTGGCGAGGTAGTCGCCGTACACGCCCGGCGCGCCCGTCGCCGGGTCGCGGGTGAACGCCACGCCGGTGCCTGAGTCGGAGCCCAGGTTGCCGAAGACCATCGCCACCACGTTGACGGCGGTGCCGAGGTCGGCGGGGATGCGCTCCTGGCGGCGGTAAAGCACGGCGCGGTCGGCGTTCCACGACTCGAAGACCGCGCGGATCGCCAGGTCGAGCTGGTCGCGCGGCTCCTGCGGGAACTCGCGGCCGGTGTGCTTGGCGAAGAGCGTCTTGAACACGTCGACCAGCTGGCGCAGGTCGCTGGCGTCGAGATCGAGGTCGCTCGTCGCCTGTTTTGCCTTCTTCGCCTCTTCGAGCGCGTGCTCGAACTCCTCGCCGGGCACGTCGCACACCGTCTTGCCGAACATCTGGATCAGGCGACGGTACGAGTCCCAGGCGAAGCGCTCGTTGCCGCTCTGCTGGGCGAGCCCGTCGACGCTCCGGTCGTTGAGACCGACGTTGAGCACCGTCTCCATCATCCCGGGCATCGAGAACTTGGCGCCCGAGCGCACCGAGACCAGCAGGGGGTCGGAAGGGTCGCCGAGCCGCTTGCCCATGCTGGACTCCAGCCGGGCCAGGCTGTCGGCGATCTGCTCCGGCAGCCCTTCGGGCTCCTCGCCGGTGGCGAGGTACGCCTTGCACGCCTCAGTGGTGATCGTGAACCCGGGCGGCACCGGCAGCCCGAGGTTGGTCATCTCGGCAAGGTTGGCTCCCTTGCCGCCGAGCAGGTCCTTGAGATCTTTGTTTCCCTCAGTGAACTCGTACACGTATTTGTTCACAGAACCTCCCGCACCCAGCGATTCGGCGTTGAACGATGGGTCAGTACCCAATGGTGGGCGAACACTAAGCGAGACAGAAAGCCCTAAGGGAGAGTTCGGTGACTATCGGCACACCGGCCGGCAATTTTCGGTTCACGAACGCTCTTGGGAACGCTTCCATGGGCAGATTCGCGCAAATCTTGATTATCGGCTTGATCGGTCTCTTCGCTTGGCCGTCGCCCGCGCACGCTGATCTCGACGATGAGGCGGAGTTGGCTTCGAGGTATGCGCCCGTGGTGCGGCTCGTCGCGCAGGAGGAGGAGTGCGGGTACGGCGAGCCGTATCTCCCGCTCGACGTCGACCGGCTCTTCGACCAGCCGACCGTGGCACTGCGTGGCCCATGGGCGCCGACCGATCTGGTGAAGATCGGACCCAGTGCGGACGATCTCGCCGAGGGGCGTTATGAATATCACCTCGACTTCCCCGGAGATCCGCTGAACCCCGGTTGCGGATACGAGCGTTGGGGTGATCGGATAACCGGCACGTCCCGCCCGACGGTGTACGCACACGTCGCCACAGATCCGGGCGTGCCCGGGAAACTCGCCCTCCAGTACTGGTTCTTCTACGTATTCAACGACTACAACAACAAGCACGAGGGCGACTGGGAAATGATCCAGTTGATCTTCGACGCTTCTTCCGTGGCGGCTGCCCTGACTGTCGACCCCGTGTCGGTCGGGTACAGCCAGCACGAGGGTGCCGAGCGCGCCGCGTGGGACTCCTCCGCCTCCGGGGATGGCAAGCTCGAGCTCGTCGATGGCACTCACCCAGTCGTACACCCGGCGGCCGGCTCACACGCCAACCACTACGAGGACGCGCTCTACCTCGGCAGCTCCGCCTCCGAAGGCGTGGGCTGCGACGACTCCACCAGACCGTCCGTCGAGGTGCGGCCGGTCGTGCGCACCATCCCGCAGGACCCGGCCCTCGCGCGCGCCTCGTTTCCGTGGATCGGGTACGAAGGCCGGTGGGGCGAGCTCCAGCAGGCCTTCTACAACGGACCGACCGGGCCGGCGATGAAGCGCCAGTGGAGCGAGCCGATCACCTGGTCCCAGGACAGCTGGCGCGACGAGGCGTTCGCCGTACCGGCCGGCGGGCTGCTCGGCACCGGCGCCACCGACTTCTTCTGCGAGTCCGTGCGCACCGGCTCCGACGCGCTCCGCCGGGTCGTGAGCGACCCATCCACCATGCTGATGCTGATCGCGGTGCTCGTGGCCCTGGTGCTGTACATCGCCAGCCGCACCACCTGGCACCCCGCCGACCCGCTGCCCATGGCGCGCCGGCGCGCCTGGGGCCAGACGCTGGTCGCCGCCGCACGCATGTACCGCCGGCACTGGCCACTCTTCGCCGGAATCGGGCTGATCTTCCTGCCGATCACGGTGCTGGGTGCGGCGTTGGAGAGCGCCTTGGCGGGCCTCGCCTGGGTCGGCGCCGCCCTCACCCTCGCCGGCGTCGGGCTCGTCATGGCGGTCACCGCCACCGCCCTGGTCGAAGTCGACGCCGGCCGCGACATCGGGCCTCTGCGGGCGTACCGGATGGGGGTGGCCCGGTACCCGAAGCTGCTCGGCGCGCTGGCGATCGCGATCGCGGTCGTGATCGCGCTCAGCCTCAGCCTGGCCCTGGTGCCGCTCGGCGTGTGGCTCGCCGGGCGGTGGGCGTTGCTGGCGCCGGTGGCCGCCCTGGAAGATCCGCCGCCCGGCCCGGTGCGGACGTTGCGGCGCAGCTCCGAGCTGGTGCGCGGGCGGTGGCTCAAGGTGACGACGCTGTCGGTGGTGGCCATCGCTCTGGCGCTCGCTCTGGGGCCGGTACTGGGCACTGTCCTGATCCTGTTCACCGACGCGCCGTTCGCGCTGCTGAACGTGGTATCCGGCGCCGTCTACGCCCTGGCCATGCCGTTGGCAGCCCTAACCACCGCCTACACCTACGCCGACACCACCACCGAGCCGGTCGGCACCGCGCCCGCCCTTCCCCCCACCGCCCCGCCCGCCCCTCCTCCCGTCGCGCCACGAGAGGAGCGGGCCTGGCACGGGAGTTAGCCGCCGGAGTCGTCTAGTTCGGCGCCTTGGGGGACGGTCTCGTCGTCGCGGGTCGTCAGCCAGCCGTCAGGGAGGGCGACCTTGCCCGGCGAGTTGGTGCGGCCACGAGGTTGGCCCAGCGTGTGCGTGGGGAATGGCTCGGCCGGGTCCAAGCGGGACAGCAGGTCGTCGAGTTCGGCCAGTGTGCTCACCATCGCGAGCGCCCGCCGCAGTTCGGCGCCCACCGGGAAGCCCTTCAGGTACCAGGCCACGTGCTTGCGAAAGTCGGTGCAGCCGTCGCGTTCGGACCCCATTGCCGACGTCAGCAGCTCAGCGTGCCGGCGCATGGTCGCGGCGACCTCGCCCAGTGTTGGCAGGACCCGCTCGGGACGACCGGCGAACGCGGCGGCGAGGTCGGCGAAGAGCCATGGCCGGCCGAGGCAGCCGCGCCCAACAACCACACCGTCGACGCCGGTGTGCGCGACCATCCGCAGCGCGTCGTCGGCCTCCCAGATGTCGCCGTTGCCGAGCACCGGCACGTCGAGGCGGTCTTTGAGGTCGGCGATGGCGTCCCAGTCTGCGGTGCCGGAGTACCGCTGGGCGGCGGTGCGCCCGTGCAGTGCGACCGCGGCGACTCCCGCGTCCTGGGCGGTCAGCCCCGCCTCGGCGTACGTCAGATGGTCGTCGTCGATGCCCTTGCGCATCTTGATCGTGACCGGGACCCCGGCGGGCGCCGCCGCCTCGACCGCGCCGCGCACGATTCTCTCGAACAGCCGGCGCCGCCAGGGCAGGGCCGACCCACCGCCCTTGCGGGTGACCTTGGGCACGGGGCAGCCGAAGTTGAGGTCGATATGGTCGGCGAGGCCTTCGTCGACGATCATCTCGACGGCCTTGCGGGTGATCGTCGGGTCGACGCCGTAGAGCTGGAGGCTGCGGGGCCGCTCCCCCTCGGCAAACGCGATCATGCGTAGGGTCTTCGGGTTGCGCTCGACGAGGGCGCGGGTGGTGACCATCTCGCAGACGTACAGGCCGGCGCCGTGCTCGCGGCAGAGCTGCCGGAACGCCACGTTGGTGATGCCGGCCATGGGTGCCAGCACCACCGGCGGGTCGACCGGGTGCGGCCCGAATACCAGTGCGCCACTCACGGTCACAAGGATAGTGTCGTACCCGTGACCACCGATCCGGCGTGCGAGACCGCGCACGGAGGCCTGCCACCTGAGCCGAGCAGGCGCACGCTGGTGGCGGTGTTCGAGTCGCCGGTCGCCGATTACCTGCTGAAGTTCGCGGCCGACGTGGGATACCGCACGGTGCTGGTGGATCCGGCGCAGGGCGGCACCGTCAAGGCCGCCGGCCTCGACTCCGACACCGACGTGGTCGTGACCGACCATGACAGGCCCGAGTTGGGTGAGGTCCTTCGCGACGCGCTCGCCGAGACGACCCGGTGGATCGGCGTGATGGGCAGCCCGCGGCACGCCCCACCGCACATCGAGGCGCTGCGGGCGCTCGGCGTCACCGAGGCGGAGATCGACCGGGTGCACCGCCCGATCGGGCTCAACATCGGCTCGAAGGCGCCGGCCGAGATCGCGATCGCCACACTCGCCGGGCTCATCGCCGACCGGAATGGCCGTCCCGGCGGTTTCGACTTCTGATGGGCGGGCCCGTCGTGCGTCCGTACACGGACGCCGACATGCCGCGCCTTCAGGACGGGATGGCCGGGTGGATCGCCGAGGCGGGGCGCTGCGGGTACGACCACATCGGTGAACTGCCGCACCGCATCTATGAAAACCTCCGCGGCCGGCGCCCGGTGGGCGAGGTCGTGCAGGTGTGGGAGGACGGCGGCGAGATCGCCGGGCTGGCGATCAACGGCCGGTTCGGCGAGGCGTTCGACGTGTTGGCCGCGCCGGCCCTGCGCGGCACGGACGCCGAGCGCGAGATGCTGCGCACCGCCGCGGTGACCACGGCCGCCCTCACGACCGGCCAGTACGTGGCCACCGACCTCTTCGAGTGCGACGCCACCCGCATCCGGCTGCTCACCGCGCTGGGCTTCACGCACTTCCGCACCTGGGATCACGTCAACGAGGTCGACCTGACGGCACCGGTGCCGGAGCCGCGGGTGCCTGACGGATACGCGGTGCGCGCGGCTCGGATGAGCGACGCCGACGGGCTGGCCGAGGCGCGCAACGAGTCGTTCGGCGACGACTGGACGGGCGAGCGATACCGCTCCGAGTTCATGATGAAGCCGGGCTACGACCCCGACCAGGAGATCGTCGTGGAGGCGCCAGACGGGCGGATCGCCGCGTTCACGATCTGCTGGGTCGACCCGCGCAACCGGTCGGGGCACTTCGAGCCGGTCGGCACGCACCGCGACTTCCAGCGCCGAGGGCTGGCGCGGGCCGCGATGCTGTGGGGCATGCGCCGGATGGCGGAACGGGGCATCACGATGGCGTCCGTCAACCACAACGCCGAAAATGTGCCTGCTCGCAAGCTGTACGAGTCGATCGGGTTCACACGGCGGTTCGAGACCTACGGCTTCCGCCGCGAGACGGCGGCGATCAAGGCCGATTGCACCGATCAAGGGCAAACGCACGCGGATCAGAGATCAAACCACGTGCGCTTGCCCTTGATCGACGGAAAAGGGGGTGAGCGCTAGCAGCCGGGGAGGCGGTCCAACAGGTACCGCTCGACGGCGTCGAGGGCTACGCGCTCCTGCTTCATCGTGTCGCGGTCCCGGATCGTCACCGCGTCGTCCTGGAGCGTGTCGAAGTCGACGGTCACGCAGAACGGGGTGCCGATCTCGTCCTGCCGGCGGTACCGGCGGCCGATCGCCTGCGAGTCGTCGAACTCGACGATCCACCGCTTGCGGAGCGTGGCCGCCAGGCCGCGGGCCTTCGGCGACAGGTCGGTGTTGCGCGACAGGGGCAGCACCGCAACCTTGACCGGCGACAGCCGCGGGTCGAACCGCATCACCGTGCGCTTGTCGACACCGCCCTTGGTGTTGGGCGCCTCGTCCTCGTCGTACGCCTCCAGCAGGAAAGCCAGCACCGCGCGGGTGAGGCCGGCCGCCGGCTCGATCACGTACGGCACCCACCGCTCCTGCTTCTCCTGGTCGAAGTACGACAGGTCGACGCCGGAGTGCTTGCTGTGCGTGGAGAGGTCGAAGTCGGTGCGGTTGGCGATGCCCTCAAGCTCGGAGAACTCGGTGCCGCCGAACCGGAAGCGGTACTCGATGTCGACCGTCCGCTTCGAGTAGTGCGACAGCTTCTCCTTCGGGTGCTCGAAGTACCGCAGGTTGTCGGGCGACAGGCCGAGGTCGAGGTACCAGTTCCAGCGCTCCTGGAGCCAGTACTCGTGCCACTGCTCATCGGTGCCCGGCTCGACGAAGAACTCCATCTCCATCTGCTCGAACTCGCGGGTCCGGAAGATGAAGTTGCCCGGGGTGATCTCGTTGCGGAACGACTTGCCGACCTGTGCGATGCCGAACGGCGGCTTCTTGCGGGCCGAGGTCTCGACGTTGCGGTAGTTGACGAAGATGCCCTGCGCGGTCTCGGGCCGCAGATAGTGCAGGCCCTCCTCGCTCTCGACCGGGCCGAGGAAGGTCTTCATGAGGCCGTTGAACATGCGTGGCTCGGTGAAGGTGCCCTTGTTGCCGCAGTTCGGGCAGTTGAGCTCGGCGAGGTCGGCCGGCGGGCGGCCGTGCTTGGCCTCGTACGCCTCTTCGAGGTGGTCGGCGCGGAACCGCTTGTGGCAGGACTGGCACTCGGTCAGCGGGTCGACGAACGCGTCGAGATGGCCCGAGGCTGCCCACACGTCCTTGGCAAGGATCACCGCGGAGTCGAGGCCGACGATGTCGTCGCGCTGCTGGACCATCGAGCGCCACCACTGCCGACGGACGTTCTCCTTCAACTCCACGCCGAGCGGGCCGTAGTCCCAGGCCGAGCGGGTGCCCCCGTAGATCTCGCTGGAGGGGAAGACGAAGCCTCGGCGCTTGGCGAGGCTGACAACGGCGTCGATGCGATCGGCTGGCATGGGTTTCCTCCTACGCCGGCTGGCGGTCGGCGGGGATGGGCGGGTGGACGAGATGAACAACGGATGTCACCACCGTACGGTTACCGGCGGCGCAAACCCCAGCAGATTACTCCGCGAAGCCGCACACCCTGAACTCGCCGCTGCCGGTGTCCTGGTCCATGGCCACCCGCACCGTGTCGCGATCACCACTCGCGTAGGTGAGGTCGGTGGGCAGCGTGAGGTCGACGAGATCGACATCGCCGAAGGAGTACGAGGCGATCCGCGGCTCGCGGGACATGCGGGAGCTGAACTGCTCGGGCGTCTCGTCGTTACGAATCTCGTCGCAGAGCAGGTCGTACGCCTCGTTGTACTGCTGCTCGCGCAGGGCGTCGAAGTAGTCTCCGGCCACGGTCTGGACCTGCTCGTTCACCGCCTCGGTACCGGTGATGATGAACCCGACCAGAGCGGTGCCGCCCGCGCCGCAGCACAGCAGCGTGGCGAGGCCGGCCACGCCCAGCGCCATCCAGAGCCGGAACGAGCGCCCCTCGGTCGGTGGCGCCGCGAAGGGCGGCGTGACCCCCGGACCGGGTGGCGGCGACGTCATGACGGCAAGCGTAATGTGCGAGCGCTCAGGGGAAGTCGGGGGCGCGGTCGCTCGCCGTCGCCACCACCTGGCCGCCGGGCTCGGCGGCCGCGAGCGCCTCGTACGCGGACGGCTCGTCGAGCGACTCCGCGAGCAGTGGCGTGGCGTACACCTTGACGTCGAAGTGGCCGAGGGCCCGCCGATACGTGCCGACCGACTCCCACTCGGTCACCAGGCACCAGTGGCTCGGCTCGTCGAGCGAGCGGGTGAGCTGGCCACGCACGTAGCCGGGGCGGGCGGCCAGGGCGGCGAGGGCGGCGTGTGCCCGTTCGGTGAACGCGGCCGCCGCGTTTTCGTCGACCAGGAACCGGTTCAGAACCAACACGAGCCACTCCCTACAGTGATCCGATGAAGCTTACGCGGCTGAGTCCCACCGCCGTGTTCCTCGCCACGCTGGCGCTGGCGCTGGTGGCGCTGTTCACTCCCGGCGTGGTCGGCGGACTGTTGATGCTGCTCCTCGCTGGCGCGCTCATCTACCTGATGACCATGAGCTGGCCTGTGCAGACGCCCGGCAACCGCGCCGTCCGGCTCGTGATCCTCACACTCCTGATCGCTGTCGGCCTCGCCAAGATTATGTGAGCCAGACTCATGCGCTTTTGACAATCATTATCATTGAGGCGGAGAGTTGGGGTCATGCGTAACCGCACCACCCCCCGCACCCTGCTCGCCACGGGCGCCGCGGCGCTCGCGCTGACCGGCCTCACGGCCTGCGGCGACGACAACGCCAGCTCCGCCAGCGCCAGCAAGCTGGACGTCGTGGCCGCCTTCTACCCGCTGCAGTTCGTCGCCGAGCGGGTCGGTGGCGACGCCGTCTCTGTGACAAACCTGGTCAAGCCCGGCGCGGAGCCGCACGACCTGGAGCTGAACCCCGACCAGGTGGCGCAGCTCACCGACGCGAAGTTCGTCGTCTACCTCAAGGGGTTCCAGCCCGCCGTCGACGAGGCGGTCACCCAGCAGGCCAGCGACAAGGCGTTCGACGTCACCACGGCGGTGCCGCTCATCGACGGCGCGGCGCACGAACACGAGGGCGAGGAAGCTCCGGAGGAGGAGCACGAGGAGGAGACCGGCGGCAAGGACCCGCACGTCTGGCTCGATCCCACCCGCCTGGCCACCATCGGCGACGCGGTCGCCAAGCGGCTCGGCGAGACCGATCCGGACCGCGCCGCCGACTACACGGCCCGCGCGGCCACCTTGCGCTCCGACCTCGCAAAGCTCGACGAGGAGTACGACGCCGGCCTCAAGACCTGCCAGCGCCGGGAGATCGTCACCAGCCACAGCGCGTTCGGGTACCTGGCCGACCGGTACAAGCTGGAGCAGATCGGCATCACCGGGCTCACGCCCGAGGACGAGCCCTCGCCGCAGCGGCTGGCACACGTCACCGAGGAGGCCAAGGAGCACAAGGCCACCACGATCTTCTTCGAGACCTTGGTCAGCCCGAAGGTCGCCGACACCATCGCCAAGGAGGTCGGCGCCCAGACAGCGGTGCTCGATCCGCTGGAAGGGCTGCAGCAGGGCAGCAGCGAGGACTACTTTTCGGTCATGCGGAAAAACCTGTCCACCCTGCGCCCGGCGCTGGGGTGTTCGTGACGGCTGAGCCAGCCGTTGACATCGCGCACGGGGTGGTCGGTTACGCCGACCGCCCCGTGCTTCATGACGTGTCCCTGTCGGTACCGGCCGGCGAGGTGGTGGCGATCCTCGGTGCCAACGGCTCCGGCAAGTCCACTCTGGTGCGCGCCATCCTCGGGCTTGTGCCGCTGCGGGGCGGCACCGTGCGACTCTTCGGCACACCACTCAAGCGGTTCCGGCAGTGGCGACGGGTCGGGTACGTGCCGCAGCGGATGGGCGCCGGCAGCGGGGTACCGGCCACCGTGGCCGAGGTCGTCGCATCGGGACGCCTGGCCCGCCGGGGCATCCTGCGTCCACCGGGCCCGGCCGACCGGACAGCCGTGACCGCGGCACTGACCGCCGTGGGCCTCGCCGACCGCGCCGCCGAGCCGGTCGCCACCCTCTCCGGCGGCCAGCAGCAGCGCACCCTCATCGCCCGGGCGCTCGCCGGCGAGCCCGAACTGCTCGTGCTCGACGAGCCCACCGCCGGCGTCGACGCCGGCAGCCAGACCGCGTTCGCCGACGCGCTGCGGGGCTTCGTCGACACCGGCGGTACCGTGCTGCTGGTGGCACACGAGCTCGGACCGCTCCAGCCGCTGATCAACCGGGCTGTCGTGGTACACGATGGCAAGATCGCGCACGACGGCGCCGCACCGGCGCCGGCCGGTCACCACGCCGCGCCGGACCACGACCACGTGCACCCGCACGCGCCCGAGGACCCACCAGGTGCCTGGCTGACATGAACCTGTTCCAGTACGACTTCATGATCCGCGCGCTGATCGGCGCGCTGGTCATCGGTCTCGCCGCGCCCGCGCTGGGCATCTACCTGGTGCAGCGCAAGATGTCGCTGATCGGCGACGGCATCGGCCACGTGGCACTTACCGGCGTCGGCGTCGGGCTGCTGCTCGACCGCTCCCCCGTGATCACCGCGGTGATCGTCGCGGCTGCCGGCGCGGTGGCGATCGAACTGCTGCGCGAGCGCGGCCGCACCTCCGGTGACCTGGCCCTCGCGCTGCTCTTCTACGGCGGCATCGCGGGCGGCGTCATGCTCGTCGGCCTGTCCAGCAACCGGAGCAACGCCAGCCTGATGGCGTACCTCTTCGGCTCCCTGACCACGACCTCGCGCACCGACCTCGTGGTCATCGGCGTCCTGGGCGTCGTGGTCCTCGCCGCGATGCTGCTGCTGCGCCCGGCGCTCTTCGCGATCTGCCACGACGAGGAGTACGCCCGGGTGTCCGGGTTGCCGGTGCGCGCGCTGAACATCCTGATCGCGATCGCCGCCGCGGTGACCGTGACGATCGCGATGCGCACCGTCGGCCTGCTGCTGGTCAGCGCGCTCATGGTGGTGCCGGTGGCGGCGGCGCAGCAGGTGACCCGCGGCTTCCGCAGCACGATGGCCGCCGCGATGGCACTCGGCGTGCTCTGCGCCGGGCTGGGCGTGTGGCTGGCCGGCGAGATCGACACGGCGGTGGGTGCCACGATCGTGGTGCTGGCGATCGCCGGGTTCCTGACGGTGGCGGTCTGCGCCGCGGCCTGGCGGGCGATCCGGCGGCGGCCGTTCACCCGTACCGCTGAGGTTGAACCGCCGGACGTGATCCTGGAGCGCTGAGCCGACCAGACATTGGTTACCGTTGCAAGGTGACCACGACGACCGGCTACGAGGCGTACGAGGGTGCGGGCGAGCTGCTGCGCGCCCTGTCGGCGCCGATCCGCGTGGCGATCGTCACGGAACTCGCCGACGGGGAACGCTGCGTGCATGAGCTCGTCGACAAGCTCGGCGCGCCGCAGCCGCTCGTCTCCCAGCACCTGCGGGTGCTGCGCGGAGCCGGGGTCGTCCGTGGAGCCCGGCGCGGTCGCGAGATCGCGTACACGCTGGTCGACGAGCACATCGCCCATATCGTCGCCGACGCGGTCAGCCACGCCCGGGAGGCAAGATGATGACCGAGGACGGGGCCGGAACGGTCCGCAACACCCGGCAGCGCACGGCGGTCAGCGCCCTGCTGCGCGAGGTGGAGGGGTTCCACAGCGCCCAGGAGTTGCACGCCATGCTGCGCGACCGGGGCGAGCGGGTCGGCCTGACCACGGTCTACCGCACGCTCCAGGGGCTCGCGGACAGCGGCGAGGTCGACGTGATGCGCCCACCGGGCGGCGAGCACCTGTACCGGCGGTGCAGCGAAGGGCACCACCATCACCTCGTCTGCCGCTCCTGCGGCCGTACGGTCGAGGTGGAGGGGCCCACCGTGGAGGCGTGGGCCGAGCGAGTCGCGTCGCAGCACGGGTACGCGGGCGTCTCGCACACGTTGGAGATCTTCGGCACGTGCCCGTCATGCGCGCGCTGACTCGGTGATCTTGGCGGTCGTGCCCGACGCTTGACGGTGTGAAGATTTACGCCGATCGCGTCCCGACCGCTCTCCGCCAACTCGTCACCGACTTGCTCGTCGTCGCCTGGGTGTACGCGTCGATCCGGGTCGCGATGTGGGTGTACGACCTGATCGAAAAGCTCGCCGTGCCCGGGCAGAAACTGGAAGGCGCCGGCACCGGCATCGCCGACAACCTCTCCGACGTCAGCGGCAAGGTCGGCCGGATACCGGTGGTAGGCGACGACCTGACCGAGCCGTTCGAGAGCGCCGCCAATGCCGCCCGCTCATTGTCCGACGCCGGTCAGGGCCAGCAGGACGTGGTGGCCGACCTGGCGTGGGCGCTGTCGCTGGGGCTGCTGGTGTTTCCGCTCGGGCTCGTGCTGTTCTTGTGGCTGCCGCTGCGCGTCCGCTGGATGCGCCGTGCCGGCGCAGCGGCCACCCTGCGCAAGGGGCCCGCCGGGCGCGACCTGCTCGCGCTGCGGGCGCTGGCCAACCAGCCGCTGCGCAAACTGACGCGCATCGACCCGGACGTGGCCGAGGCCTGGCGCCGAGGCGACGACGACGTCGTCGACGCCCTCGCGGCGCTCGAACTGCGCGCGTTGGGCCTGCGCTAGCGGGGGATGCGACGGCGGGCGTCCTCCGATGTGGACGGGCCGGGCTCCCAATGGGCTACCCATGGGAGGTCGGCCGGTGGGATCACGACGCCCTCCTCCAGCCAGGCGTAGCGGCCGTCCAGGATGCGCTTCGCCGCCACCGCGTCGCGGCTGTCGGTGTTGTCCCACAGCCCGTCGAAGAGCGCCTCGGCACGCAGCCGCGCCTGTCGGCAGAAGAGGTCGGCCAGTTCGACGCCCTCGGGCCGGTCGCCCCGCTGGGCGCGGGCCCGTACGCACACGGCGGACATCGCGAACAGCTCGGCTCCGATGTCGACGATCCGCGCGAGGAAGCCCTGCTTTCGCTCCAGCTTTCCCTGCCAGCGGGACATCGCGTAGAACGTCGACCTGGCCAGCTTGCGGGACGCCCGTTCCACGTACCGCAAGTGCGTGGCGAGCGGCCCGAACTCACCGTACCCGGTGGGCACCTGCCCCTTACCGACCGTGAGGGTCGGCAGCCACCGGGCGTAGAACGCGCCCGCCTTTGCCCCGGCGCGCGCCTTGCGCCCCAGATTGGCGTCCGGGTCGATGATGTCGCCGGCCACGGACAGGTGCGCGTCGACCGCTTCGCGGGCGATGAGAAGGTGCATGATCTCGGTGGAGCCTTCGAAGATCCGGTTGATGCGCAGGTCACGCAGGATCTGCTCGACCTCGGCGGGGCGCTCGCCCCGGGCGACCAGCGACTCGGCGGTCTCATACCCCCGCCCGCCCCGGATCTGGATCAGCTCGTCGGCGACCTGCCAGGCCATCTCACTGGCGTACAGCTTGACCAGCGCCGCCTCGATCCGGATGTCGTTGCGGTCGTCATCGGCGATCATGCAGCAGAGGTCCAACATGGACTCCATCGCGTACGTGGTCGCGGCGATGAACGCGAGCTTCTTGGCGACCGCCTCGTGCTGCCCGACCGCCCGGCCCCACTGCACCCGATCGGCGGCCCACAGGCGGGCCACGTTGAGCGACCACTTGCCGGCGCCGACACACATCGCAGGCAGCGAGAGCCGCCCGGTGTTGAGCGTGGTCAGTGCGATCTTGAGCCCCTTGCCGAGGCCACCGATGACGTTCTGTTCCGGGACGAAGACGTCGTGGAACCGGGTCACGCTGTTTTCCAGGCCGCGCAGGCCGAGGAACGCGTTGCGCCGCTCGATCGTGATGCCCGGTGAGTCGCCCTCGACGACGAACGCGGTGATGCCCTTGTCGGGGACCCGGGCCATGACGACGAGCAGCGTCGCGACCGTGCCGTTGGTGGCCCACAGCTTGACGCCGTTGAGCTTGTAGCCGCCCTCGACCGGCTCGGCGATGGTGGCGAGGCGCGCCGGGTCTGAGCCGACGTCCGGCTCGGTCAGGAGGAAGGCGGATACCTCGCCGGACGCGAGCCGGGGCAGGAACGCCTTCTTCTGCTCGGGGGTGCCGAAGAGCTTGAGCGGCTGCGGCACGCCGATGGACTGATGTGCGGAGAGCAGCGCGCCGATCGACGGGTTCACGGAGCCGACGAGCGTCAGCGCCTTGCAGTAGTGCAGGTGGGAGAGGCCGAGCCCGCCGTACTCCTTGTCGATCTTCATGCCGAAGGCGCCGAGTGCGGCGAGGCCCTGGAAGACCTCGTCGGGGATACGCGCCTCCCGCTCGATGCGGGCGCCGTCCACTTCGGAGCGCACGTAGGCGTCGAGCTTGCCGAGGAAATCGGGCTCGGGCTCCGGCTCCGGCCACGGATCGATCAGGTCGAGGCGAAATCGGCCGAGAAAGAGCTCCTTGCCGAAGCTCGGCTTGCGCCAGTCCGACTCGCGAGCCGCCTCGGCGACCTGACGGGCCTGCTTTTCCGAAACGTTTGTCCCGGTCACGGCGTACCCCCTTGCCCCAGTGCTGTGACGTGTCCCACGCTACCGGCGAGTATTACCGTGTGGTAGGGGTTCATCGGTCCAGTTCCGGCGCAGGAACGGAAGGAACGCCCAGAATGTGAGGAACCACAGCGCGGTCGCCCCGCTGAGTATCAGCGCGATCGGGCGGGCCAGCAGGAAGTCGGTGATCAGCAGAACCGAGGCCACCATCGCCACCAGGGTGAAGGCCAACCCGCCGGTCGCCATGCTGTGTGCGAAGCGCACCAGCTCCGGCTTGCGGCCGAGCCGGAAGAGCGCCCGGTGAAACGCCACCGGCGAGATGATCAGCGCTGCCGAGCCAGCCGCGGCGAGCAGCGCGACGATGTACACATCCCGCTGGAAACCGCTCGCCTTCGGAAACTCCGCGCTGAACGGCAGTATCAGCAGGAAGGCGAAGAGGATCTGCACTCCGGTCTGCGCGACACGCAACTCCTGCAGCAGATCGGCGAAGTTACGGTCCCAGCGCTGTTTTTCGGTCTCCTCCTCCACGATCCAGAGATCTGCCCGAAAACGGCGATGATCAAACTATCCGCCGCGGCGGATGCGCCCCGCGTACCGGGCCTCCAACGCGGTGTTGTGGTCGTCGCCGCCGGGGATGTTCGCCGACAGGTACACCGGAGGCCGCTCCCCCGCCTCGACCAGCCGCCGCACCACCTCGACCACGACCTGCTGGGCGAGCAGCGCGGCGGTGATCGACGAGACCGCGCCCACCGCGCCGCCACCGGGCAGCGGCAGGGTCGCGTCACCGTACGGCGCGCCGTTGTCGAGCACCACGTCGGCCACGTCTGCGAGCTTGCGGCCCGACGGATGACGGGACTGCACGCGCTCCGAGTGCTCCCGCGACGTGATCGCGATCAGGCCGTGTCCGCGCTCCTTGACGAGGATCGCGAACTCCACCATCGCCCCGTTGACGCCGGAGTTCGACGCCAGCACGAAGACGTCAGCTGGCTCGATGGGCGCCAGCGCGTACAGCTTGTGCGCCACCGTGAGGTCGCGCTCCAGGAACGGGCTGAGGATGCTTGCCGGCTCGCCGCCCCTCAGCACCAGGTCGCGCAGCGCGATCCGGTTGGTGGGCACGAGGCCGCCGGCCCGTCCGGCGATCTCCATCGCCAGGGCCTCGGAGTGCCCGGTGCCGAACGCCTGCACCACGCCGTCCGTGCGCAACGCCGCCACGATCAGGTCGGCGGCACGGCCCACCTCGTCGCGCTGGCCGCTGGCGACCCGGTCGATGGTCTCGGTGACGATCTTCAGGTAGCCGTCGGCACTCAAACTCATCTATGCCCTACTCGTACTGCTGCTTCGGCGGATCGATCTGCCGCCACGACTCGACCTCGATGAACGGGATGGAGTCGTCGTTCACGGGGTCGGTGGCGGTGCGGTCGGTGTACGTGCCGACGACCTCGACCCAGGTGTCGGTCGCCAGACCGCTGGGCGCGTCACCCGACATGCCCACCTTGATCGGCCGGCCGTCTGCGGCGCAGCAGGACAGGATTATGCGCGCGAGGATCGGCTGGCCATCGGCGCCCTGCGCGATGAAGCCGGTGAGCTGCACCCGGCGGTCACCGATCGAGGCGCCCTTGTCGAAGACCGCCCGCGACGCGTAGTCGAGCACGGTGATCGGCGCCGGATCACCCTCGGGAAGCGGCGGGTAGTCGGACATCTGCTGCTGGTTGGACAGCGCCGTACCCGCCTGGCCGGCCGCGTACGAGCCGAGGGCCGGCGGGGCCACGAGCAGCAGGCCGAGCACGGGCAGGATCAAGAACCAGCCAACTCGCGGCTCGCGGTGCGGCTTACCGTCGCCATGGTCGTGGTCGTGACCGCTTGCAGCCGGCTTTCGCAGGTCGTAGAAGAGCGTCATCACGGCCGCTGCGATCAGCAGCACGCCCGCCGCGATCAGGAACGGCCGCAGTCCCTCCTTGACGTACCGGAGGTACATGTCGGTGACGCTGGCCTTCACCACCGCGCCGCCGAACAGCAGCATCACGACCGCCTGCGCCTGTCTGTTCACAGCAGCACCGCCCCTACCGCCACGGCGATCAGGACGCACACCGCGAACGTCGTCGGGGCGAACCGGAAGGCGAACCGCCGCCCGAACACCCCGGCCTGCATCGAGATCAGCTTGAGGTCGACCATCGGGCCCACGACCAGGAACACCAGCCGGGAGGTCAGCGAGAACTGCGACAGGGACGCCGCCACGAACGCGTCAGCCTCCGAGCAGATCGACAGCAGCACGGCCAGTACCGCCAGCGCGATGATCGAAAGAATCGGGTTGTCAGCGAGCGTCTGGAGCCACCGCTCGGGCACCACGACGTTGATGGTCGCGGCCGCCATCGCACCCACCACCAGGAACCCGCCCGCGTGCACCACGTCGTGCCGGACCGCCGCCCAGAACGCCTGCCCGCGCGGCACCCCGTCGAGGTCGGGCCTATGGGGCAGGCGGATCCACTCGGCGCGGCCGAGCCTCAGCCACAGCCAGCCCATGATCATGGCGACGATGAGACTGGCGACGCCCCGGCCGACGACCATCTCCGGGTTGTTGGGAAACGCGACCGCCGTCGCGGCGAGCACGATCGGGTTGATAGCGGGCGCGGCCAGCAGGAACGCCAGCGCCGCCGCCGGGGTGACCCCACGGCGGATCAGCGACCCGGCGATCGGCACCGCGCCGCACTCGCAGCCGGGCAGGATCATGCCCGCGCCGCTCGCTACGGGGACTGCGAGAGCCGGGTGTTTGGGGAGCGCCTTGGACCAGAACGAGCGAGGGACGTACACCGCGATCACGGCCGACAGTGCGACGCCGAAGACCAGGAACGGCACGGCCTGCACCATCACGGAGACGAACACCGTGGTCCAGGTCTGCAGCCGGGGGTTGGAGATCGCGTCCGCCAGCGGGTTACGGAAGAGCACCAGCAGGACGAGCAGGACCGCGAGCACCTCGACCGAGCCGATGCGGTCGCCAAACAGCCGTCGCGGCGGCGGAGAGTCGTGCGTCTCCTGCGCGGTCCCGGGGTCGACAGCGGTCACGACAGGACGATCCCTTTCACAGGCGACGGGCCGCCCCAGAGTAACGCACGTGGCCTGCGGTGTAACGTTGATGAGAACAACCGACAGGGGAGCGCACAGCGCTGAGAGTGCGGCCGCGATGACGCGGCACGCAGACCCTCGAACCTGATCTGGGTAATGCCAGCGCAGGGAGTCCGGAGGACGTTACATGTCACCTACTCGATGGCGCACCGTCGACATCGTCGTCGCTGCCGTGCTCGGCGTCGCGTTCGGCGTGATCTTCTGGGCCTGGGGTCTGCTCTGGGAAGGCCCGGCCAACGCCATACCGCTGCCGGGCCGCGCGCTCATCTACGGCGTCTGGCTGCTGCCCGCGGTACTTGGCCCGCTGGTCATCCGCAAGCCGGGCGCCGGCATCTTCACCGAGCTGGTCGCCGCCCTCGTCTCCACGCTCCTCGGCTCGCCGTGGGGCCTGCTCACCGTGCTGTACGGCCTGTTCCAGGGGGCGGCCGGCGAGTTCGCGTTCGCCGCCACCGGATACCGGCAGTGGCGCCTGCCGACCGCGATCGTCGGCGGCGCGCTGGCCGGTGGCGCGGCCACGCTCCTCGACCTCATCAACTACTACCCCGACACCTCGACGGGCTGGAAGTGGGCGTACGGCGCGCTCGTCGTGCTCAGCTCCGCGGTCATCGCCGGTGGCGGCGCCTGGGCGCTGACCCGCGCGCTGGCGCAGACCGGCGTGCTGGACCGCTTCCCCGCGGGCCGCGACCGCGTCACGGTCTAGGCACGGGTGATCAAGCTCAGCGCGTTCGGGTGGCGGCACGCCGGCCGGAAACGGTGGGCGCTGCGCGACCTCGACCTGCGGGTCGAGCGCGGCGAGCGGGTGCTCCTGCTCGGGCCCTCGGGCGCCGGCAAGAGCACGCTGCTCGCCGCGCTCGCCGGCCTGCTCGCCGCCGACTCCGGTGAACGCGAAGGCACCGTCGACGTCGACGGGCGGGCCGGCATCCTCTTCCAGGACCCCGAGACGCAGCTCGTCATGGCGCGCTCCGGCGATGACGTGGCGTTCGGGCCCGAAAACCTCGGCGTACCGCCGGACCAGATCTGGCCGCGCGTCGACGAGGCGCTGCGGCGGGTCGGCTTCCCCTATGGCCGAGACCGCCCCACCGCGGCCCTGTCCGGCGGCGAACAGCAGCGCCTCGCGCTCGCCGGCGCCCTCGCGCTCCGCCCCGACGTGCTGCTGCTCGACGAGCCCACCGCCAACCTCGACCCCGAAGGCGCCGACCTTGTGCGCGGCGCGCTTGCCCGGGCCCTCGACCCCGACAGCACGCTGATCCTCGTCGAGCACCGGGTCGCCGAGGCGCTGCCGCTCGTCGACCGGGTCGTCGTGCTGGAGCCGGGCGGCGGCGTGCGCGCGGACGGCCCCCCCGAGAAGGTGTTCGCAGAGCACGGCGACCGGCTCGCCGAAGCGGGTGTGTGGGTGCCGGGCCATCCAGTGCCGCCGCGGCGCGCCGTCCGCGCGCCGGGAAAGGCGCTGCTGTGCGCGGAAAAGGTCGCCCTTCGCGATCGCTTGGCCGCCACCGATCTGACGGTACTGGAGAACGAGGCGCTCGCGGTCCTCGGGCCGAACGGCGCCGGCAAGTCCACATTGGCCCTCATATTGGGTGGCCTTCTCAAGCCCACCGAGGGCCGGGTGCGCGCGACCGAGGCGTTGGCCGGCAGCGAGGCGGCAACTCCCCCGCACCGCTGGCGGGCGCGCGCACTGGCACGGCGGATCGGTTCGGTCTTCCAGGATCCCGAGCACCAGTTCGTCACCGCACGGGTCCGCGACGAACTCGCCATCGGCGCCGATCCATCCACTGTGGACGTACTATTGGGACGGTTGCATTTGGACCGGCTGGCCGGTGCCAACCCGTACACCTTGTCAGGTGGCGAGGCGCGGCGGCTGAGCGTCGCGACGGCGCTGGCGGCGGCGCCACGCCTGCTGATTCTGGACGAGCCCACGTTCGGCCAGGACCGGCGCACGTGGATCGAGCTGGTCGACCTGCTGGCCGACCTGCGCGACGCCGGCCACGGCGTCGTCGCCGTCACCCACGACCGCGACTTCGTCGAGGCCCTCGCCGACCGCACGGTGACGTTATGAACGGGATACTCGCGCGCCGCAACCCAGTCGCCAAGCTGGCCGCGGCACTGGTCTTCACACTCGCGCTCGTCGTGACGCTCGACCCGCTGACCCCTGCCATCGCGATCGGGATCGAATTGGCGGTGGTCCCGCTGTTCGGGCTGAGCTACCGCACACTGGCCCGGCGCGCGTGGCCGCTGCTACTGAGCGCTCTCGGCGTGGTGGTGACGATCGTGCTGTTCGCGGCCGACCGCAGCGGTGACCGGCTTTTCGACATCGGCCCGGTGGTCGTCACGACCGGGGTCCTCACCGCGGCGCTGGGCCTGGCCCTGCGCGTCGTGGCGATCGCCCTGCCCGGCGTGCTGGTCTTCGCGTCCACCGACCCGACCGACCTCGCCGACGCGCTGGTGCAGAACGCCCGCGCACCGCACCGATTCGCGATCGGGGCGCTGGCGGCATTCCGGCTGGCGCCGCTGATGCGGCAGGAGTGGCAGGAGCTGACCATGGCCCGGCGCGCCCGCGGGATCGACGCCGGCCGCAACCCGGTGGCCGCGCTGCGCCTCTTCGCGTCGACGTCGTTCGCGCTGCTGGTAGGCGCGATCAGGCGCGGCACCCGGCTGGCGACCGCCATGGACGCGCGCGGCTTCGACTCGGGCACACCCCGCACATACGCCCGCGTCCAACACTTCCGCCTGGCGGATGCCGCCTTGATCGCCGCCGCGATGGCGGTAGCGACCGCCACTCTGGCAATCTCCGTAGCCGCCAACACCTTCCGCCCCCTCCTCTAACCACCCCCGCCCGCACGCCCCCGCCCGCACGCCCCCGCCCGCACGCCCCCGCCCGCACGCCCCCGCCCGCACGCCCCCGC
>NZ_JBAKHX010000022.1:0-98485 GCF_036906915.1 Micromonospora sp. CPCC 206061
GGCGGCGCGGGCGGCGCGAGGCGGCGCGGGCGGCGCGGGCGGCGCGAGGCGGCGCGGGGCGGGGTTAGAGGAGGGCCGTCGTGCGGATGATCGTTGCCGCTGCTAGGAGGATCACTAGGGCGGCGCAGCCGGCTACCTGGACGGCGTTGCGGGCGCCGCGGGGAGCGTAGGCGAGGATCACGGCCACGATGCCACCGGTCGCCATGCCGCCGAGGTGGCCGGCGATGGAGATGCCGGGTACGGCGAACGTGAAGACCAGGTTGATCACCAGGATGGGGATCACGGCCGACGTATCGCGTCCCAACTTTCGCATGATCACGAACAGCGCCGCGAACAGCCCGAAGATCGCGCCCGAGGCGCCCGCTGTCTCCTGGTTGGGCGCGGAGAAGACGTAGACCGCGACGTTGCCGCCGAGCCCGGCGATCAGGTAGAGCGCGGCGAAGCGCAGCGGTCCTAGCACCGCCTCCAGCGAGCGCCCGAGGATCCACAGCGCCCACATGTTCATCAACAGGTGCAGGATGCCGTACTGGATGAACATCGCCGTGAACAGGCGGTACACCTCGCCGGCTGCGATGCCGTGCACGGTCGGGTCGAGGCGGCTGTACGCGGCGTACCCGAGGACGGAGCCCCACCGGGTCAGCGTGTTGCTGCCGCCCATCAGGCCGCCGAAGCCGGTGCCCCCGGCCAGCGCGTTGGCGCCACCGGCGGCGGCGGAGACCAGCATCACGAGCACGTTGATGCCCATGAGCACCTTGGTGACGTACCCCTCACGGCCGGCGACACCGCCACCGAAGGCGGTGCGCGCCGGCCGCTGGGTGCGGCGTCCTTCAGCGACGCACTCCGGGCACTGGTGGCCTACGGAGGCTGCGCGCATGCAGTCCGGGCAGATGGGTCTGTCACATCGTGCGCACCGGACATATGTCTCCCGCGACGGGTGACGGTAGCAGACCGGCACGGTCACGGGAGTATCACTCATGGAGCAAAGGTACCTGTCAGGCGCCCGTGCGGTGGATCTCCACACGCTCGATCACGACGTCCTGGCGGGGCCGGTCACCGGGCGCGGTGGGCGTGTTGGCGATGGAGTCGACGACCTTGGCGGACGCCTCGTCGGCGACCTGGCCGAAGATCGTGTGGCGCCGGTTCAGGTGCGGGGTCGGGCCCACCGTGATGAAGAACTGCGAGCCGTTGGTGCCGGGCCCCGCGTTCGCCATCGCCAGCAGGTAGGGCCGGTCGAAGCTGAGCTCCGGGTGGAACTCGTCTTCGAACGTGAACCCAGGTCCGCCGCGACCGGTCGCGGTCGGGTCGCCCATCTGGACCATGAAGCCACTGATCACACGGTGCGAGAGCGTGCCGTCGTAGTACGGCCCGCTGCCCGGCTGACCGGTGCGCGGGTCGGTGTACGGCTTGGTGCCCTCGGCCAGCTCAACGAAGTTGCGGACGGTCTTCGGCGCATGGTGCGGGAAGAGTTCCAGCCGGATGTCACCGTGATTGGTGTGCAGAGTGGCGTATAGAGCGTCAGCCACGGGTACTCCTCAGTCGTTGGTCAGTATCTGGCGATCCTCCCATGTGCCCAGTTCCGACACTTCGGAGGCATCCGAAGGTGCAGGATGGCGGAGGAGCCACACCGAAGGAGGGGACCCGGTGTTCAGCTTGGGACTACGGCGCAAGACGCACGGACAGATCGCTCGGGCCGAGCTGGGTGAGAGCTTCGATCACTTCCGGCAGGCGGCCACGCACGCCGCCACCGGGATGGGCGAGACCCTCGGGCCGCTGGCGACCGCTGCCGCGACGAGCGCTCGGCAAGCCGGTGACGCGGCCCGCCGCGCGAAGGCGAAGAATCTCACAGTTATGACCAGGAAGAAGGAGTCGCGCATGTCGCGTAAGCGTTGGCCGATGCTCGCCGGCCTGCTCGCCGCCGGTGCCGCTGTCGGCGCGGTAGGCGCACTGGTGATGCGCCGCCGCCGGCAGCACGAGTGGGAGGAGTACGACCCCACCCAGGCGCTCGAGACGCCGGCTGAGGCGCCGGACGACGTGCTGTACGCGGCGACCGACGCCACGACGGCACCCGCCGACACCGCGGTGGAGACGTCGCCCAACAGCCGCCCGTAGGGCGGACGCCCCGCGGCTGGCTCAGAGCCAGCCGCGGCGGCGAAAGAAGCGGTACATCACGAGCGAGATGCCGAGCATCACTGCCAGGACGATCGGGTACCCGTACGTCCAGTTCAGCTCGGGCATGTGCGTGAAGTTCATGCCGTAGATGCCGGCGATGGCGGTCCAGACCGCGGCGATACCGGCCCACGCCGCGATTTTCCGCATGTCGTTGTTCTGGTCGACGGTCACCTGGGCGAGCCGCGCCTGGAGCACCGAGTTGAGCAGATCGTCATACGAGTTGATCTGCTCGACGGTGCGGGTGAGGTGGTCCTGGACGTCCCGGAAGTACCGCCGGATCTCCTTGGGCACCTCCCGGTTGATCTGGGCGGTGAGCGTGAGCAACGGCCGCTGGAGCGGCACGACCGCTCGCTTGAACTCCACCAGCTCCCGCTTCATCTGGTAGATCCGCTGGATGTTGCCGTGCGAGGTGCGAGAGAAGACCTCGGCTTCCAGGATGTCGAGGTCGACCTCGACCTGGTCGGCCACCTCTACGAACAGGTCGACCACCCGGTCGGTGACCGCGTAGGCAACCGACCACGGCCCCTGAGCCAGCAAGTCCTGCTTCTTTTCCAGGTCGGCCCGCACCGGGGAGAGCCGGCAGGCGTCACCGTGCCGCACGGTGATCACGAAACCGGGACCGATGAACAGCATCACCTGGCCGGTCTCGACCACCTCGGAGGTCTCGGTGACCTCGCCCTTCCCGACGTACCGGGCGGTGCGCAGCACCAGTGAGCTGACGTCGCCGAACCGCTCCAGTTTGGGCCGCTGCTCGGCCTTGACCGCGTCTTCGACAGCCAGTTCGTGCAGGCCGAATGTCTCCGCTATGCCGACCATCTCGGTCTGGCTGGGCTCGTGCAGCCCCAGCCAGACGAACGCGTTGCGCTGCCGCTGCTGGCGGGCCTCGGCCAGAGCGTCGGCGTAGTGCCACTCGCCGGACTGCCGTTCGCCGTCGACGTACAGGGCGCAGTCGACGATCGCGCTTCGCTCGGGCGATTCCGGGTGCACCGGGCGCCGGCCGTTGTCGGTCGGGCTGAGCATCCGGGTCATGGCGCGCCGCATGGGCTCGGTCCACGTGCGGGCCAGCGGGCGGCCGCCGGTGTTCGCTCCGGTCGTACCCCCACTGCTCTGGTCCGCCATGGCTTCCCCGCCTCCCTGCCGACTCGCGTGCCCGTCGGCCCATTCTGGCGCTGCCAAGAGCAACGGGCCGTACGGGCTGGGCTGGTTGGCGCCGGGTGGACCGGCCGCAGTCGGGGGGTGGGGTGCGAGCGGCCCACCCGGCGCCGATGGGGGCGGGGGGATTGCTTATGGGGTCAACCGCATGCCGATTGGTGTTCGCAGCATTGTGATCCGTGCGGCGCACACACGGGAACCCTGGACCCCTGAGGCTGGCGCATTGTCGGAAATCCGACACATGACCTTAGCCGCGCACCGCCTCGACGGCGGCGGCGAGCCGGCGTACGCCCTCTTCGATCTGATCGACGGTGACCGCGGAGAAGGCCAAACGCAGCGCGCCCTCGCCGCCTTCGAGCAGGAAGTCGCTGCCCTTGACCACGGCCACGCCGCGCTCGGCCGCCGCCACGAAAACCTTGTCGGCCGAGATGCCCTCGGGCAGCTCGATCCACAGGAAGTAGCCACCGTCGGGCTCGGTGAAGCGGACGCCGGGGATGTGCTCGCGCAGCGCCGTCGCCAACAGGCTGGCCCGCTCACCGAGCGCCGTGCTCACGGTCTGGATCGAGCGGTCGATGTCGCCTGAGACGCAGAACTGGTGCACGATCGCCTGGGCGACCATGCCGGGCGAGATGTAGAGGTTCGTGGCCCGCTTCGCGATGTCGGCGATCAGCGGGGCGGGGCCGACCAGGTACCCGACCCGGACGCCCGGGCAGACGGTCTTGGTGAAGCTCGACGCGTGCACCACGACGCCCTTGTCGTCCATGGAGAGCATCGACGGCAGCGCCTCGCCGCGGAATCGGATGTCCGCGTACGGGTCGTCTTCGAAGATCGTGAAGCCGTACTCAGCGGCGAGGTCGAGCAGTGCCCGCCGCTTCGCCAGCGAGAGGGTGACGCCGGCCGGGTTCTGGTAGTTCGGGATGATGTGCGCCAGCTTGGGGCGGACGCCCGACTCAAGCAGCTTGCGCAGCTCGTCGGTGTCGACGCCGTCCGGCTGGATGGTCACCTGATGGATCTGACCGCCCTTGTTGCGCAGGTTGAGCAGCGTCCGGTCGTACGTGGGCCGCTCGACCACGACCGCGTCACCGCTCTGCACCAGGTAGTCGAACAGGAACGCGTCGGCCTGGAGCGAGCCGTTGGTGACGAGCACCTGGTCGGCCGATACACCGTGCTTGTCAGCGATCCACTTTCGCAAGGGTGGGTAACCGACGGACGTCCCGTAGGCGGTGATGCCGGCGGGGTCGGCGTCGAAAGCGCGGACGGCCGCGGCCTTGAGGCCCTCGACATCCACGATGTCCAGCGAGGGCGCGCCACGGGCGAAAGAGATCAACTGCTCGGTGGTCATGGTTGTCCAGGGTACGGACCACTGTTGATCACGACGACCGGTATACGTATCAGACCGACGCGGCCACAGTTCGCTGCGCCCACACCCGCATGATGTCGCGCACCGAGATGACGCCGAGCACATCGCTGTCTTCGATGACCACGAGGTGGCGGAAGCCGCCCCTGGCCATCGCCACGGCGGCCTCTTCGAGCGTCCATTGGGGACCGGCGTACACCACGTCCCACGTGATGTGGCGCCAGGTGCGCTCGACATCGGGGTCGAGCCCGGCCCCGATGGCCTTGAGAACGTCACGTTCGGTCATGATGCCGACCCCCTCGGAGTCGGGGTCGATCACGACGGCGGAACCGATCCCTCGGGCCGCCATCATCTGGGCGGCCTGCCTGAGCGTGTGCTCGGGACCGACGATGAGAACCTGGCTGGACATGGCATCGCGTACACGCATCGCACATCACCCCTGAAGGCGCCGTACGGACATGGTCGCCCTCGGATCGTCACAACATCAAGACTTGCGTTCTGTCCCTTGACCAGGCAGGTGACTAGATTCAACTGGTGGCCACAGAACCCCTGCGCTGCGCAGGAGCCTTGATCGTCGATGACGACGGTCGAATTTTCATCCAGCGCCGGTCACCCGATCGGCGCCTGTTTCCCAATACTTGGGACATTGTGGGTGGTCACGTCGAACCAGGCGAGACGCTCGAAGAAGCCTTATACCGGGAGGTTCGGGAGGAAACCGGCTGGCAGGTGTCCGTCGTCATCGGCGTCGTCGGCGAGTACGCGTACACCGGGAACGACGGCATCGCGCGGGTGGAGACCGACTACCTGGTGCGCGTCGACGGCGACCTCGCCCGGCCCCAACTGGAGGCCGGCAAGCACACCGAGTTCCGCTGGCTCACCGAGAGTGAGATCGAGGTGCTCGACGAGCACCGGGACGTCAACGACGGCCTGATCAGGACCATCGCGGAAGACGGCTTCGCGGCGCTCCATGCCATCGGTCTGTGACGCGAGGCTATCCTCACGGCTCTGCCCAAAATATTTTCTCCAAGTAGTGGCAGAGTTGACCCCTCGAAAGGATCGGGCACATGATCGGCTTGGTACTGGCCGCCGGCGCGGGGCGGAGACTGCGCCCATACACGGACACGCTCCCGAAGGCGCTGGTGCCGGTCGACGGCGAGACCACGATCTTCGACATCGCGCTGCGCAACCTGGCCGAGGTGGGTCTCAAGGACGTCACCGTGGTGGTCGGGTACCGCGCCGAGGCGGTCGAGTCGCGCCAGGCGGCCCTGCAGGACAAGTACGGCGTACGGCTGACCCTCGTGCACAACGACAAGGCCGAGGAGTGGAACAACGCGTACTCGCTGTGGCTGGCCCGTGAGCAGTTCGCCCAGGGCGCTCTGCTCGTCAACGGCGACACCGTGCACCCGTCGAGCGTGGAGAAGACGCTGCTCGCCCAGCGCGGCCCTGGCATCCTGCTGGCCGTCGACAACGTCAAGAAGCTCGCCGACGAGGAGATGAAGACCGTCTTCGACGACAGTGGCCAGCTCACGAAGATCACCAAGCTGATGGACCCCGCCGAGGCATTCGGCGAGTACATCGGCGCCACGCTGATCGAGTCCCACGCCGCCGCCGGGCTCGCCGATGCCCTCGAAGCCACCTGGCGGCGCGACCCCAACCTCTACTACGAGGACGGGTACCAGGAGTACGCCAACCGCGGCGGCGAGGTTCGCGCCGCCACCATCGGCTCGGTCGAGTGGGTCGAGGTGGACAACCACGACGACCTCACCCGGGCCAGGGAGATCGCATGCCGCTACTAGCCCGCACCGTCAACACGCCGCTCGCCATCGAGGTACGCCGGGGCGCCGTCGCCGAGCTTGGCGCGCTGCTCGCCGACCGGCGGATCTCCGGTGGCGGCGACGTGGCGGTGGTGATCGGCCCCGGCCAGGGCGAGAAGATCGCCGAGCTGGTACGCCCTGGGCTCGGCCGCGCCGACCTCTTCACGGTCAGCGGCGGCACCCTCGACTCCGCCCTGGACCTGGGCAACAAGCTTCGCCAGCGCTCGTACGACGCGGTCGTCGGCATCGGCGGCGGCAAGACCATCGACACCGCCAAGTACGCCGCCTCCCGGTACGCCATCCCGATGGTGACCGTGGCGACCAGCCTCGCCAACGACGGGATCGCGTCGCCGGTCGCCTCCCTCGACCACGATGGCGGGCGCGGCTCGTACGGGGTACACATCCCGATCGCGGTGGTCGTCGACCTGGACTTCGTCGAAAACGGTCCCGACCGGCAGACCCAGGCCGGCATCGGTGACGCGCTCAGCAACATCAACGCCGTCGCCGACTGGGAGCTGGCCCACCAGGTGCGTGGCGAGCCGATCGACGGGCTTTCCGTGGCGCTCGCCCGCACCAGCGCGGTGGCCCTGCTCAACCACCCGGGCTCGATCGCCGACGACGGCTTCCTGACCACGCTCGCCGAGGCGCTGATCATGGGCGGTCTGGCAATGTCGATCTGCGGGTCCAGCCGCCCCGCGAGCGGCAGCTGCCACGAGATCTCGCACGCCATCGACCTGCTGCTGCCCTGCACCGCCTCGCACGGCGAGCAGGTCGGGCTCGGTGCGCTCTTCTGCACCTTCCTGCGCGGCGACACGGCCGGGTTCACCTATCTGCGCGCCGCCCTGATCCGGCACGGGCTGGCCATCGTGCCGGCCGACCTGGGCATCTCCGACGACGACTTCGTCAACGTCGTCGCGCACGCCCCCGCCACCCGGCCCGACCGGTACACGATCTTGGAACACCTGGCGATGGAGAAGGACGAGATCCGCGCCCGGCTGGCAGACTACGTCGATGCAGTCGGCGACCGTCACTAGGCCCGGCGCGGGCGATTTCTACCGGGTCAACCGCGGCGGCGGCCTCTTCAGCGAGGCCATCAGCCAGCGGCTCGGCGCGCGGTTCGCGGTGGCGGCAGAACGCCTCGGGATCGCGCCTACGGCGCTCACCCTCGCCAACCTGGTGCTCGGTCTCGCGACCTCGATCGCCGTGGTCGTCCTCGCCGAGCCGGTCGCTGATGATCGGGTACCGGGATGGCTCGTCGGCCTGATCGCTCTGGTGGGCTGGCAGGTGGCGTACGCGCTGGACTGCGCCGACGGCCAACTGGCCCGGGTCACCGGGCGCACCAGCCCGGCGGGCGCCAGGGTCGACGTCCTGTGTGACGTGGCGGCCCAGATCGCCCTGGTCACCGCGGTGTCCGCCACCGCCGTGGCGCAGCGGCCGTCGACGCCGGCGTGGCTGGTGTCCGCGTTCGCCGGCACCTGGATGGTCAACCTGGTCACCTCGGTCATGCAGGCCGGCCCGAACGCCGAGAGCATGGTGCCGTCCCGCTCGCTGCCCGTGCGGGTGGTGAAGCTGATCCGGGACTACGGTGCTGTGATCTTCGTGGCGGCCGTCGTGCTGCTCGTGGCGCCGGCCTGGTCGGTGTGGCTGATCGCCGCGTTCCCCCTGGTCAACGGGGGGTTCCTGCTGGCGAGCATCGGGTTCTCCGCTCGGAAGGCCCTGCGCTAACGGATCTGCGCCTGGGCGGGGCGCATGTCCGCGTACACGTCGATCAGACGGCGGATGAGCACGTCGGGGTGGAAGATGCGCTCGTAGCGTGAGCGGGCCGCCGGCGCTAGCGTGCCGGCGCCCGCACGCGCCGCCGGCAGCGCGGCGGCCAGCGCGCTCGCCTCGGCGGGCACCACCCAGCCGGCGTCGCCGACCAGGTAGGGGATGCCGCCGAGCGCGGTGCCGAGCACCGGCCGGCCGGACGACAGCGCCTCGAGCACCACCGTCGGGAGCACGTCGTGCCAGGTCGAGGTGGCCAGCACCACGGCCGTGGAGCGCATGGCCGCGCGAACGCCGTCGCGATCGAGGGAGCCGAGGAACTCCACGTCGGTGCGCGCGGCGGCAGCCGCCTCGACCAGGGGGCGCAGCTCGCCGTCACCGGCGATCCGCAGCGGACCGAGCGCCCCGTCCGGGTGCCGCTGCCACGCGTCGAGCAGGAGGCCGACGCCTTTTTCCGGGGAGAGCCGGCCGAGGAAGAGGAACCCGTCGCCCAGCGCCGCCGGCGCGCCCGGATCGGGTATCCCGTTGGGCTTCACGACGATCCGGTCGGCCGGGATGCCATAGTCGCGCAGGTGCTCGGCGATGGCCTCGGTGAGCGCGATGTACCGGTCGACCGAGCGCCAGGTGGGCCGGTGCACGGCGAGCGTGGTCGCCATCAGAGCGCTCTGCACCCGCGACCCGCGATAGCACTTGTGCACCACGGCCGGGATGCCGACGAAGCGGCCCCGGCAGTCCTGGCAGATGCCGCCGTCCCGGAAGTACAGCCCGGAGGAGCACACCTGGCGGTAGTTGTGGACGGTCTGCACGACCGGCACGCCGAACCGGTGGGCGGTGCGCACCACCCAGGGCGACAGCAGGGGATAGGGATTGTGCAGGTGCAGCACGTCTGGCTGCTCCAGCCGGAGCAGCTCGGCGAGGTCGCGCTGGGCGGCCGGCGCGTAGATCGGCGAGATCGGCAGCAGGGCCTTGCCGGTCACCGGCAGGCTGGCGATCGCGTCGGAGCTGCGCAGGAACGGCACCACCGTCACGCCCGCCGCGGCCAGCTGGCCGATCTCCTGATCGACGATGATGTTTTCCCCCGAGGGCTGCGCCTCGCGGTAGCGGTTGTGCGCGACCACCACTTTCACGGTGTACGACGCTACCGTTAACGGCGTGCCCGAGTTGCCCGAGGTGGAGGCGCTCGCCGCGTATCTGCGCGAGCGGGCCGCTGGCCGGCGCGTCGACCGCATGGAGATCTCCGCGATCAGCGCACTGAAGACGTACGATCCACCCCCGTCCGCCGTGTCCGGGCGGGATATCACCGGGGCTGCGCGCCACGGCAAGTTCCTCGACGTGATCATTGACGGCGGCCTGCACCTCGTCGTCCACCTGGCCCGGGCGGGCTGGCTGCACTACCGCGACGCGTTTCCCGGAACGGCGCCGCTCAAGCCCGGTAAGGGCCCGATCGCGCTCCGCGTCCGGCTCGACGACGGCTCCGGCTTCGACCTGACCGAGGCGGGCACGCAGAAGAGCCTGGCCGCGTACCTGGTGACGGATCCGGTCCAGGTGCCCGGCGTGGGAAGGCTCGGGCCGGACGCGCTGGCGGTCGACCTGGCCGGCTTCGACGAGCGCATCCGTGGCCGGCGGGGCCAGGTCAAGGGCGTGCTGACCAGCCAGGAGGTGCTGGCCGGGGTCGGCAACGCGTACTCGGACGAAATCCTCCACGTGGCCAAGCTGTCACCGTTCGCGATCACCAGCCGGCTCACCGAAGAGCAGATGGAGCGGCTCTACGCGGCCACCCGGGAGGTGCTGACCGACGCGGTGACCCGCTCGGTCGGGCAGCGAGCCGCCGAGTTGAAGGGAGAGAAGCGGTCGGGCCTGCGGGTACACGCCCGCACGGGACTACCGTGCCCGGTGTGCGGCGATACCGTCCGCGAGGTGTCCTTCGCCGACTCCAGCCTCCAGTACTGCCCCACGTGCCAGACCGGAGGCAAGCCGCTCGCTGACCGCCGGCTGTCGCGCCTTGTGCGCTGAGTGAGCTTGGGTGAACTCTCGCCTTCAGGCTCGTGAACCCGACGCGTCACGGACCTTCCTCGCACACCATTCGTCGGTATAGTGGCCCGGTCGCCGATCCCGGTCGATCCGGGCGGGGCGTATTGTCCCTCGCGTCGCCGATCTGGCGAGGTGGCCGTGGGAGACTGATGCGGTGGTCAGTCCAGAGCCTGACGGCAGATGGGCGGCGCGTGGAAAGCGGGAGGACGTAGGTGAGGTGACGACAAGCCTCCAGCGCCCGGTAACCAACACCAGCCGGAGCAGTACCGTGCGCCACGTCGACAGCTTCGAGATTCAGGCGCCGACGCCGCCGTCGCACAATGGCGTGCCGCGGTCCGCGTGGACACGCGCCAGCCGCCGGGCTTCGCGCTGGCACCGGCCGTACACGGTCGCGCTGCTACTGCTCGACTACGGCGCCGCCGCGCTCGCCAGCCTGATCTCCATCATCGCCTACGACCAGGCGGCCGCCGGCTTCCAGGACGCTGACGAGGCATGGTTCAAGACGGTCGCGTACATCCTCCTTCCGGTCGGCTGGATCGCCATTCTCTGGGCCACCGGCGCGTACGACCGCCGTTACCTCGGTCTCGGCACCGATGAGTTCAAACGCGTGATGCGGGCATCGGTGACGGTCGCCGCGAGCGTGTCGTTCCTGGCGTTCGCCACCAAGACCGACCTTTCCCGGCTCACCGTGGCCACCGAGCTGGTCGGTGCGACGCTCCTGATCCTTTTCGCGCGGTACCTCGCCCGGTTCGTGCTGCACGTCATGCGCAAGCGGGCCGGCCAGGCGGCGCACCGGATGGTGCTGATCGGCACGCTGCCGGAGGCGCTCGAGGTGCACACCGCGGTCACCCGCAGCCCGGCCGCCGGGCTGATCCCTGTCGCCATCCACATCACCGACGGATACGCGGCGGCGCGCGGCATCGAGACGCCGGTGCCGGTGTACGCGGGCCGTGACGTGCTGTCCCTGGTGCGCGAGGTGGGCGCCGACACGATCGCCGTGTGCGGCTCGGCCAGCGCGGAGCCCGGCGAGCTGCGCCGGCTCGCCTGGCAGCTCGAAGGCACCGGCATCGACCTGGTCGTGGCGCCCCAGCTCACCGACATCGCCGGCCCGCGGGTGCACATCCGGCCCATCGAGGGCCTGCCGCTGCTGCACGTCGAAGAGCCGACGCTCTCCGGCCTCGGCTGGCTGGCGAAGAACCTCATGGACCGGGTCTTCGCATTCCTCGGCCTGATGCTGCTGACGCCGTTGTTTGCGGCGATCGCGCTGGCCATCAAGCTCTCCGACCAAGGGCCGGTCTTCTTCCGGCAGCCGCGCGTCGGCCACGAGGGCCGGACGTTCCGGGTGTGGAAGTTCCGGACGATGTACGTGGACGCCGAGGACCGGCTCGCCTCGCTCGTCGACCAGAACGAGTCCGACGGGATGCTGTTCAAGATCAAGGAAGACCCGCGCGTCTTCCCGGTGGGCCGGTTCCTGCGAGCCACCTCGCTCGACGAGCTGCCCCAGCTGATCAACGTGCTCAAGGGCGAGATGTCGCTGGTCGGACCGCGTCCGCTGCCCGCCGACGACGGTGACTTCCTCGGTGATGTCCGGCGCCGGCTGCTGGTCCGCCCCGGCATCACGGGACTCTGGCAGGTCTCCGGCCGCTCGGACCTGTCCTGGGACGAGGCCGTCCGGCTCGACCTGTACTACGTGGACAACTGGTCGCTGGCGTACGACCTGAGCATCCTGTGGCGCACGGTGGGCGTGGTGCTGGCGCGCAAGGGCGCCTACTGAGTAGATCGGCCGCGCCTCGCGTGCGTGCGATGATCTGGGCGTGGGGACGGCGCTCGCGGTGCTCGCGCTCATCACCGCGCTCGTTGCCGCGGTCTGGGCGGTGTACCGGCTGCGCGCCCGCCGGGGCATCGCCACCGCCACCCAGCGCGCCACCTACGGCGTCCTGCACACCGCCGGGCTCGCCGCCGACCCGCTGCGCACCGGGCTGACCCGCGCCAACGCCGCCAAGGCCATCCGCCACCTGCGGGCTCTGGTCGGCGCGCAAGGCCTCGCGCTCACCGACCCAGACGAGATACTGGCACTCGACGGCCGCGGCGCTCACCACTCGGCACAGTTGCTGGCCGCGGCCCGCCGCGCCATCGCGCAGAACCGCTCTACCGTCCTCGGCCACGCTGAGCTGCCGTGCGACCGCGTCGACTGCCCGATCCGGGGTGCCGTGGTGGCGCCGCTGACCGGCCCGGACGGCACGGTGCCGGGCGCGCTCGTCGCCATCGCGCACGACCATCCGGCGCCCGGGCTCGTGCAGGCCACGCTGGAGACCGCCCGGTGGGCGGGTGCGCAGCTCGCCCTGGCCGAGCTGGACTCGTCGCGGGAGCAGCTCGCCCGCGCCGAGGTCCGCGCGCTGCGGGCCCAGATCAGCCCGCACTTCGTGTACAACGCGTTGTCCGCCATCGCGTCTTTTGTCCGCACCGACCCGGAGCGCGCCCGCGAGCTGATCCTGGAGTTCGCCGAGTTCACCCGGTACTCGTTTCGGGCACACGGCGAGTTCACCACGCTGGCCGAGGAACTGCGGTCCATCGACCGGTACCTGACGATCGAGCGGGCACGCTTCGGCGACCGGCTCCAGGTGCGGCTCCAGATCGCCCCCGAGGTGCTGCCCGTCGGGCTGCCCTTCCTGTGCCTGCAGCCGCTCGTGGAGAACGCGGTCCGGCACGGACTGTCACGGAAGCCGGGCGTCGGTATGGTGAGCATCGAGGCCCGGGACGCCGGGGCGGAATGCCACATCACGGTCGAAGACGACGGTGTCGGGATGGATCCGGCGGTGCTCGTGGCCGGTGTCGCCGACGCGGCCTCCGACAACGGGGACGACTCCGGCCAGCACGTGGGGTTATCCAACGTCGATGAACGGTTACGGTCGGTGTTCGGCGACCAGTTCGGCCTGGTGGTTGAGACCGGTCTGGGGGCGGGTACGAGGGTGAGCATGCGGGTGCCGAAGTTCCACCCAGCGGTCAGGGCTCGGCTATGAGTGCGTTTCTCCGTGTGCTCGCCGTCGATGACGAGCCACCCGCGCTCGACGAGCTGGCCTACCTGCTGCGTGCCGACCCGCGCGTGGGCAAGCTGCACACGGCGTCCGACGCCACCGACGCCCTGCGAGTGCTCCGCGACACCGACGTCGATGTCGTCTTCCTCGACATCCGCATGCCCGGCCTCGACGGGATGGAGCTGGCGCGGGTGCTGCGGCGCTTCGCGCGCCCCCCAGCGATCGTCTTCGTCACCGCGTACGACGACGCGGCCGTCGACGCCTTCGACCTCGGCGTCACCGACTATGTGCGCAAGCCCGTGCAGGCCGAGCGGATCGGCGAGTCGCTGCGCCGCGTGGTCAGCTCCCGCGTGGTCGCGACACACCCGGCCGCCGTTGCTCGGGCCGAGTCAGATCCGACGATCCCGGTCGAGCTGGCCGGCACCACCCGGATGCTGCCCCGCTCGGCGGTGCGGTGGGTGGAGGCCCAGGGCGACTATGCCCGGCTGCACACCGCTGAAGGCTCACACCTGGTGCGGGTGCCGCTGGCGACGCTGGCCGAGCGCTGGGCGGATGCCGGATTCGTCCGCATCCACCGGTCGTACCTGGTGCAGTTGCGCCTGATCGCCGAGCTGCGGCTGGCCAACTCCGGGTACGTCGTCGTGGTCGACAGCACCGAGCTGCCCGTCTCGCGCCGGCACACCCGCGAGCTGAAAGACAAGCTCGTCCGAGCCGCCAAGCAAGACTGGAACCGCTGACTCGAGTTATCCACAGGCCCTTTTGGTTATCCACAGGTGCTTGACATCGCGCGGTCCTCGGCGAGACTGCCCCGCATGGAGCAATCCGCGGCGCCGACCACGCCGCCCGAGCGCACCCGCATCGTGCTCGCCGAGGTGGCGCGCCGAAATGGCGACCACGACCGGGCCCGCGCCGACCTGGCCGAGCAGACCCGGGTCGGCGACGCGCTGCTGCGCGGGCTCATGCGGGCGCAGCTGGCACTCGCGCTGCGGCTCGCCGTGGTCGTCGGCATCGGGCTGGGCGCGCTGCCGCTGCTCTTCGCCGTCGCGCCCACGACCGGCACGGTCAAGTTTCTCGGCGTCAACCTGCCGTGGTTGCTGCTCGGCGTGGCATCGTTCCCGTTCCTGGTGGCGGTGGGCATCGCCTACGTCTACCTGGCCGAGCGGAACGAGCAGGACTTCATCGCGGTGGTCCGGAGGCCGGAGCGCTGATGGACAACCCGTACATGGTGCCGGCCATCGTGGTGGTCACGCTGGCCACCGTCGCGATCGGCTTCTACGGGCTCCGGCTGGCTCGCACGACCTCCGACTTCCTGGTCGCCTCGCGCACCGTCAGCCCGACCTGGAACGCGGCCGCGATCGGCGGCGAGTACCTGTCCGCCGCGTCCTTCCTCGGCATTGCCGGGCTCATCCTCAAGTACGGCGTCGACGTGCTCTGGTACCCGGTGGGCTTCGCAGCCGGCTACCTGGCCCTGCTGTTGTTCGTGGCCGCGCCGCTGCGCCGGTCCGGCGCGTTCACGCTGCCCGACTTCTGTGAGGTGCGGCTGCACTCCCGCCGGCTGCGCAAGCTGGCCACCGCGTTCGTGGTGTTCATCGGCTGGCTGTACCTCGTGCCGCAGCTCCAGGGTGCTGGCCTGACGCTGACCACGGTCACCGGCGCGCCGTACTTCCTCGGTGCGCTGCTGGTCGGCGCCGTGGTCACCGCCAATGTCGCCCTCGGCGGCATGCGGGCGATCACCTTCGTGCAGGCTTTCCAGTACTGGCTGAAGCTCACCGCCCTCGCCGTGCCCGCGATGTTCTTGCTGTTGCACTGGCAGGCCGACGGCCGGCCGGCCGTAGCCGCGGCCGACGGCCTCACATTTCCCCGCGACACCGTGGTCGTCGTCGAGGATCGCGCGGTACTCACGCTGCCCGACGGGTCCAGCCGCGAGGTGGCGCCGGGCGAGGAGCTGTCGTTTCGCTCG
Source organism: Micromonospora sp. CPCC 206061 (assembly GCF_036906915.1). Lineage (NCBI taxonomy): Bacteria > Bacillati > Actinomycetota > Actinomycetes > Micromonosporales > Micromonosporaceae > Micromonospora > Micromonospora sp. CPCC 206061. The sequence goes on from NZ_JBAKHX010000022.1 coordinate 15,283, forward strand.
GGCGACCCGGTGCCCAGCGTGTCCGGTGTGGACGCGTCGAACGGACTCGACTGGCTATTGCCCGGCGACGAGAGCGGCGACCGCGGCCTGTTCGCCACATACAGCCTGATCCTGGCCACGTTCCTCGGCACGATGGGACTGCCGCACGTGCTCGTGCGCTTCTACACCAACCCGGACGGCAGCGCGGCGCGCCGCACCACACTGATCGTGCTGGCGCTGGTGGGGCTTTTCTACCTGTTACCCACGCTGTACGGGGTGCTCGGCCGGGTCTACACACCACAGTTGCTGCTCACCGGGCAGACCGACGCCGTGGTGCTGCTGTTGCCCGGCGAGGCGGTCGGCAACGGCGTACTCGGCCAGTTGCTCGCCGCGCTGGTGGCCGCCGGTGCGTTCGCGGCGTTCCTGTCGTCCAGCTCCGGCCTGCTCACCAGCGTTGCCGGGGTCATCTCTACCGACGTGCTCGCGCACGCCAGCGACCGCGGGCCGGGCCAGCGCGGCTCGGTGCGTGACTTCCGGGTCGCCGCCCTGGTCGCCGGGATCGTGCCGGTCGCCCTCGCGCTCAACGTCGCCAGCCTGGACGTGTCGCAGGTCGTCGGGCTGGCGTTCGCGGTGGCTGCGTCGAGCTTCTGCCCGCTGCTGGTGCTGGGCATCTGGTGGCGCGGCCTCACCGATGCCGGCGCCGCGGCCGGCGTGCTCGCAGGCGGAGGCGCGGCCGTCGGCGCGGTCCTGATGACGGTGGTCGGGCCGCCCATGTCGGGCTGGCCCGCGACGCTCGTCGCCCAGCCGGCAGCGTGGACGGTGCCGCTCGCGTTCGCCGTGATGGTGGTGGTGTCGATGGCGACCCGCCGCCGCACCCCGGCCGACGTCAGCACCACCATGCTCCGCCTCCACGCCCCCGAAAGCCTTCGTCTCTGAATCGGCGTGAGGCTCTACGGTCGAGGGGTGGAGAGTGCGCTCGCGGTTCGGGGGTTGGTCAAGCGGTTCGAGACCGTCGTAGCGGTGGCTGGCATCGACCTGGATGTGCCGGCGGGGTCGTTCTACGGGCTGCTCGGCCCGAATGGGGCGGGCAAGACGACCACGCTTTCCATGGCTGTGGGGCTGTTGCGGCCGGACGAGGGACGGGTGTGGGTCCGGGGCCATGACGTATGGTCCGATCCCACCCACGCCAAGGCTCTGCTCGGGGTGCTGCCAGACGGGGTTCGCCTCTTGGACCGGCTGACCGGTGCCGAGTTGCTCGCGTACCACGGGCTGCTTCGGGGCATGGACCCGGCGGTGATCGACCAGCGTGCCCGCGAGCTGCTCGACGTACTCGCGCTGGCCGGCGCCGGCCGCACGCTCGTGGTCGACTACTCGGCCGGCATGAAGAAGAAGATCGGATTGGCGTGCGCGCTGCTGCACGCGCCGCGGCTGCTGGTGTTGGACGAGCCGTTCGAGGCGGTCGACCCGGTGTCGGCGGCGCTGATCCGCGACATCCTCCAGCGATACGTGGCCGGCGGCGGGACGGTGATCTTCTCTAGCCACGTGATGGAGGTGGTCGAGCGGCTGTGCAGCCACGTCGCGATCCTGGCGGATGGGGCGATCAAGCGGGTGGGCACGCTTGACGAGGTACGCGGCGGCCGGTCACTGGAGGACGTGTTCGTCGAAGTGGTCGGCGGGCGCACGGCGACGGGCGAGGAGCTCGCGTGGTTGTGATGTTCGTCCGGCTGAAGCTCCGGATGACTGCCAACAACTTCCGCGGCCAGCCCTGGCGCATCGCGCTCTTCCTGGTGGGCGTCTTCTTCGGGCTCTGGTGGGCGGCGAGCGGCTTCCTGCTGTTCGCCGTGCCCGGCCTGGCGGGGAGCGAGCAAGCAGCGCTGCTGGTCGCCGGGTTCGGTGGCGGGGCGCTCACGCTCGGCTGGGTACTGCTGCCGCTGGTCTTCTTCGGTGTGGACGAGACGCTGGATCCGGCGCGGTTCGCGCTGCTTCCGCTGCGCCGCCGCACTCTCGTCACCGGCACGCTCGCGGCCGCGCTGTTAGGGATACCCGCGCTGGCGACGCTCGCGTCCACAGCCGGGCTGGTGCTGTCGGCCGGCGCGCTCGGCGGGTGGACGGCGGCGGTCGCCCAGGCCGTGGGCGTCGCGGCGGGTCTGTTTCTGTGTGTCGCGGCGAGCCGGGCGTTGACCAGTGCGTTCGCGACCATGCTGCGGTCCCGGCGGATGCGCGACCTGGCGGCGATCGCGCTCGCGGGCCTGGCCGCCCTGCTTGGTCCGCTCCAGATCGGGCTTATCACGGCTGCCGAGACCGCTGACTGGGACCGGCTGGTCGGGCCGGCGCGGGTGGTCGGCTGGACGCCGCTCGCGGCCGCGTACACGCTCGGCTTCGACGTCGCGGCTGGGCGCGGTTGGGCGGTACCGCTGAAGCTCGCCCTCACCCTGGCCGCTACCGCGGCGCTGCTGTGGTGGTGGTCTTGGTCGCTGGAGGCCGCGATGGTGGGATCGGTGACCACGGCGGGGCCGGCCAAGGCGGCGCGCGGCGGCGCCGTCGACCAGCTCGTCCCGCTTGGGATGCGGTGGATGGCCAAAAACCGGTACGCGGCGCTGGTGGCGCGGGAGATCCGGTACTGGTGGCGTGACGTGCGACGGCGGGCTGGGCTGATCACGTTCCTGGTGGTCGGCCTGTTCCTGCCGGTGATGATCAACATCGTCGGCAACGCTCGCTCGCCGGACACGGTGAGCATCTCGATGATCTTCGTGGGCGCGTTGGCGGCGGTCACGCTGGCCAACCAGTTCGGGTACGACGGCACGGCGTACGGCGCGAACGTGGTCGCCGGGGTTCCGGGGCGGCTCGAACTGCGGGCCCGCGTGGCGGCGTTCACCGTCTACGCCGGGCCGCTGCTGGTGATCGCCGCAGTGGCGATGAGCCTGCTGCTGGGCGAGCCGACCTGGGTGGGGCTGCTACTCGGCACGCTGGCCGCGGCGTACGGTGCCGGGCTGGCCGCCAACCTCTTCGTGTCGATCCTCGCCGCGTACGCCCTGCCCGAGACGTCCAACCCGTTCACGATCAACACCGGTGCGGGCGTCGCGAAGAGCCTGCTCAGCCTCGTGTCCATGCTCGGTTCGGCGGCCGTGGCGGTGCCGATGGTGGTGGCCGCCGCTCTGCTCGGCGACGCGCCAGCCTGGCTGTGGCTGGCCGGGCCCGCCGGCGTCGGGTACGGGCTCGGCGCCGCCACACTCGGCGTCTACCTGGCCGGCGACCTGCTCGATCGCCGGATGCCGGAGCTGTTGGCCGCGGTCACGCCCCGCCGGTGACGCACAATGTTCCACGTGAATCATCCGCCTGAGCCGGGCGCCCAGATCCACGGCACCGACCCTTTCGCGGTGCCGGATGAAGCGCGCTCGCCCGCGCGGAGGCTGCGCGGGCGGATCGCGTCGGCCGTGACCCTGTGGACGGCGCCCGGGCCCGCCGGTCTCACCGTGTCCACGACGCTGGTCGTCGACGGCGAGCCGGCGCGGCTGGTCGGCGTGCTCGATGACGAGTCCGACCTGTGGCCGGCCGCGCGGAGCGCGGGCCGCTTCGCGGTCGCGCCGCTGACGAGCGCGCACCGCCAGCTCGCCGACCGCTTCGCGGGCCTGATGCCCGCGCCCGGCGGCCTCTTCAAGGGGTACGCCTTCCGCGACACGCCCTACGGCCCGGTGCCGGCGGACGTCGCGACCTGGGTCGGCTGCCGGCTCGACGATGCCCGTGAGCTGGGATGGGGCCTGCTGGTCGAGGCCACCGTCGAGACCGTTGAGCTGGGCGCGGACGACGATCCGCTGGTGCATTTCCGGGGCCGGTACCGCCAGCTAGGCCATTGACTCCTTTCGAATCATCCAACCGGTAAGCGGCGTGATCAACGTCACTCGGCGCAGCTAGATAACCGTTCGGCGCAATCGACGACCACCGACGCCCAGCCCACCTGATGGGCTTCTTACGGTGCGGGCCGAAACCCTCTGAGCATGAACATCCACGCCCCGTGAAGGTGGTGAACCCCGCATGACGACCGATGCACCCGCCCCGGCCCCCACAACCCCGGAGCGGTATGTCGAGGTCCAGCGGTCGGACGAGTTTGCCGGGCTGCGCAAGGCCTTGCGCGGCTTCGTCTTCCCGATGACCGTTGCGTTCTTCATCTGGTACGCGCTTTACGTGATCCTGTCCGCCTACGCGCGCGGCTTCATGGACACCAAGGTGGTTGGCCACATCAACGTGGCACTGGTCTTTGGCCTGCTGCAGTTCTTGTCCACGTTCCTGATCGCGTGGCTCTACTCCCGGTACGCCGGCAGCAAGATCGACCCGACCGCCGACAAGATCCGCGGTGAGCTCGAGAACGGGGACAAGAAATGAGTGCCTTTCTCGCCGCGGAGGCCGGCAACACCACCGCACGGAACCTGACCATCGTCCTGTTCCTCGTCTTCGTGGCGGTCACCCTCGCCATCACGGTGTGGGCCAGCCGCCAGACGAAGACCGCCACCGACTTCTACGCCGGTGGTCGCGCCTTCTCCGGCTTCCAGAACGGCATGGCGATCGGCGGCGACTACATGTCCGCCGCGTCGTTCCTCGGCATCGCCGGCCTGATCGCGCTGTACGGCTACGACGGCTTCCTGTACTCAATCGGCTTCCTGGTGGCCTGGCTGGTGGCCCTGCTCCTGGTCGCCGAGCTGCTCCGTAACTCGGGCAAGTACACGATGGCCGACGTGCTCGCCTTCCGGATGCGGCAGCGCCCGGTGCGTACCGCCGCCTCCGTCTCCACGGTGACGGTGTCGATCTTCTACCTGATCGCCCAGATGGTCGGCGCGGGCGCGCTGGTCGCGCTGCTGCTCGGCATCCGGCCGGGCACCACGTTCCTGGGCATGGACGCCGACGCCGCGAAGATCGCCACGATCATCCTGGTCGGCGCCCTGATGATCGTGTACGTGACGGTCGGCGGCATGAAGGGCACCACGTACGTCCAGATCGTCAAGGCGTTCCTGCTGATGAGCGGCGCGGCGATCATGACGGTTCTGGTGCTGGCCAAGTTCAACTTCAACCTCTCGTCGCTGCTTGGCGCGGCGGCGGACGCGTCCGGCAAGGGCGACGCGTTCCTCGAACCGGGACTGCGCTACGGCGTGGATGTCGCCGACAACGCGAAGCAAACCTTCTACAACAAGATGGACCTGCTCTCGCTCGGCATCGCCCTGGTGCTCGGCACGGCCGGCCTGCCGCACATCCTGATCCGCTTCTACACCGTCCCGACCGCCCGCGCGGCCCGCAAGAGCGTGCTCTGGGCGATCGGCATCATCGGTACCTTCTATCTCTTCACCCTGGCGCTCGGCTTCGGCGCGGCGGCGCTGGTCGGTGGCGAGGCGATCCGGGCGCAGGACGCGGCCGGCAACACCGCCGCACCGCAGCTCGCGGAGGCCCTTGGCATCGACTTCTTCGGTGGCGACACCGGTGGGGCGGTGATGCTGGCGGTCATCGCGGCGGTCGCCTTCGCGACGATCCTCGCCGTGGTCGCCGGGCTCACGCTGGCGTCGTCGTCGAGCATCGCGCATGACTTCTACGCCAACGTGATCAAGAAGGGCCAGACGTCCGAGGGCCAGGAGGTGAGGGTCGCCCGGATCGCGGCGTTCGTGATCGGCGCGATCTCGATCGTGCTGGCGCTCTTCGCGCAGAGCCTCAACGTGGCGTTCCTGGTCGCGCTCGCGTTCGCGGTCGCGGCGTCCGGCAACCTGCCGGCCATCCTGTACAGCCTCTTCTGGAAGCGGTTCAACACCTCCGGCGCGGTCTGGGCCATCTACGGCGGTCTGCTGGCGGCCGTGGTGCTGGTCTTCTTCTCGCCGGTCGTGTCGGGGGCGCCGACGTCGATGTTCAAGAACTCGGACTGGCAGTGGTTCCCGCTGTCCAACCCGGGCATCATCTCCATCCCGTTCGGCTTCCTCTGCGGTTGGATTGGCACGTTGCTCTCCAAGGAAAGCGACGAGCAGAAATACGCCGAGCTGGAGGTTCGCTCCCTTACCGGTGCGGGCGCGCACTAACAGCCGGCACGAACGACGGACCCGTGCGGTTGTGGCTGGCCGCACGGGTTCGTCCCGTTCTGGACCGGGTAACTCGCTAGGGCACGAATCTGGCTGGACGGGAGATCGGTAGGCTTGCGTCATGGTCATAGCGCCGCGATTCGGAGCAGGTCACCGCGTCCTCGTCACCGGAGGCGCGGGATTCGTGCCGTCGCACCTGGTCGACGTCCTGCTCGCGCGCGGTTGCACGGTCGTGGCCGTCGACAACTTCGTCACCGGCTCCAAGGACAACCTGGGCCACCTCGCTGAGCACCCGCGGTTCGCGCTGGTCGAGGCCGACGTCTCCGACGGGCTGCCCGACCACAACCCGGCGATCACCGAGCGCTTCGACGCGATCATGCACATGGCGTCGCCAGCGAGCCCCAAAGACTTCGCCACGCTGCCGATCGAGATCCTCCGGGTCGGTTCGGTCGCCACGATGCACCTGCTCGACCGGGCGGTCGCCGACGGGGCCCGGTTCCTGCTCGCGTCCACCTCAGAGGCGTACGGCGACCCGCAGGTGCACCCCCAGCCCGAGACGTACTGGGGCAACGTCAACCCCATCGGCATCCGCAGCGTGTACGACGAGTCCAAGCGGTTCGCCGAGGCGGCCACGATGGCGTACCACCGCCACCACGGCCTGGACGTCGCCATCGTGCGGATCTTCAACACGTACGGGCCACGGATGCGGCCCGACGACGGGCGGGCGGTGCCGACGTTCATCACCCAGGCGCTGCGCGGCGAGCCCATCACGCTGCACGGCACGGGCACCCAGACCCGCTCGGTCTGCTACGTCGACGACCTGGTGCGCGGCATCCTGCTGCTGCTCGACTCCGAGGAGACCGGGCCGATCAACTGCGGCACCGAGCACGAGTTCTCCATGCGCGAGCTGGCCGAGCTGATCGTTCGGCTGACCGGCAGCTCGTCGGAGATCACCTACCTGCCGCGCACGGCCGACGATCCGGAGATGCGGCGTCCCGACCTCACTCTGGCGCGCACGCGGTTGGGCTTCGAGCCGGAGGTCGGCGTCGAAGACGGCCTGAGCCGCACGATCGCCCACTTCACCCAGCGCCTGCCCCACTAGCCTCGCACCGGCCTGTCCGCGTCGCGGCCTCGCGGCGCACCGGGCGCCGTGGGCCGTCAGGCCCGCGCCGCTTGGCCGTCGATCAAGGGCAATCGCGTGGATCAAGGGCGAGGGCACGCGGATCTGAGATCAAAGCACGTGCCTTCGGCCTTGATCGACGGAAACGGGCGGCGCCCGCCGCCGGGCGACGGGTGGCGGAGGGAGGGCGGGGCGGCACGGGCGCGGGGGTCGCTCGGATGAGTCCCATGTTTGTGCCGTTGCGGCGGCGCTGAAAGGCGATCTTAGATTTCCGGCATACCCTGAGTTACATGTCACCGACCAGGTCTCCCTACGGCAGCAGCGCCGGACGAGCCTCCGTGCCGGGTGCGAACGCCCCTAATTCGGGACGTATCTCCGGCCGCGCCCGCATCCCGGGTGCTGACGCCGACGACTACAGTCGGCTGGGACCGCCTGCACGGTCGGTGTCCGGTGGCGGGCGCGGGCCGGTGGGGCCGTACGGGCCTGGCGGACTGCGGGGACCTGTCGGTCCTGGCGGTGGGCGCGGGCGACTGCGGCCGAAGTGGCGCAGGATCGCCCTGCTGGCGGGCGTGATCGTGCTGGTGGTGGGCCTGCTCGGCGCGGGTGGGCTGTGGGCGTACGTCAACGGCCTCGACGACGACATCGCCCGCACTGACCCGTTTTCCGAGATCACCGGTGGCCGGCCGGCGAAGACGGTCGACGGTTCGCTCAACATTCTCATGGTCGGCAGCGACTCGCGTGACCCGGACGCCCCGGTCGACTCGGGCAGCCAGTGGCGCGCCGACACGATCATCGTGATGCACATTCCGGCGAGCCACGATCAGGCGTATCTGGTGTCGATCCCCCGGGACCTGTACGTGCCGATCCCGGATGGTGCGAACGCGGAGTGCGGCAGCGGCCAGCGCGGCAAGATCAATGCGGCGTTCGCGTTTGGTGGTCTGCCGCTGGCGGTACGCACCGTGGAGTGCTTCACGGACGTGCGCATCGACCATGTCATGGCGATCGACTTCGCCGGGTTCAAGGAGGTCACCGACGCGCTCGGTGGCGTCGACCTCAACGTCGAGCGCACCACCAAGTCGATCCACAAGCCGTACCGGACGTTCCAGAAGGGCGTCAACCACATGGACGGCGCCGAGGCGCTGGACTGGATCCGCCAGCGCAAGCAGTTCCCGGACGGCGACTTCGCCCGGATGCGCCACCAGCAGGAGTTCCTCAAGGCGCTGATGGACAAGGCGGCGAGCACGGGCACGCTGACCAATCCGAAGAAGCTGAACTCGTTCCTCCAGGCGGTGACCGACGCGGTGACCGTGGACGACGGTTTCTCACTGGTCGACATGGCGGTCCAGTTCCGCAACCTGCGCGGCGAGAACCTGAAGTTCATCACCAGCCCGCACAACGGCAGCCAGACGATCAACGGTGAGTCGGTGGTCGTGTCGAACAAGGAGAAGGCGCTGGAGATGTACAAGGCGATGTCGAACGACACGATGAAGGACTGGGTGGCGGCGAACGCCAAACCCAGCCCTACGCCAGGGAGCTGACACCGGTTCGCCGGGGCGTCACCTCGGCTTCATGACCCGTATCCCGTACGGCCGTAGCCTCCGCGCTGGACTCTGTCGTCGGCGATCGGACTCGGGATGCAGGTGGAGCGCGGCCAGCGCCCAGTCGAGAGAGGCGCCAGCCGCGCGAAGCGCCGGCGGGACCCGCTCTGGGCCAGGCTGACCGTCATCGGCGGTGCGGTGCTGATGATGCTGAGCGGCACCGCGATCGTCGGCGCCCACGCGATCATCGGCAACGCCACCTCGAACATCGAGACGACCAACCTGCTCGGCGGTGACGCGGCGGCCGCCGAGCAGCCCGGCGGCAACGACATCGATGGCCCGGTCAACATGCTGCTGGTAGGCATCGACGCCCGCCCGCCGGGCAGTTCGGAGACCAGCGTCCTCGCTGACACGATCGTGGTGCTCCACATCCCGGCCAGCCACGACCAGGCGTACCTGGTGTCGATCCCGCGGGACTGGCGGGTGGACATCCCCGCCTATGCGAAGACCGGCGCCGGCGCGAGCGTCGGCAAGATCAACGGTGCTTTCAGCAAGGGGTACCAGGGGTCGGGCAGCGAATTGGAGAAGCGCGCCCGCGGGGTGGACTCGCTGGCCCGGACGATCAACCAGGCGACGGGCATCAAGTTCAACGGCGCCGCGATCATCGATTTTTCGGGCTTCGAGGCGGTGGTCAAGGAGCTCGGCGGCGTCCATATGTGCGTCGACCAGCGAGCCGAGTCGATCCACCTGGGCGTCGACAAGAACGGAAAAATCCTCAAGCTCTGGTACAAGGAGGGCGAGGGCATCCAGGACCTGCCCGCGGGCGGTCATGCGTTCGTGCACGAGAAGGGCTGCCGCCGGATGACCGCCCAGCTCGCCCTCGACTACGCCCGCATCCGCAAGAGCCTGCCGAACGGCGACTACGACCGACAGCGCCACCAGCAGCAGCTCATCAAGGCGATCGCCAAGGAGGCGACGGGCAAGGGCGTGATCACGAACCCCGTCAAGCTGAACAACGTGATCAAGGCGGCCGGAAAGGCGTTCGTGCTCGACACCCAGGGCATCCCGGTGGCCGACTTCGTCTTCACGCTCCGCCGGGTCGCCGCGAACGACCTCGTATTGATCAAGACCAACGGCGGCAAGGTGCAGCCATTGACGATCGATGGGCAGAGCTTCGAGCAGCTGAGCGATCGTTCGATGGCGATGCTCGCGTCGGTACGGGATGGCAAGCTCGCCGATTTCCTTGTCGGCAATCCGCAGTTCATCGCAAAGACGTGAGCCGCTACGCCCCTATTTGCGGTAGTGCATCCAGTCGACGACACGTACCTGAAACGCAGGGGAACTCGCGGAGTCGGGAAGGTGTCCGTAAAGTGGGCTAGCCCCCTTGTCCCCGACCTGGAGAGCAGGATGCCGGTTCAGACGCCCCGACGCCCCGCGTCGCTGGAGCGACCCGCCGCTTCCTCCCCCGTCAAGCCTCCCGTCCGCACCAACACCAAAGCCACGAAGACCAAGCGCCGGAAAGACCCCCTGTGGGCCCGGATGACAGTCATCTTCGGTGCGGTGCTGATGATGGTCAGCGGCGGTGCGATCGTGGGCAGCAAGGCGCTCCTCAACCAAGCGACGGGCGACATTGAGACGACCAACCTGCTCGGCACCGCGAGCAAGACCGACGCGGAGGGCGGCAAGAGCCTCGACGGCCCGATCGACCTGCTCCTGCTCGGCGTCGACGCGCGGGCCCGCTGGGATGTCAACGACACCCGGGCCGATACGATCATCATCCTGCACATCCCGGCCACCCACGACCAGGCATACCTGATCTCGATCCCGCGCGACACGCAGGTGCAGGTGCCAGCGTTCAAGAAGAACGGGTACGCGGGCGGGTCCGCCAAGGCCACCGAGGCGTTCTTCCACGGCGCCCAGAACGGCGGCGGCTGGGCCGGTGGCGCTCAGCTGATGGCCCAGACGATCAAGAACCTGACCGGCATCAGCTTCGACGGTGCCGCGATCATCGACTTCAACGGCTTCAAGGGCGTGATCGATGCCCTGGGCAGCGTGCGGATGTGCGTCGACCAGGAGGTCAGGTCACACCACATGACGCTGGTCAACGGCAAGCCCACGTGGAACGCCGACGCCAAGAAGATGAGCGGCAAGAAGGAGCCGGTCGTCCACAAGGTCGGCTGCCGGGACATGAAGGGCTGGGAGGCGCTCGACTACTCCCGCCAGCGGTACGGCCTCAAGAACGGCGACTACGACCGCCAGCGCCACCAGCAGCAGCTCATCAAGGCGATGGCGAAGAAGGCCGTCGACACCGGCATGACCAACCCGCTCAAGCTCAACGGGCTGATGAAGGCCGCGGGCAAGGCGTTCGTGCTCGACACCGGCAGCGCCAGCACCGCCGACTTCCTCTTCACGATGCGGGGGGTGGCCGCCAACGACCTGGTGCTGCTGCGCACCAACAACGGCACGTTCAGCGGCAACACCGAAGGCCGCGAAGTGCTCAACCCGCTCAGCCAGGACATGTTCAAGGCGGTCAAGAACGACAAGCTCGGCCAGTTCATCCTGGAGAATCCGACAGTTCTCGCGAAAGAGAAATAACCCTCACTCTGCCAGTTCAGCAAAAAGGAAAAAAGCCCTAACGTAGGCGGAGGCTCGCGTACCTGATCTCGGTGCCCCGTGACCTGCGGGTGCCGATCTGGGCCTGTCACTGCGCGCAATCCGCGCTGACGACCTGGTGGGGGTTCAGGTCGTACGCGCTGCTGGACCCGCCCGCGGAGGCTCTCTTCGCGGCGCTCGCGCGCGGACCTGGCGGCATGGGGTACCCGCGCTAACCCCCGCTGGGTGAACAAACTGTAGCTACGCTTAGGACCCGTGTTCGGACCTCACATTCCCACGGTGACCGCGGCCGAGATTCCCGCCCAGGCCTTCCTGCTCGACGTGCGCGAGCCCGACGAGTGGGCGGCAGGCCACGCGCCCGGCGCTGTGCACATGCCCATGATGGAGATCCCTGTGCGCATCGCCGAGGTGCCCACGGAGGGCGACGTGGTCGTGGTGTGCCGCTCCGGCGGCCGCTCCGGCCAGGTGGTCGCATACCTGCTCGGTAACGGGTGGGACAACGTCAGCAACCTCGACGGCGGCATGCAGGACTGGGCCGCGACCGGCCGCGAGCTGGTGAGCGAAGACGGGCAGCCGGCAAGAGTGCTTTAAGTGGCTGCACCCCTCGTATTCGCCCATCGCGGCTCCTCAGCCGCGCTGCCCGAGCACACCCTCGCCGCGTACCTGCGCGCGCTGGACGAGGGTGCGGACGGCCTGGAGTGCGACGTCCGGCTGACCCGCGACGGCCACCTGGTATGCGTGCACGACCGGCGCCTCGACCGCACCAGCAACGGGCGCGGCCGGGTCAGCGCGCACACGCTGGCCGAGCTGGAGCAGCTCGACTTCGGGTCCTGGCACGGCGCCGAGACCGACGACCCGGTCGACCCCGACCGCACTCGGCTGCTGACGCTCGACCGGCTGCTCTCGGCGGTACGGGACGCCGGGCGCGACATCCAAGTGCTGATCGAGACAAAGCACCCGTCGCGGTACGGCGGGGACGTCGAGCGCCGGCTGGCCGCGCTGCTGCGCGAGCACGACCTGCCGGACGGCCGGGTAGGCATCACGGTGATGTCGTTCTCCCCGCTGTCCGTCCGGCGCGTCCGCGAGCTGATACCCGACCTGCCGACCGCCCTGTTGCTGCAGGTGCTGCCGCCCGGGCTGCCGCTACGCAAGCTCCCGTTCGGGGCCCGGATCGCCGGGCCGGGGATCGGGCTGATCCGCGCCCGCCCGCAACTCGTACCACTGCTACAGGAAGGCGGACACCCGGTCTACGCCTGGACCGTCAACACGAAAGAAGATCTGGACCTCGTCCTGCATCACGGGGTGGACGGGATCATCACGGACCGGCCGCGGTTCGTGCTGGACCAGATGGGGAGGTAGGACCCTGCACAAAATCGACGAGACAGGGCAGACTCAGGTCATGCCGGAGCGTCCCGACTATGCCGCTCTCATCGCCGGGCAGGCCATCGTCATCGAGATGACCAACTCGGGAGATTCCGGTCTTCCGGTCCTGGGTCACCAGCTCAAGCTCTTCGAGCGGGCTCTGGGCGCCGCCGGCATGTCGTTCGCCGAGTACGGGCCGACCGGCGGCCGGATCGTCGCGGCCACAGGCGCCGCGGAGTGGACGCTGGGCCGACCGGTCGACACGTCCGACCCGGCCACCGCACGGCTGGTCGCAGGCCCGCGTACGGCCAGCCTGCCGGTGCGCGCCCTCGACCGCGCCCTCGCCGACCAGATGGCCGGCCGCGGCCTCCGCCGGATGCTCTACGCGCGCGCCGAGTTGCGCGGCATGGTGATCGGCGGCCTGCACGCGTACTTTTCTGACGCCGACGGCGAGGCCGGCACCGAGCACCACACCCTCATGTCATACCTCGCCACCTGCGTAGCGCACATGTACGGCGACCTGGCCGGCCTGCCGGTGCACGGCGACGGGCCGGCAGTGGCCGCGCTGGCCGACGGCTTGGCGATCATCGACCGGGACGGCCTGGTCCGGCTGTGGAACCCGGCCGCCGAGCAGGTCACTGGCCTGCCCGCGACGAAGGTGATCAACCAGAAGCTGCCGTTCTCGATACCGCCATCCGGCCAGGTGCTCGACCAGCGGATGCCCGACGGTCGCTGGCTCAAGATCACATCCGGCGAGCTACCCGGCACGTTCGAGTCCCGGGTGGTCACCTTCCGCGACACCACCGACCAGTACCGTCATGACCACGACCGCGACCTGTTCGTCGCGGTCACCAGCCACGAGCTCCGCACGCCGGTCACGGTCATCAAGGGATACGCGGACACGCTCTGCAACCACTGGGAATCACTGCCCGAGGCGGACCGCCGCGAAGCCGCCCGGGTGATCGGCCTGCGCGCCGGGGAGTTGGCGCGACTGGTCGATCGTCTGCTGTCCGCCGCCAACGACGGGGTACAGGTGGGCGGCGCCGCCCCGGTGCCGTTCGACCTCGTCGACGCGCTGCGCTCCGCCGCCAGCACGCTCCCGGCCGACCTGCGGCGCCGGCTGGCCGTCGACCTGCCCGACGACCTACCCAAGGCGCTCGGCGACCGCACGAGCATGGCGACCGTCCTCACCGAGCTGGCCACCAACGCGGAGAAATATTCAAATCCGGGTACTCCGGTCGAGGTGACCGCCGAAGCCGACGAACGCACCGTGGTGTTTCGGGTTTCCGATCGGGGTATAGGGGTACGGCCGGATCATGTGGAACGCGCCTTCGACCGGTTCTGGCAAGGAGAACAAGGCGACCGTCGAAGGTATCCAGGCACCGGTCTCGGCCTCTTTCTCGTTAGAAGGATCGTTGAACGACAAAACGGATGGGTGTCCCTTCGTCCGCGCGACGGAGGCGGTACGGTCGCAGAGGTGCGACTCCCCCGCGGATAGGTGACGGCAGGAGGCACACGTGTCGATGGCGCTGGCCGAGCGAGCCTGGTGCGTAGTCGTGCCACACCACCCTCGCGGCGCCCGCATGGCCCGGCAGCGCCTGGTCACTGAGCTGCGCGATTCACTGCCCGCCACGCTCCTCGCCGACGCGGTCGCCGTCCTGGCGGAGCTGGTCGGCAACGCGGTGCTGCACGCCGATCCCCTGCCGGGCGGCGTGATCCGGGTGGCTTGGCGACTGCGGCCGGGTGGCGGCGACGAGACACCGGTGCTGCAGGTGCGGGTCACCGACGGCGGCGCTGTCGAGCCGCCTCGCATCCGCACGGAGCCGGTCGACGCCGTCGACGGGCGCGGGCTGGGCATCGTGGCTGCCCTCTCCGACCGCTGGGGCGTCGAACGCGACGGTCTCGGCCAAAGCGTATGGGCGGAAGTCTCGGCCCCTTTGCAGGGATAGCCGCGCCATTGACCACAGACCCGCCGCACAGAGCCTAGGCTGGTTCACCGTGAGCGAGCGCGGCGGCGGCGATGCCTTTCCCGCGGCGCCGCGAACCGGTACCTCCCGCCAAGATTGCCGCCGTGGGAAAGGCATCGCCTTCGGGCGTCGCGGAGCGAGCGCACCAGGAGAATGAGTGAGCAAGCGTCGAAAGAACACCCGGTCCGCCGCCGAGGCGGCACCCAAGCGCCAGAAGGTGCGCGACATCTTCGTGCCCCGGCCGTTCGAAGGCCTGGTCGACGAGCCTGAGTGGATCGCGCTGCGCGAGTTGGTGCCGGCGGCGTCCGCGCCGCTGCGCCTGCGGCCGGAGCTGGTCGAGCAGTACGGCGACCGTCCGGTCACCCTCGCCACGGTGCTGCCGATGGCGTGGCCCGCGATGACCAAGCCGGACGGCCGGATCTTCGTCGGGCTCCAGCGGCACGTGCAATCCGGTGACGTCTCGCGCGACCTCGCCGTGGCGATCCTCTGCGCGCTCCAGACCAGCCCGGGTGGCACGGTCGCGGTGCCCGCCCTGCCCGGCGAGGGGCAGCGGCTTCAGGACATCCTGATCGACGAGCCGCTCGAGATCACGATGCACGACACGTTCGAATTCTGGCTGGACGACGACGCGGCCGACGACCCGAACGTGAAGTCGTCGCTGGAGCGGGCGAACGCCTCGATCTACCCGACAGTCAAGCTGGCCGCCGCCCATGCCGCGTACTGGTGCCGGGTCCCCGAGAAGGGACACGTGCGCTGGGTGCTGCCAGACGACGAGGACGCCGCGCTCAACGCGCTATCGCGACTGGCCGGCGCGGGTGAGCTGCTGCTCGGCGAGGGCACGAAGTTCGCCGGCATGTTCCGGGCGCATGGCCGGCTGGTTCCCGTGTGGGACATCCCGGGTGGTCCCGAGGCCGCCGAGTGGGAGGCGCCGCTGGCCGACTTCGCGAAGCGGTACGGCGACGCCCTCGGCGACACCACTGCCCTGGACGCGGCGTCCCGCCGCGCCAAGCAGGGGCTGCTGGGACGCCAGCTCACCCTGCGCTAGACGCCCTGCGAGAGCGGGGCACGGACCAGCGGGCAAGACATGCAGCGCGGGCCACCGCGGCCGGAGCCCAGCTCGGACCCGGGGATCCGGATCACCTCGATCCCCGCGCGTTCGAGCTGGGCGTTGGTTTCGACGTTCCGCTCGTACGCGACGCACAGCCGTGGCTCGATCGCGAGCGTGTTGTTGCCGTCGTCCCACTGCTCACGCTCGGCGGTGACCGGGTCGAGACCGGTGTCGATCACTCGTAGCGCGTCGATGTCCATGGCGTCGGCGGCCGCGCGCAGGAACGGCGCCGGCCCGTCCACCCGCGGGTCACCGCCGTCACCCGCGATCACCGTGTATGCGACGAGCGCGTCGGCGATGTTGGGGTACATCAGCACCGCGTCGACGTCGACCATCGTGACGATGGTGTCGAGGTGCATGGTGGCCCGCTTCTGCGCGATCGGCACGACCAGGATGGTGTGTGCGAGCCCGGCGCCGAAGACCCGCCGGGCCAGCCGCTCCGCCCCGGCCGGCGTGGTGCGCTCGCCGACGCCAACAGCGATCACGCCCGGCGCCAGCAGCAGTACGTCGCCACCCTCCACATGCTCCAGTGCCGGCTCGTAGGCCAGCTCCGTGCCGGCGAACCGGGGATGGTGCTTGTAGATCGCGTGAGTGAGGGTGGTCTCCCGCTGCCGCGCGGGCATCGCGAGGCTGGTGACCGCCGCCCGGTCCCGGATCCACACCGACGAGTCGCGGGTGAAGAGCAGGTTGGGCAGCGGGTCGATGACGAAGTCGTACCGGTCCATCAGCGAGTAGACCAGTCCCCCGCCGGTCCGCAGCTCCTCGTGCGCCAGGCCGGCCGTGAGCACAGCCGCGAGCCCGGTGGGGTCGAGATACGCCAGATGGTCGGTCACCCGCCGGCGAAGCGTGTCACCCAGCCGGGGGTCGGCGAGCACCTGGGCGGTCAGTTCGGCACGCGCCTCGTCGATCGCCAGTGTCTCGGCGAGGAGGTGGTCGAGGTACAGCACCTCGACCCCGCGGGCGCGCAGAGCACCGGCGAACGCGTCGTGCTCCTCCTGCGCGCGCCCCACCCACGGGATCGCGTCGAAGAGCAGCGAATCGTTGTTGCGAGGGGTCAGCCGGGCCAGCTCCGGACCCGGTCTGTGCAGCAAGACGGTGCCGAGCCGGCCGACTTCGCTGTCCACGTAATGGGCCACAATGGGCAGCGTAAGTCAGTCGGGTAGCACCATCTGACAAAAGAGGCGGGTCGTGAATGCGGCATTCATCCCCAGTCACTCGTCCCCAACGCCTTCTTGCGTTGGCGCCCCACCACGTACGGTAGTGAAACCATAACTTCGAGAGACCTTTTGCCGGAGGTCCGCGATGACTGTCTTCCCTGCGCGTCGTGCCGTGCCCTCTCAGCGGGCGCTTCCCCCCGCCAGTGACAAGCCACCGTCCCAGGGCAACACGCCGGCGGTTCTCGAAGCGGTTCGCCCGACGCCGCTCGACTGGGCCCGCCGCCGCCTCGCTGAGCGCGAGACCCGGCGGGTCGAGGCCGCGGGCAATCGCGCGCTCACCCGTCTGGACCACCTCGGCCCCGCGTGGCACGTGGTCGACTGGCCCCGCACCGACGTGCCAGCACTGCCCGCGCTCGACGGGCGCGGGCGCGACGAGCGCGCCGGGTTCCTCGCCATCGGGCCCAGCGGCCTCTTCGCGGTGACGGTCGCCGACCACGGCCGGGCCCGCGTGATGATCGCCGGCGATGTCGTACAGATCAACGGCAAGCGCCCCGAGTATTTCTCCGAGGCCCGGCGCGACGCCAAGCGTGCCAGCAAGGCGCTCTCGGCGGCGGTGGG
Source organism: Micromonospora sp. CPCC 206061 (assembly GCF_036906915.1). NCBI lineage: Bacteria > Bacillati > Actinomycetota > Actinomycetes > Micromonosporales > Micromonosporaceae > Micromonospora > Micromonospora sp. CPCC 206061. Next base: position 32,795 of record NZ_JBAKHX010000022.1, read on the forward strand.
CATCACCGTGCCGGTCACCCCCGTGCTCACGTTCGTCGGGTCCGGCGTGATCAGCGTGTACGGCCTGCCACGCGACTGCCTCGTCGCGACCCACCGCGAGCTTGACCGCCTGCTCGTGGCCGGCGGTCAGCGCATCTCTCCCGCCACGGCGGAAAAGCTCTCTCAGGTTGCACGCCACCCGGCTACTTGGCTCAACGCTCCGTACCGGTCGGCGGCCGACTACCGGTGGTACGAGGACGGCCGAACGGCCGCTGACAAGAAGGGGGCGCGCCGGTAGCGTGACCCGCCGGACACCGCCGGGGTCGGCGATCGGCGCCAAAACCCGCTAGCGTAGCGGTGAGCCGGCGGAGTGTATTGGAGGCGCGGGTGGCGCACGTCGAACTCTCGCTCTCGGAAGCGTTCGTGCCGCACGCCCGCGCGACCATCGAGCCGGAGTACGGCGGCAGCGTGGCCTTGTGGACGCCGACCGTCGCCGCCGCCGCCGAGCCCTGCCTCCTCATCGACGCCGAGATGGCGATCGTCGCGGTCTCCGAGGAATGCTGCCGACTGCTCCACCTCGGCACTCCCGACGACGCCACCGGTCGCTCCCTGATCGACGGCGTGCTGCGCCTCGTCGACTTCACGCAGGCCCGCAGCGAGCTCACCGAGGCCGAGATCGAAAAGATCCCGCCGCGGCTGGCACTGAAGTCGGGGCGGCTCGCGCGCGGGTTGCTGCGGATCGTCGCCGAGGGCGGCACCGACGAGGTCGTCACCGTCGACGCGATCGCCACCCCGCTGCTCGACGGCGGCACGGTGGCTGGCTCCCTGACGTTCTTCTGCGAGGTCTGAGTCCCGATCTCGCGCGCCATGCGCCTACGATGTGGCGCGTGCTTTCCCCCCTGCGCACATTGGCGGCTATCGTCGCCTGCGCTGCCCTGGCCAGTGCGTGCGGGGTGCCGCCAGAACTGCGGGACCCGCCGGGCGACACGGTGCCGTCACCGAAGACGGAAGCGCCGCCCACCCCGACACCCAGTTCCAGCCAGGCTGTGCCGACACCGTCTCCCAGCAGGTCGGGATTTTCCGAGGAAACGGCGGTGAGCTGCGGTGGCCGGCCCACCGGCGCGCAGGTGATCGCGGCAGTGCGGCGCTCCTCTGGCCTGCTGCCCTCGGGCACCAACGCGACGGTCCGCACCGGTGACCCGCTTTGCGCCGGTGCCTGGCAGTACGCGGTTGTGCTCGTGCCCAACAGCGACCCGCTGATCGTGGTGACCCGCGGCAAGCCCGGCTCGCTCACCGTCGTCACCGCCGGCACCGACGTGTGCAGCATCCCGGTACGCACGGAGGCGCCAGCGGGTATCCGCACCCTCGCATGTGACGGAGAGCCGAACCTGAACGCTGCTTGAGTGCCGTCGGGGTCATTCGCGGCTCCTAGTGGGACCCGAAGGCGACCCTGTGTCTAGGCTTCAAGGCATGCGCTTCGTCTATCTCGGGCCGGAGGCCACGTTCGCCGAGCAGGCGCTGCGCACGCTGCCCGAGGCCGAGCACGGCACCCGCACCCCCATGCGCAGCGTCCCGGAGGCCCTGGACGCGGTCCGGGCGGGCGAGGCCGACGCGGCGCTGGTGCCGCTGGAGAACTCGATCGGCGGTTCGGTGGCGATCACTCTCGACGAGATGGTCGACGGTTCGCCGCTGATGATCACCCAGGAAGTGGTGATTCCGGTCGAGTTCGTGCTGACCGCGCGCACGGCAGTTCCGCTCGGCCAGATCCACAGCCTTGCCGCCCACCCACAGGCATCCGCCCAGTGCCGGGGCTGGCTCCAGTCGCACCTGCCGGCCGCGACGGTCGTCGACGTGCTGTCGAACTCGGCGGCCGCGATCTCCGCCGCTCAAGGCGAGTACGACGCGGCCATCTGCGCGCCGATCGCCGCCGGCCGGTACGGGCTGACGGTGCTCGCTGACAAGATCGCCGACCACGCCGACGCGGTGACCAGGTTCGTCCTGGTGACCCGGCCCGCGCCACCGCCTGCACCGACCGGCGACGACCTGACCTCGTTCGCCGTCTACATCGCGCACGACCGGGTCGGTGCACTGCTCTCGGTGCTGATGGAGCTCGCCGTACGCGGGGTCAACCTCACCCGCATCGAGTCCCGCCCGACCGGCGAGCGCCTCGGCCGGTACGTCTTCTTCCTCGACTGCACCGGGCACGTCGCCGACGGCCGCGTCGGCGAGGCGCTGCAAGGGCTCCGGCGGATCTGCGCCGACGTCCGCTTCCTCGGCTCGTACCCGAGGCACCGCTGGGCGTCGGAGAGCGACCGCCCTGTCCCTGCGCCGGCCGGTCTCTCCGATGTGGACTACGCGGACGCCGCGGACTGGCTCGCGCGCATCCGCACCGGCGACCTCCCGTAACAGGCCGCCGGGCGGCGGGTCAGCCGCCGAACAGCCCGCCCAGTCCGCCCTGCTGTTGCTGGCCCATGCCCTGCACCGGCGGCTCCTCCGACGGCTGCACGACCACGAAGCCCTGACCGGCGAAGCTCATCGTGAACGCCTCACCCGTGCTCCGGCCGAGCAGCGTGCCGAGGCCGAGCTGCTCCGCCCGGTGGTATCCGGTCTGGAGGTTGGCCGACCAGCAGACCGCCGCCTGCGGGTCGACGTAGGTGGGCTGGTCGACGTTGAGGACGACCGGGGTGCCCTTGGTCGTCACCGCGATCCGCCCGTATCCGCTGAAGACGCAGTTGAACATGCCGGCCGCCGACAGCATCCCCATGCCCTGCACCATCTGGATGTCGTACTGGAGCGTCGAGTCGAACGCCAGCACGCTCGACCCGTTGATCGACAGGGCGTCGCCCTGCTCCAGGTCGATCAGGTGCACGTCGGAAGCCAGGTCGGCGAGGAAGACATCGCCCCGCCCCGTCATCTTCATCAACGGCACGCCCTCGCCGGTCAGCTTCTGCTTGAGGAACTTGCCGATACCGCCCGAGCCCAACGCCTGGAACTGCACCTGCCCCTGGTACGCGACCATGGCTCCGGTGCGGGCCATGCACTCGCCGTTGAGCTCTATCTTCAACATCTTGGAGTTCTGGAGCTTCAGGCCCGGCTGGGCCGACTCCTTTTCGAGGTTCTCTGCCGAAAAGAGCGCGCTACGCATGCCTGGAGCGTAGGACCGCCCGGCAACCAGCGGCTCTAATCCCAGCCCAACTCATGCAGGCGGGCATCGTCGATGCCGAAGTGGTGGGCGATCTCGTGCACGACGGTCACCGCCACCTCATCCACCACGTCATCCTCGCTCTCGCAGATGCGCAGCGTCGGGTTGCGGTAAATGGTGATCCGGTCGGGCAGCACGCCGGCATAGTCCCAGCCACGGTTGGTCAGCGCGTACCCCTCGTACAGGCCCAGCAGGTGGGGGTCGCCGGCGGGCGGGTCGTCCTCGACCAGTATCACGACGTTGCTCATGAGCCCGAGCAGCTCCTCAGGCACCTCGTCGAGGGCCTCGCTGACCAGCTCTTCGAACCGCTCACGGTCCATCTCGACGGGCACGCGCCAATTGTGCCCGACGGCAGGAGCGCCGCCGGGCACAGGAGCGTGTCGGGATCAGGCGAGGCGTGCGGTCAGCGTGATCTCCGTACCGGGGGCCAGCAGCCGGGAGATCGGGCAGTTCGCCTTGGCGTTCTCGGCGCTCTTCTGGAACTCCGCCTCGTCGATGCCCGGCACTTCGGCGACCGTCTCCAGGTCGATCCGGGTCACCGACTGGCCGGCGTCGGTCTTCTCCAGGTGCACGTTGGCCTTCGTGCTCACCGAGTCGGGCGTGTAGCCCGCGTCGGCGAGAACCTTGGATAGGAACATCGAGAAGCAGCCGGCGTGCGCGGCACCGATCAGCTCCTCCGGGTTGGTGCCCTCGCCCTCTTCGAAACGGGACTTGAACGAGTAGTTCCCCTCGTATCCGCCCTTACCAGTGCGGACCGTGCCGGAACCCTCGGTGAGATTGCCCTGCCAAAGGGCGGATGCGGTGCGGATAGCCATGCACCCGACGCTAGCCCAAAGGACACCGTGATGCGACGATGCGGCGCATGAGCCGGAAGGTGGCCACGATAGGCGGCGGGCTGGTCGCGGGAGTGGGATTCGTGCTGGCGTTGCTCGCTCTGGCGTTGCCGTGGGCGACATACCGGCTCGCGGTCGACGTGCCCACCGGCGGCGCCGACCTCGACCACCAGGGACGGCTCGCCGTGTTTCAGCTCGACCTCGGCTGGTGGTACGTGGTCATGCTCTTCGTGCTGCTCGGCTTGGTCGGGTGGACGGCCGTGGCCAAGGGCGCGGTCGCGCGGTGGGCGGCACTCGCCGGACTCGCCTTCGGCGTCGCGGCGATGGCCGTCGCGAGCGCACTCGCCGGACGCCTCGCCAGCACGTCGGTGGACACGGTGGTCAGCGGGATCGCGATGATCGACGTCCGGGCCGCGCGTGCGTCCGGCATCGGGTACGGGGTCGCGGCTCCACTGGTACTGGCGCTCGGCGGCGCCCTGTTGTCAGTCCGCACCCAGCGGGAATGACTCCTATCCTGGGTAGGGAGCAGCCCAGGAGGTGCACGCCATGCGGACGATCGAGCTGCCGGTGACCCAGGAATGGACACCGGAACTGCTGGAAGGGCTTCCTCCCGACTACCGCTACGAGGTAAGCGAGGGAAGACTTATCGTGGCAGCAGCAGCGATGCGCCCGTGGCACGCGGACGCTCAGGGTCGCATCTGGCACCTTCTCCGCACGCAAGGGCGGCACGCCTACTTGGAACAAGGTGTGGTGATCGGCCCGGGCCAACTACTGACGTGCGACGTGGGTGTGTTTCGCGATCCTCCGGCGCGATCCGTGGCCTATCACCCGGCACGCGAGTTCCCTTTGGTCGTAGAGGTGGTTTCACCCGATTCCAGGCTCGAGGATCGCGAAATCAAGCCGCCCAAGTACGCCGGAGGTGGTATTCCCGAGTACTGGCGGGTGGAGGAGACCGATGAGGGTGACGCAGTCGTTCACCAGCACCGACTGATCCGCGAGGTGGGAGCCGCTCCGCAATATGCCGAGAGCAGGGTTGTGTTGCTGGGCGCGCTCGAAGCGGAAAGTGTCTGAGCATGAATGACGATGACGCGGCGGTTGTGGAATTCGGAGCGCAGGAGCCGCGCAGCCGCCGCGCGGCGCTCACCGACGCGCTGAGCAAGCTGCGCCGCGACCCACGGGTGGTGCCTGTGGTCGCCGGGCTCGCGGGCCTCGCGATCTTCGCGTCGCTGGCCGGCGAGTGGCAGGTCACGACGATCAACGAGCCGGACTTCTTCGGGCAGGGGCTGGCGCCGGCGCCTGTCTCGGCCGGGCTGGGCGAGCTGGGCGGCTGGTCGGCGGCGTACCTGGTCGGCGTGTTCGCGTTGGTCGGTTGCGTCGCGCTGGTGCTCTTCGCCCAGCCGGCGGCGCGTGACCTGGCCCGGGTGATCGGCCTCGCGGTGGCGGGCACGCTGGGCGCCGTCGTCGTGGCGATCGCCTTCGACCTGAACGACCGGAGCCTCGCGATCTCGTCGCTGGGCATCTACAACGGGCCGGACGCGCCGCAGTACGAGCTCACATACGGCCGCGGGCTGACGATGGCGTTCCTCGGGGTCGGCGGGCTGGCGTTGGCCCTCTACCTCGCGGGCCGGCTGACGCCCGCGCAGGCCCCGGTCGCCGCGACCGCCACGAGCGGAGCGGCCGGCCCAACCGACGCCGCCGGTCAGCCGGCGGCCGAGTCGGACTGGCCATGGCGCCGCCCGGCGGCGAAGGAGACGCCGGTGGAGGTACCGCAGCCGATCGACCTGACGGTCTCCCCCGCCGCGCCCTTCGTCCCCCTCTCCGAACAACCCGACCGGGACTAGCCCCATAGCGCCCGGGCGGCGGGCGGAAGGGCAGGACCGGTAGGCTGGTTTGTCGTGATTGACCTGCGACTGCTTCGCGATGATCCGGATTCCGTTCGTGCGAGCCAGCGAGCCCGAGGCGAGTCCGAGTCGCGGGTCGATGACCTGCTCCGCGCCGACGAAGAGCGGCGGGCGGCCGTGCAGCGCTTCGAGGCGGCGCGTGCCGAGCAGAAGTCGCTCGGCAAGCAGGTCTCTCAGGCCAAGGGCGACGAGCGCGCCGCGTTGCTGGCGCGTACCAAGGATCTCGCCGCGGATGTGAAGGCGGCCGAGGCAGCCGCCAGCGAGGCCGAGCAGGCGCTGCGCCGGGCGCACATGGCCGTGTCCAACCTCGTCGAAGAGGGCGCTCCGCCCGGCGGCGAAGACGACTACGTGGTGCTGCGCGAGGTCGGCCACAAGCCCGACCTGCCCAGCCCTCGCGACCACCTGGAGATCTGCGAGGCGCTGCGCGCGGTCGACATGGAGCGCGGCGCGAAGGTGTCGGGCAGCCGGTTCTACTTCCTGCGCGGCGCCGGCGCGCTGCTGGAAAACGCCCTGCTGCAGCTCGCGATCGCGCAGGCGGTCGAATACGACCTCACGCCGATCATCCCGCCCGTGCTGGTCAAGCCGGAGGCGATGGAAGGCACCGGCTACCTGGGCGCGCACGCCACCGAGGTATATCGGCTGGAGGCCGACGACCTCTTCCTGGTCGGCACCAGCGAGGTGGCGCTGGCGGCCTACCACTCGGGCGAGATCCTCGATCTCGGCCAGCCGATCCGGTACGCCGGGTCGTCGTCGTGCTTCCGGCGGGAGGCCGGCTCGCACGGCAAGGACGTGCGGGGCATCATGCGCGTGCACCAGTTCAACAAGGTGGAGATGTTCTCGTTCTGCCGGCCGGAGCAGGCGCACGCCGAACACCTGCGCCTGCTGGCGTGGGAAGAGGAGATGCTCGCCAAGGTCGAGGTGCCCTACCGGGTGATCGACACGGCGGCGGGCGACCTGGGTTCGAGCGCGGCGCGCAAGTTCGACTGCGAGGCGTGGGTGCCGTCGCAGGGGCGGTACCGCGAGGTCACCTCCACATCGAACTGCACGACCTTCCAGGCCCGCCGGCTGAACATCCGGTACCGGGACGCGGAGGGCCGCACGCAGACCGCCGCGACGCTCAACGGCACGCTGGCGACCACCCGCTGGCTGATCCCGATCCTGGAAAACCACCAGCAGGCGGACGGTTCGGTGCGGGTCCCCAAGGCTCTCCAGCCGTACCTGGGCGGGCGGGACGTGTTAGAGCCCGTGTGACGCGGATGTCGCACAAAAGTCATGGATGAGTAGCAATCGGCGAGGTACGGTTGCTCCCCCGCCGTCACCGGGGCGGATTCGCCGTCCCCGGCGCCGGCCGGGTGAGGAGGAACCATGCCGCGCCCGGGACTGCCGAAACTCATCGCGACCGACCTCGACGGCACGCTCGTACGCAGTGACGACACGGTGTCGGAATTCACCCATGAGGTGCTGGATCGGGTGCGGGCGGCGGGCATCCCGATCGTGGGCGCGACCGGGCGTGGGCCGCGACTTGCCGAGCTGACCCGCAACGACATCCGTGCCGCCGACTTTCTCGTGATGGCCGGCGGCGGGCGGGTCGTCGACCAGAGCGACCCGGCGGGCCCTCTCGTGCTGCGCGACGAGCGGCTGCCGGGCGAGGTGCTCGCCGGCATCATCACCGACCTGGAGGCGCAGGTCGGGCCGCTCACCGTCATGGTGGAGGCACTGGACATCCCGGACGCGCCGCTGTGGGGCGATTACGACCCCACGTGGCGGTACCCGGACCGGTTCGAGCGGCGGGCGCGGGCCGAGTGTCTCCAGGGTGAGGTGATCAAGGCGTTCGCGCGCACCGCCGACCACGACGTCGACGCGCTGCTGGCCGCGGCGCGCCAGATCGTCTCGCCCGACCGGGCGTCGATCACGCAGGCGGGGCTCGGGTTCGTGGAGATCTGCCCACCGGGTGTCGACAAGGCCACGGGCCTGGCGGTGGTCGCCGAGGCGCTGGGCGTCGACCGGGCCGAGGTACTGGTCTTCGGCGACATGCCCAACGACATCCCGATGTTCGAGTGGGCGGGCTGGGGGCGGGTCGCGGTCTCGAACGCCCACCCGTCGGTGCGGCGCCTCGCCGACGAGGTCACCTTGCGCAACGACGACGACGGTGTAGCGGTCTACCTCGATCGACTACTGTCGCGTTGATGGACACGCCGCCGCGCCTGGTCGCCACGGATCTCGACGGGACGCTGGTGCGGCAGGACCGCTCGGTCAGCGCCCGCACCGCCGAGGTGCTGGCCCAGATCACCGCCGAGGGCACGCCGGTCGTGCTGGTGACAGGCCGCCCGGTGCGGTGGCTGTCCCAGGTGTACAGCCAGCTGCGCGCGCCGCTACCGGCGGTCTGCGCGAACGGGGCGGTGGTGTACGACCCGGACACCGATCGCGTGCTGCGCGCCGATCCGCTGGCTCCGGAGCTGCTCATCGAGGTGGCACGCCGGCTGCGCGCGGCGGTACCGGACGCGGTTTTCGCGGTCGAGGTGGAAGACGGGCGTCGGCTGCGGCACGACGCGGCCTGGCCGATCCGGTGGGACGCCGGCGACCCGACGATCCGGGCCTTCGGCTCCCCTGACGACCTGGCTGAGGTGCCGGCGGTCAAGCTGCTGGTGCGGGCGGGCGAGCGCGACCCGGACGCGTTCGTGGCGGTGGTGGCGGAGGCGCTCGGCGGCCTGGCGGAGGCCACCCACTCGTCGTACTCGGGGCTGGCGGAGATCTCCGCCGCGGGTGTGACCAAGGCGGCAGGGCTGGCATGGTTCTGCGAGCGGCACGGCGTCGCCGCGACCGAGGTGCTGGCCTTTGGCGACATGCCCAACGACGTCCCGATGCTGACCTGGGCGGGCCGGGCCGTGGCGGTCGCCAACGCGCACCCGGCGGTGCGGGAGATCGCCGACGACGTCACGCTCTCGAATGACGACGACGGTGTGGCGGCGTACCTGGAGAAGGTGTTCGTGTCGCCCTGACACCGGCGAGCGGCGCGGGGGGACACTGCGCGAAGATGGTCGTATGACGGAAGCACCCCGCAACCCGGAAGAGGCCGCTGCCCGCCCGAGCACCGTGGTGGTGGTCGGCCCGGACGGTCGGCCGGTCGGCACCGTCGACACCGACGTGGACGGTGAAGGCGAAGACCCGTCGCGCCTGGTCGAGCAGCCGGCCAAGGTGATGCGGATCGGCAGCATGATCAAGCAGCTGCTGGAGGAGGTCCGCGCCGCGCCGCTCGACGAGGCGAGCCGGCACCGGCTCCGTGAGATCCACCAGCGATCGATCACCGAGCTGGAAGACGGGCTCGCACCCGAGCTCCGCGAGGAGCTGGAGCGCCTCTCGCTGCCGTTCGAAGACGGCGCGACCCCCAGCGACAGCGAGCTGCGGGTGGCGCAGGCTCAGCTCGTCGGCTGGCTGGAGGGTCTCTTCCACGGCATCCAGGCCGCACTGGTGGCCCAGCAGATGGCGGCGCGGATGCAGCTGGAGCAGATGCGTGGCGGCCGGCCGGCGCTCCCCGTGGGGCCCGGCGGTGCTGTGATGCCCGGCATGCCGGGCACGCGGCAGGGGCAGGCACAGGGCCCGGACGGCGGGCCTACGGGCCAGTATCTGTAGCGCGCGCGGCGCGGGATAGCGTCGGTGCATGTCCGCCGACCCTCGCGCCGTGCTCACGCGTGCGGTTCCGCCGCCCGACAGGACCGTAAGGTACGGCCAGCACCCCGATCAGATCGCCGACGTTCGCCTGCCGACCAACGGGTCCAAGGGCACGTTTCCGCTGGTCGTGGTCGTGCACGGCGGATTCTGGCGGGCCCAGTGGGACCGCGCGCACATCGGGCCGCTCGCTGCCGCGCTCGCCCGCCTCGGGTACCCGGTGGCGCAGTTGGAGTACCGGCGGACCGGCCAGCCGGGTGGCGGCTGGCCGGGCACGTTCGCCGACATCGTTGCGGCCGTCGGGGCACTGCCGGGGCTGATGGCACTCGACGGGCCACCTATCCTGCTGGGGCACTCGGCCGGCGGGCACCTCGCCCTGTGGTACTCCGCCGTCTCACCCACAACGGTGCGCGGTGTGGTGGCGCTGGCTCCGGTCGCTGACCTTGCCGAAGCGCACCGGTTGGATCTGGACGGCGGCGCCGTGGCCGCGCTGCTGGGCGGTGGCCCGACTGACGTACCGGACCGATACGCGGAGGCGGACCCCTCCGGACGGCTGCCAGGGCATGCACCCACTGTGATCGTCCACGGTGCCCGAGACCGAAACGTGCCAATCGAGATGAGCCGGCGGTACGCCGCGTTGGCGCGGCAGGTGGGTGCCCCGGTGACGCTCAACGAGCTTCCAGAAGCGGAACATTTCGCTCTTATCGACCCCGAATCGGCTGCGTGGCCCGTCGTGACCGCCGGACTACATTCCCTGCACACATGATCACGATTTATTGACGCAGGGTCGCCAACCGGGTAGACAGCCACGTGGGTAGCCGCGATCCGGCCCCGTGAGATACAGAAAGGGAACACCGTGTCGCAGATAGATCGCCGGCAGGCGCTCAAGCTTCTCGCCGCCGTCGGAGCGGCTGGGCTGGCCGCCGCCTGCGCCACGGAGGAGCCCGCCGATGAGCCGCAGACCAGCGACAAACCCGTCAAGATCGGCTTGATCGCACCGCAGACCGGCACGCTGAAGGCCATCGGCGACGAGATCACCAACGGGTTCCAGCTCTACCTGGAGCTGAACCAGAACCTGCTGGGTGGCCACCCGGTCGAGCTGGTGATCGCCGACGAGGGCGCCGATGCCAGGTCCGCCAAGGCCGCCGTCGAGTCGCTGCTCAAGCAGGGGGCACTCGCCCTCACCGGCATCGCCAACGTCGGCACGATGGCGGGCATCCGCGACACGGTGGAAAGCGCCAAGGTTCCGCTGATCGCCTCCAACGGCATCCCGCGCAGCCTCCAGAGCGTCCTCTACATCTGGTGCACGTCGTACGTGGCCAGCGAGCCGAGCGACGCGCTCGCCGCCTACCTCAAGCGCGAGATGTCCTCGTTGGAGCGTGTCACCGTGGTAGCGCCCGACGACGACAACGGGCAGGACGCGGTCGACGCCTTCCGGCAGGAGTTCGGCACCGGCGACGCGCGACTCACCTCGACCGTGCTCACCGAGCCGACCGTGAGCGCCAACCGGTCGTTCTTCGACACCGCGCTCAACCAGGTCCGCGGCATCAACCCCGATGTGGTCTACGCGTTCTACTCGGGGCAGGCGGCCACCGAGTTCGTCAAGCAGTACAGGGCCAAGGGCATCCGGGCTCGCATCTACGCGCCCGGCTTCTTCACCGACGGCACCATGCTGGCCGATACCGGCGACGAGGCGCGCGGCATCTTCACCGCGATGAACTACTCAGCCGACATCAACAACGCGGCCAACCGGCTCTTCGCCACCTCGTACCGCCGGGCGCACGACGCGACCCCGTCGGCGGCTGCGATGGCCTCGTACGACGCCGCGCAGGTGCTCGACAAGGCGATCCGGCTCAGCCGCGACCGGCTCACCTCGCCGCAGGTCAACCTGATGCTCGGCCGGGTGGGGCAGATCGACAGCCCGCGCGGTGGCTGGCAGTTCAACCAGCCGCGCACCCCGCAGCAGAAGTGGTACCTGCGCGAGGTGCGCCGCGACGGCCAGGTCCTGTCAAACGTGCTGATCAACGAGCTGGCGACCCTGGGCTAACCCCGCGAGCCGCCCGAGCGCAGCGAGGGCCGATTAGCGCAGCGCGTGCCAATCAACGCAGTTCGGCGACGCAGCACTTGACGCTGCCGCCGCCCTTCTTCAGCTCCGACAGCTCGACCAGCACCGGCGTGTACCCGGCCGCCTCGACCTTGTACGCCATACCTGTCGCCTCGCTGTTCAGCACCACGTGCCGGCCGTCGCTGACCAGGTTCAGCCCGAACGCGTACGCGTCGGCGTCGTCGGCCCGGACCGCGTCCGGGAAGAGCTGCCGCAGCACCCGCTGCGAAGCCGCCGAGAACGCGTGCGGGTAGTAGGCGACCGTGCGGTCGTCGAGCGCGGCCAGCGCGGTGTCCAGGTGGTAGAAGCGCGGGTCGACCAGGTGCAGCGACACCACCGGCCGGCCCAGCACGTCCTGCGCCTCCACGTGCGCCGCCGGCTCGGTGCGGAAGCCGTAGCCGGCGAGGATCAGCCCGCCGTACGCGTCCGGCAGGTACGCGAAGTCGCCCTCGCCCTCGTTGGTCTCGACGGGCTGCACGCAGGTCCAGCCGCGCGCTGCCAGGTACGCCCGGTGTGAGGCGGCCTCGGCGGTCCGCTGGGCGTACTTGAAGCGGGCGCCGTACGCCACGCCGTCGACGGTGAAGGCGCCGTTGGCGGCGTACACCATGTCGGGCAGCCCCGGTTCGGCGGGTAGTACGTGCACGGTGTGCCCGAGGCCGGTGAGGGTTTCCCGCAGCCGCTCCCACTGCTTGAGCGCGAGTTCGGTGTCGACCGGGGTCGACGTGTCCATCCACGGGTTGATGGCGTAGTCGACCGCGTAGAACTCGGGCGGGCACATGAGGTATGTCCGCTTTTGCGGCATGCGGTGATGGGTCACGGTCAAAAGATTAGGTACCTTACAGTGGCCTTGACAGCCGCAAATCCTGCGTCGGAGAGGCGAAACGTTGCAGATCGACGACGTAGACCAGCGAATCATTGCATCCCTGGTCGCCGATGCTCGGGCGTCGTACGCCGAGATCGGCCAACGCGTGTCGCTGTCCGCCCCGGCGGTGAAGCGGCGCGTCGACCGGCTGCGTTCCGCCGGCGTCATCCGGGGATTCACCGCGATCATCGACCCGGCCGCCGTCGGTTGGACCACCGAGGCGTTCGTCGAGCTGTTCTGCGCCGGTCGCACCACGCCCGCCCAGATCGCCGTCGCGGTGCGCCGGCTCCCCGAGGTGATCGGGGCGTACACGGTCTCCGGCCAGGCCGACGCGCTGGTGCACCTGCGGGCGGCCGACATCGGGCACCTCGAAGACGCGCTGGAGCGGCTGCGTGCCCAGCCTTTCGTCACGTCGACCCGCAGCACGATCGTGCTCTCCCGGCTGGTCGACTCCCCCACGGTGGTGGCCGCACCCGATCCACTGAGCTGATGCCCTCGCTCCGCTCGGGACGCTCGCGCGCCTGAAAGCCGCCCTGTAGACCGCAGTCGCTCCGGTCGCTTCGCTCCCGCCGCTTTATGCAGTCTGCGGGCGGCGGCCCACTCACCAAGCTGATGCCCTCGCTCCGCTCGGGAGGTTCGCGCGCCTGAAAGCACTCGCACAAAGAAATGGGAACTGGCGCCGGCCGCGCCGCGTCCAAGCCGGCATGAGACCCCGACTCGTGCTCTCCGCGGCGGCGCCACTGGCGCTGCTGGCCGCCTTCGCCGGGTGTACCTCCTCGGACCCAGATCCCGAGCCGCCGCGCCGCGACCAGGTGCTGCCGGCCGGCGCGTTCAAGCTCGTCGCGTTCGACACCTGCGCAGAGGCGCTCAAGGACATGAAGTCCGCGGCGAAGGAGTACGTGGGTCCGTGGGGCTTTGGCGGCATGGGCGGCCGGGACGGCGCGATACCGCTCCAGGGCGCCGCCGACGCCGCGCGCGCGGGAGCCGAGAGCGCGGCCGGGGCAACCTCCGCGAACAAGGGGGCGGTGCCCGATTACTCGGGCACCAACACGCACGAGGCGGGTGTCGACGAGCCCGACATCGTCAAGACCGACGGCCAGCGGATCGTCACGGTCAGCCGGGGCGTGCTGCACGTGGTCGACGCGGCGAGCCGCAAGGTCACCGGCGAGCTCGACCTGGCGTCGGGCGCCGACGACCCCAAGCGCTGGGCCACCATGAGCCTGCTGCTGCACGGTGATCGCGCGCTGGTGCTGGTGCACGAGGGCTGGAGCTACGCCGCCTCCGACGTCGCGCGCTCCGACGTCGCGAAGCCGGTCGGCCCGGCCGAGACCACCGGGCCCGAGATGCTCCTCGTCGAGCTGGGTGGCGAGCCGCGAGTGATGAGCCGGTACACGATCGAGGGCGGCTTGGTCGACGCCCGCCAGACCGGCTCGACCGCCCGGGTGGTCGTCCGGTCGGCTCCGCGCCTGTCCTTCCCCTACAGGGAGGGCACCAGCGAAGCACAGCGCATCGCCACGAACCGCGGCATCATCGACCGCGCCGACGAGGCCGCCTGGCTGCCGGACTACTCGGTCACCTCCGGTGGCAAGACCACCAGGGGACGCGTGGAGTGCGGGCGGATGTCCCGGCCGGAGACGTACTCGGGCACGTCCATGGTGACGGTGCTGAGCTTCGACCTCGGCGCTTCGGACGGGCTGGGCAACGGCGACCCGGTCGGTGTGGTGGCCGACGGCGACACCGTCTACAGCAACGGCAGCAACCTGTACGTCGCCAATGACCAGCGGTGGCGGGTCATGCCGTGGCTCGAGTCCCGCAACGCCGCGCCAAAGCCCGAAGACGAGATCACCGAGATCTACCAGTTCGACGCCTCGAAGCCCGGCAAGCCGCGGTACGTCACCTCAGCGTCCGTGCGCGGCTGGCTGATCAACCAGTACGCGTTGTCCGAATGGGACGGTCACCTGCGGGTGGCCACCACCAGCGGTCGCACGTGGGGCGAGAACCCGAAGTCCACCTCGACGGTGTACGTGCTCAAGGCGACCGGTGGCGAGCTCAAGGAGACCGGCCGGGTGGCCGGCCTCGGCAAGGGTGAACGCATCTACGCTGTCCGGTTCGCCGGCACCACCGGGTACGTGGTGACGTTCCGGCAGACCGATCCGCTGTACACGGTGGACCTGACCGACCCAGCGAAGCCACGGGTCGCCGGCGAGCTGAAGATCACCGGGTACTCGGCGTACCTGCACCCGACCGAGCCGGGACGTGTGATCGGGATCGGCCAGGAGGCGTCGACCGAGGGCCGCGTGCAGGGTACGCAGGTCTCTCTCTTCGACGTGTCCAACCTGGACCAGCCAGCCCGGCTGTCCCAGCACCACGTGGCCGACAGCAGCTCGGAGGCCGAGTACGACCCGCACGCCTTCCTCTACTGGGCAAAGGACCGCCTGCTGGTGGTGCCGCTGATGAGCTACGACAAGAACAAGGGGACCTCACGGATGAGCGCGCTCGTGCTGCGCGTCGACGCGTCGGGCTTCACCGAGCTGAGCCGGCTCACCCACCGGGGCGCGCCGGACACCGGGATGATCCGCCGCTCGCTGGTCGTCGGCGACACCCTCTGGACGGTCTCCGACGCCGGCCTCATGGCCACGGGAACGTCCACGATGGACACCCGCGCCTGGCTGAAGTGGGACGCCTGATGGGCGCGGCACCGTTCGCACCGGCCGACGACGGCGGCCTGCGCCTCGGCTGGGCGATCGCGCACCTGCCGCCGCACGAGCCGGAGGAGCGCGGCCACCCCGACGAGGAGACCGACGAGACCGACGAGAACTGAGTTAGATGCCCTCGCCTTCGCTCGGGGGCTCACGCGCCCTAGAGGCCGCGCTCACAGTTTGATGCCCTCGCCTTCGCGCGCCTAGAGGCCGCCCGCTAGAGGTACATGCCGGTGCGGTGGTCGTCGGCGTCGCGGGTCGGCTTGTCGCCCTCGCCGAAGAACCGCTTGCCGCCGAACTCACCGTGCAGCCGGTCGTCGAGCTCGTCAGCCAGCCCGGTCATCACCTGTACGGCCAGCATCAGGTGCGTGGACTGGAAGTTGCGCCCGAAGACGGGGATCGACGCCCACACCGTGTCGTTGGTGCAGTACAGCCGGCCGATAGGCATGCGGTTGGTCAGCTCGGACAGCTTCACGTAGAGCTGCTCGGTCGGCTCGACCTCGGTGAGCACCGGCGAGAGCACGTCGACCAGGGGCGGGTTGTCGCGCACCCGCACGAACACCATCGCCGAGCCGGCCCGGATGCCGATGTCGCCGTCGGAGTCGACCTGGAGCTGCTCGGGCGTGCTCTTCATCATCGCGGCCACGACCATGCGAACCTGCTCGTCGAGCTCCAGCACGTCGCCGACGTCAGGGCCGCCACCCAGGCCGGGCGTGAGTATCTCGATGCCGTTGGGGCCGAGCGCGGGGTCCAGCCGCGCGGTGCCGAGCGGCACCACCGGGATGGGCTCGCCATCAGGGTCGTGCGCCGCGTAGACCAGGAACGCCGGATGTGGTGCCCCGTACACGTCGCGCAGCGTACGGGTGATCGTGCCGGCGAGCCGTTTCGCGTCGCCGACGGTGGCGCGCAGGCCGAAGTGCGCGCCCGAGCCTTCCATGACACCGGGCGGCGACCAGCCGAGCGCCACCATGTCGGCCACCGCTGACCGGTCCATCCGGTAGCCCGCGGGAAGGCCGGCGTTGCCGACGGCAAGCGCGTCGAGCTTGCCGTCCTCGTCGATTTCGACGCTCACGGAGTAGACAGCGTCGCCGGTGCCAGTCGCGGTGGGATCGAGCGTCAGCTCGAGCTGTGCACCGGCGGCCAGCGAGGCCACCACGCCGGCGAGCGCGCCGCCGAACTCGCGCCACGCGTCGGTGACCTTTGCCCGCAGGTCGGACGTGCTCGGTTCGTCGAGCAGTATCGTGTCCTGGGGGTGGTCGTGGCCGCCCTCTGGGTGGTCGCCGGTCATGATCGCCTCCGTCCGTCAGCATCACCCTACCCAGCGGTCGCCGGAGTTATTGTGTCGGAATGGCGAAGCAAGCGCCGCGTGACGACATCGATGAGCGCGGCGTACGGATCACCCGACCCGAGCGCTCCGCGGCAGGCCTGCCCGGAGTCACCCACGCGCTGCGTGCGGGGCTCGACGAGATGGGTGTACGCCGGACCGCGCTGACCCTCCTGCGGATAAACCAGCCGGAGGGCTTCGACTGCCCCGGGTGCGCGTGGCCGGAGCCGCCGCCGGGCCAGCGGTCGCACACGGAGTTCTGTGAAAACGGTGCCAAGGCGGTCGCGGAAGAGGCGACGCTGAGGCGGGTGACCCACGAGTTCTTCGCCCAACACACGATCGCCGAGCTCGCCGAGCGGACCGACCACTGGCTCGGGCAGCAGGGTCGGCTGACCGAGCCGATGGTGCGCCGCCCCGGGGCCGACCACTACACACCGATCTCGTGGGACGAGGCGTTCGCCCTCACCGCCGAGCACCTGCGGGCGGCGGCGCCGGACGAGGCCGTCTTCTACACCTCCGGCCGCACCTCCAACGAGGCCGCCTTCCTGTACCAGCTCTTCGCGCGGGCGTACGGCACGAACAACCTGCCCGACTGCTCGAACATGTGCCACGAGTCGTCCGGCGTCGCGCTTTCCGGCACCATCGGGGTCGGCAAGGGCTCGGTCACGCTCGACGACATCCACCGGGCCGCGCTGATCGTGGTCGTGGGCCAGAACCCGGGCACCAACCACCCGCGCATGCTCTCCGCGCTCGAAGAGGCCAAGCGCCGCGGCGCGAATATCCTCGCCGTCAACCCGCTGCCCGAGGCGGGGCTGATCCGCTTCCGCAACCCGCAGAAGACGCGCGGGCTCGTGGGGCGGGGCACGCCGCTCGCCGACCGGTACCTCCAGGTGAGGGTGGGCGGCGACCAGGCGCTCTTCCGCGCGATCGGCGCGCTGCTCGTGGCCTGGGGCACGGTCGACGAGTCGTTTGTGGACGGTCACACCAGCGGCTACGACGAGTACCGGGCGGCGCTGGACTGCCTGGACTGGCCCGCGGTGGCCGCGGCGACGGGCCTGCCGCGGGGGGAGATCGAGGCCGCGGCCCGGATGTTCGCCGCCTCCAGCGCGACCATCGTGTGCTGGGCGATGGGCCTGACCCAACAGCGCGACTCGGTGGCCACCATCCGCGAGATCGTCAACGTGCAGCTGCTGCGCGGCATGATCGGTCGCCCCGGCGCGGGCCTGTGCCCGGTACGCGGACACTCCAATGTGCAGGGTGACCGCACGATGGGCATCTGGCACGAGCCGCCGAGCTGGTTGCCCACGCTGTCCGAGCGGCTCGGCGTGCCGATGCCCACCGAGCGCGGGTACGACACGGTCGAGGCCCTGCGCGCGATGCGCGACGGGCGGGTGCGCGTCTTCGTGGGGCTGGGCGGCAACTTCGCGGCGGCCACCCCCGACACCGCGGTCGCGCACGCCGCGCTGCGCACCTGCGCGCTCACCGTCCACGTGTCCACCAAGCTCAACCGGTCGCACGTGGTGCCGGGCGAGACCGCGCTGATCCTGCCGTGCCTGGGCCGCACCGAACGCGACCGGCAACTCGCGGGCGACCAGTTCGTCACGGTCGAGGACTCGATGTCGGCCGTGCACTCTTCGCGGGGCCGACTGGCGCCCGCCTCGCCCGACCTGCTCTCCGAGGTGTCGATCGTCTCGCGGCTGGCCCAGGCGGTGCTTCCGGAGTCGCAGATCCCGTGGGCGGCGTACGAGGCCGACTACCGCGCGGTCCGCGAGCTGATCGGCGCCGTGGTGCCCGGTTTCGCCGACTTCGAGGCGCGGGTGAGCCGGTCCGGCGGATTCACGCTGCCGCACCCGCCGCGCGACAAGCGCGAGTTTCCGACGCCGTCCGGCAGGGCGCTCTTCACGGCCGGCCCGCTGGCTCCGATCAAGGTGCCGGAGGGACGGCTGCTCCTACAGACCGTCCGTAGCCACGACCAGTACAACACCACGATCTACGGGATGGACGACCGTTACCGAGGGGTGCACGCCGGCCGCCGGGTGGTCTTCGTCAACCCGGACGACCTGGCTCAGCTCGGCATCGCCAACGGCGCCCTCGTCGATCTGATCTCGGAATGGGACGACCAGGTCGAGCGCCGGGCACCGGCCTTCCGGGTGGTGTCGTATCCGTCCGCGCGCGGCTGCGCCGCCGCCTACTTCCCCGAGGCGAACGTGCTGGTGCCGCTCGACTCGACCGCCGAGGGCTCCAACACGCCGACGTCCAAGCAGATCATCGTCCGTCTGGAGCCGACGACCGCGCCAGCTCCGTGAGGCGCGCGGCGGCGTCGACCGGGTTGGCGCCGCGCCCCACCGCCAGCCCCAGCAGGTACGCGGTGACAGGAGCGCCGGGGCGCAGCACGTTGTGCGCCACCTCGCGGGCCAGGTCCAGCACCGCCGCCGTGTGCGCCTCTGCCGGGTCGAGCCCGAGCTCCGCGCACGCCCTGGCCGTCCACTCGTCCAGCGTCATCGTCGCCTCGCCCACTCCTCGGCCCGCTCCAGATCTTCCTGAGTGTCGCAGTCGAACCACGGCGGCGGGCCCGATCGGCTCCACCGTTCCTCGGCGACCGAGAGGCCAGCGACCAGCCCGCGCATCGACGCGCCGGCCAGGCCGCTCGCGGCCCGCGCCGCTACGGCCGCGCGCAGCGGCGCGACCCGCCAGGCACCGCACAGGAGCTGCCGCCGCCCGTTCTCGTCCACGAAGACCACGCCGTCCCGCCCGCCCTCGGTGAGCGCCGCGTGCAGGGCCGCCACCGCTTCCGGGTCGAGAAAGGGCAGGTCCGCCGCCAGTACGGCGACCGTCGTGGTGTCGTCGTCGAGCAGCGCGAGGCCTGCGGCGAGGGCGGCGACCGGGCCGCCGCCGGGTGGTTCCTCGCGGGTGACCCGAACGTCCGGCGGGGTACCCGGCACCGCACCGACCACCACCCGGGGAGCGTTGTGCCGGCAGGCGTCCAGCACGCGGTCGAGCATCGAGCGCTCGCCGACCGGCAGCAGCGGCTTGTCGACGCCACCCATGCGACGCGCCCGCCCACCGGCCAGCACGACCGCCCCGAATCCGCTAGCCACGCCCTCACGCTACCTGCGGACGTGGGGCCGCCCCGGCTCTCGGCATTGAGCACAGCAAGAGCCGGGGCGGTAGTTCGTGGGGTCAGACGCCGCGCGGCGCGACCGCCAGGCCGGTGCAGCCGGTCGACCGCCGGGTTGACGTCGATGCCGACCACCTTCTCCCCCGCGGCCAGACCGGTGATCGGCCGCTGCGAGCGGATCTTCTTCGAACCCGTGGCGCTCCTCCCTCAGATTCTCCGGCCCGTTGGCCGGCTCTGACAGGGCTTCGAAGGCCGGTGGCCGGGCGATGGGTGGCCGGCTTCGCTGCGGCACGAACTGGGGAGAGAGGATGGAGGCATGGGACGGGCCACGGACCGGCGCACGGTGGTGCGGATCGACGCCAAGGGGGCGGCGTCGACCCGCCGCACCGACACGCTCGCGGCCGAGGAGCCGCTGGAGATGCGGGTCGGTCCGGCGGGCCCGGGCCGGCGCAAGCCGCTCGCGGTGACCATGCGGACGCCGGGCGACGACCTCGATCTCGCGCTGGGCTTCCTGCTCACCGAGGGCATCATCGGTAGCGCCGACGACGTGGTGACCGCCCAGCTGTGCGCCGGCGCCGAGACGCCGAACACCTACAACGTGGTCGACGTCGTGCTGGCCGCCGACGTGCCGCCACCCGAGACAGACCCGACCCGAAACTTCTACACCACGAGCTCCTGCGGAGTGTGCGGCAAGGCGAGCATCGACGCGGTGCGCACCCGGTCGCGCTTCGACGTGGCGGGCGACCCGGTCACGGTGGCCGCCGGCGTGCTCGCCGATCTGCCCGACAGGCTCCGCGCCGCGCAGCGGGTCTTCGACCGCACCGGCGGGCTGCACGCCGCCGGCCTTTTCACCGCCAGCGGCGACCTGGTCGGGATCCGCGAAGACGTGGGCCGCCACAACGCCGTCGACAAGGTGATCGGCTGGGCGGTGCGGGAGCGGCGGCTGCCGCTGGCCGGCCACCTGCTGCTGGTCTCCGGACGGGCCAGTTTCGAGCTGACCCAGAAGGCCTGGATGGCCGGCCTGCCAATGCTCGCCGCCGTGTCGGCGCCCAGCACGCTCGCCGCCGACCTCGCCGCCGAGGCGGGCATGACCCTCGTCGGCTTTCTGCGCGGCGCGACCATGAACGTGTACACGGGCGCCGAGCGCGTCAAGTCGTAGCCCGGGGTGTGCTCGCTGGGGTCGCCCGCTCACGCGGCGCTGGGTCGCTTGGGCCGTCGCCCGCCGGCCCGCGCACGCTCCGGCACCGGATACTCGTCGAGGGTTGATGGTGGGATGGCGCGCTGCAGGACGTCGCGCATGAGCAGCGCCATCGAGTACGCCGGGTCGGCGGCGAGCGCCCGGTCGATTCCGGCGTGCGCGAGCGCGCCCTGGCCGGAGCGCCACGCGGCGTAGGCGAGCAGGCTCGCGGGCCCGGCCACTACCTCCTCCTCGGCCCGCCGCACCACGTCGGCCCAGAGGTCCACGTACCAGTCTTCGTGCCCGGTGTGCTCCCACGCGTAGTCGCGAACCGGCAGATGCACCAGCAGCACCGTCAACCAGGCCACCTCGTCGTCGGTGAGCTGGCCGCCCTCTCGGTGCCTGGCCACCGCCGCGCGGACCGCCGCCGTGCCCGCGTCTCGCATCGCGCGGCTGCCGAGCACGTCACCGGGCGGAGCCGCGGCGAGCAGCTCGGCGAGCTTGGCGTCCGCGCGCTTGGTGGCTTGCCGCATCGACTCGCGGGCGAGGAAACCAACTGGCTCGACGCGCCGCACCAGCGCCTGCCGGTCTGGGAGCGCCACCTGGCCGGCCAGCGTGGCGGCGACCGCGATGCCGCTGCTCGTCGCGTCATATGGCACGCCGTCGGGCGGGCAGCACTCGGGATTGCCGCACAGGTACGACCAGTACCGATCGGGGGACACGCGCAGCGCCTCGACCAGGGTCAAGCCGTGCCGTTCGAGGGCCGCGCTGGTCTCCTTGACCGGCCCGTCCACCAGGTCGGCCGACCCGTACCCGAGCACGGCGACCGCCTCGACGCCCTGCCGGAGGACGACCGAGGTGTAGTAGTCGACGGAACCGGGAGGCGCGTCGAGGTCACCGCGGGCGGCGAACTCGATCCGCTTGTCGCGCATGCCCACCACGACCATGCTTTCGGTCGGATGGAAGCCCAGCAGGTAGGGAATGGCGGCGATCATGTCGGCGGGGGAACGGAGCGACATCGTGGGCGTCATGCGAGGCAGCCTGGCCGCCACCTGTCGGTGATCGGTAGGCCCTGTGGACGACACGCGGGTTATCCACAAGCACGCTGCGTATTGGCCCTGCTAGGAGCGGAATCGCAGATGGTGGATGTCCAATCCGTCCTTGCGTTCCTGGTCGCGCCGGCCGAGGTCGAGCGTGAGCTCCAGGGCGGTGAGCACGTCGAACCCGGCCGCGTGCAGGCTGCGGATCGCGTCGACGTTGCGCGACTCCGGCGAGATCGTCAGAGACGTCAGGCCCCGCTTGCGCCCCTCGGTGGCGACGTGGTCGAGCAGGGCCCGGCCGATACCCTGGCCGCGCCGCGCCTCGGTCACCACGACGGGCTGGACCTCGCCGGACCTGCCCTTCATGATCAGCCCGACGAGCCCGACGACACCGTCCTCGGGATGGTCGGCGACCCACACGCCGGAGAGGTCGAGACGGGTCAGGTACTCCTCGAACGCGGCGCCCGGGTCGGCGCCGCCGAAGCCCGGATCGTCGTAAAGCTCCCGGTGCTGCGCGGCCAGCTCCACCCAGAGCCGGCGCCCGGCACTGTGGTCGTTCGGCCGGTATGACCTGATCGTCACCGCCATGACGTCATGCTTACCCTTGTTCCGCCGGCCGCGACACCCACTTGGTTAGGTTGCCTCAATGGACCTGGCGTACATACGGGCTCATCCACAGCACCTCCCCACGTTCCTGACCCACCAGCGGATAAGGGAGACGCCCGTCTCCGGGGGCAGCATCTGCACCGCCTCCCGGCTCACCCTCGACGACGGCAACTCGCTGTTCGCCAAGGCGTGGCGGGGCGCGGATCCGGTACCCGCCGGGTTTTTCGAAGCCGAGGCCGCCGGCCTGCGCTGGCTACGCGCGGCTCGCGGCGCCCCTGTCCCCGAGGTAGTGGCCGCGCTGCCCGACCTGCTCGCGCTGGAGTGGATCGACGCCGGCGAGCCCTCGCCGGCCGCGGCCGAGCGCTTCGGGCGCGAACTGGCCGCGACGCACCGCGCTGGCGCGAAGGCGTTCGGCGCGGAGTGGCCGGGCTTCATCGGCTCGCTCCCCGCGGGCAACGACCTCGATCGCGGCCCTTGGCCGCGGTGGTTCGCCGCCCACCGGCTGGCACCGTACCTGCGCATGTCGGCGGACCGGGGCGCGCTCGACCCGGCCGACGTCACGGCGGTGGAGCGGGTCATCGCCCGGATCGACGGGTACGGCGGCGCCGAGCCGCCCGCCCGGATCCACGGCGACCTGTGGCCCGGAAACGTGCTGTGGGCCGCGGGCGGGCGGGCCTGGCTGGTGGATCCGGCGGCGCACGGCGGTCACCGGGAGACCGACCTGGCACAGCTCGCGCTCTTCGGCGGCGCCCCGCACCTTGAGCGCATCCTGGCCGCCTACAACGAGGCGTGGCCGCTCGCGGACGGCTGGCGTGACCGGGTCCCATTGCACCAATTGCACCTTTTGCTCGTACATACCGCGCTATTCGGCGCTGCGTACCGCAGTGCGATACGCACCACGACCCGTACGCTGTTGGGCCCCTGAGCGGGGTACCGTCGAGTGGTGACGTCCGCAGGGCTCGTTGATCGATACGGGCGGGTGGCGACCGACCTGCGGGTCTCGCTGACCGACCGGTGCAACCTGCGCTGCTCGTACTGCATGCCCCCAGAGGGCCTGCCCTGGCTGCCCAACGCCGACGTGCTCACCGACGACGAGGTGATCCGGCTGGTGCGGGTGGCCGTGGAGCGGCTCGGCGTGCGCGAGGTGCGCTTCACCGGCGGCGAGCCGCTGATCCGCCCCGGCCTCACCAAGATCGTCGCGGCGAGCGCCGAGCTGGCGCCTCGGCCGCAGCTGTCGCTGACCACCAACGGCATCGGCCTGGAGCGCCTCGCCCGGCCGCTGCGCGAGGCAGGGCTGGACAGGGTCAACATCTCACTGGACACGCTCGACGCCGACCGGTTCGAGCGGCTGACCCACCGGCGGCGCCACCACGACGTGCTGGCTGGGCTGACCGCCGCTGTGGCCGCCGGCTTGACGCCAGTGAAGATCAACGCGGTGCTGCTGCGAGGCGTCAACGACGACGAGGCACCGGCGCTGCTCCGGTTCGCCCTGGCGCACGGCTACGAGCTGCGGTTCATCGAGCAGATGCCCCTCGACGCCCAGCACGCCTGGGACCGCGGCACGATGATCACGGCCGCGGAGATCCTCGCCGCGCTCCAGGCCGAGTTCACGCTCCTGCCCGACCCGGCCGAACGCGGTGGCGCGCCCGCCGAGACCTGGCTGGTCGACGGCTCCAACGGACTCGACGGGCGGCCGACGAAGGTGGGAGTCATCGGCAGCGTCACCCGGCCGTTCTGCGGCGACTGCGACCGCACCCGCCTGACCGCCGACGGCCAGGTGCGCAACTGCCTCTTCGCCACCGAAGAGTCCGACCTGCGGGGCGCGCTGCGCGGCGGCGCCGACGACGACGAGATCGCCCGGCGGTGGCGGGCCGCCATGTGGGGCAAGCGGGCCGGCCACGGCATCGATGACTCGAAGTTCCTTCAGCCGGCTCGGCCCATGTCCGCGATCGGCGGCTGACCATGATCACAGTGCGGTACTTCGCGGGCGCGCGCGCCGCCGCGGGGACGGACCATGACGCGGCACCGGCCGGATTCTCGCTCGACGAACTGGCCGTGGAGCTGACGAGCCGGCGCGGGGAACGGCTGGGCACCGTCCTGAAGGCGGCCAGCTTCCTCGTGGACGGGGTCGCCTGTCATGATCGCAGCAAAGCGCTGCCTGACGGGGTGACGGTGGATGTGCTGCCCCCATTCGCTGGGGGGTAAAAGTTGATCGTGGGCTTCCTGGTGTTCGCGTTCACCGTCCTGGGCCTGATCCACCTGTACCTCTGGAAGCGCCTGGTACGCGACACCACACGCCGAGGCCCGTGGCGGCGCGCCGGAGGCATCGCCGCCATCCTGCTCCCCGTGCTGGTCGCCGCCACCCTCGTCGGCACCCGCATGGGCGTGTGGTGGCTCGCCTGGCCGGGATACCTGTGGCTCGCGCTGATGTTCTACCTGCTGGTCACGCTCGTGCTCCTAGAGGTGCCGATGCTGGTGGCGAAGCTCTGGCTGCGCCTGCGGCGGCGCCGTGCCGCCGCCGCGCCCGCACCGGAGCTCGTAGGCGCGGGCGGCCCGCCTTCCGAGCCGCCGCCGGCGCCTCCGGCAGCGACCCCAGCACCGGAAGATCACGACAACAGCCGCCGGTTGCTGCTCGCGCGCGGGGCCGCCATCTTCGCCGGCCTCACCGCCGCGAGCGTCACCGGGTACGGCGTCCGCAGCGCGCTCGGCCCGCCGCGGATCGACCGGGTGCGGATCCCGCTCGCCAAGCTCCCGCGCACCATGGACGGCACCCGGATCGCCCTGGTGTCCGACATCCACCTTGGACCGCTGCGCGGCCGTAGCCACACCCAGCGGATCGTCTCCATGATCAACGACATGGACGCCGACGTCGTAGCGGTGGTCGGCGACCTGGTCGACGGCACCGTCGACGAGTTGGGCGCGGCGGCCGCGCCGCTGGGCGACCTGCGTTCCCGCCGGGGCAGCTTCTTCGTCACCGGCAACCACGAGTACTTCTCGGGTTACGAGCCGTGGCTCGACGAGCTGACCGCCTTGGGCGTGCGCCCGCTCCGCAACGAGCGGCTGGAGATCGAAGGCCTCGACCTGGCCGGCGTCAACGACGTCACCGGTGAGGAGTACGACGACGGGCCGGACTTCGCCAAGACCTTCGACGGCCGCGATTCCAGCCGGCCGGTCGTGCTGCTCGCCCACCAGCCGGTGCAGGTGCACGAAGCCGCGAAGCACGGCGTCGACCTACAGCTCTCCGGGCACACACACGGCGGCCAGATGGTGCCGTTCCACCTGCTCGTCGCGCTGGAGCAGCCGGTCGTCACCGGCCTTGCCACCATCGACGGCACCCAGGTGTACGTGACCAACGGCGCCGGGTTCTGGGGGCCACCCGTCCGCGTGGGCGCACCACCCCAGGTCACCCTGGTAGAACTCACCGCTGTCGGCTGAGCGTCATTGGTCACGCTAGAGCGTGGCGCCGCGCGCTGACAGTGGGACGCGTGGCAGTATGCGGCGTGCCTCCGTTCAGCGTTGCACCTCAGGACGGCTTCCCCGCGAACCCGTACGTCGCGGATCTGCACATCCACTCCAAGTACTCGCGCGCCTGCTCCCGCGACCTCAACCTGCCGAATCTGGCCTGGTGGGCCCGGCGCAAAGGGGTGAGCCTCCTCGGCACCGGTGATTTCACGCATCCGGCCTGGTACGACCACCTGCGGGAGGCGCTGCTCCCCGCCGAGCCGGGCCTTTTCCGGCTGAGCCCCGAGGCCGAGCGCGACATCGCCCGCAAGCTGCCGCCCCGGCTCGCCAGCACGGCCGAGGCGCAGCCGGTGCGGTTCATGCTTTCGGTGGAGATTTCCACGATCTACAAGCGTGGCGACCGCACTCGCAAGGTGCACCACCTCATCTACCTGCCGGACCTCGACGCTGTGGCCCGCTTCAACACGGCGCTCGGCCGGATCGGCAACATCGGCGCGGACGGGCGGCCGATCCTGGGCCTCGACTCCCGCGACCTGCTGGAGATCACGCTGGAGGCCAGCCCCGACGGGTACCTGGTGCCGGCGCACATCTGGACGCCGTGGTTCTCCGCGCTCGGCTCGAAGTCCGGCTTCGACGCGATCGCCGACTGCTACGCCGACCTGGCCGACCACATCTTCGCCGTGGAGACCGGGCTCTCGTCCGACCCGGAGATGAACTGGCGGGTGTCCAGCCTGGACCGGTACCAGCTGGTGTCCAACTCGGACGCGCACTCCCTGCCGGCGCTGGCCCGCGAGGCGACCGTGCTGACGGCGCCGCTCGACTACTACGGCGTGCGCGAGGCCCTGCGCACAGGTGACGGGCTGCACGGCACCCTCGAGTTCTTCCCGGAGGAGGGCAAGTACCACGCCGATGGCCACCGCGCCTGCGGGGTGAACTGGCAGCCCAGCCAGACCCGGGAGGCGGGCGGGCTGTGCCCCGAATGTGGAAAGCCGCTGACCGTCGGGGTGCTGAGCCGGGTGGAAGACCTCGCCGACCGCACCGACGCCCGGGCTGACGCGAAGGCGGTCACCCACCTGCTGTCGCTGCCGCAGATCATCGGCGAGATCCACGGCGTCGGCCCGCGGTCCAAGACCGTCGACGGCCAGGTCAACACGCTGGTCGCGGCGCTCGGGCCGGAGCTGGAAATCCTCACGAAGGCGCCGCTGGCCGACATCGGCCAGGTGGGCGGCGAACTGCTGGCCGAGGCCGTCGCGCGCTTGCGCCGCGGGCAGGTGCGGCGAATTCCCGGGTACGACGGCGAGTACGGGATCATCAAAATCTTCGAACCGGACGAGCTGCCCCGCGGCGGCCATGGCCACCAGGTGGACGCGCTCTTCGACGTACCCCTGCCCGCGCAGCGGCGCCCCGCGGAGCCGGCGCCGAAACGGAAAGCCGAGCCCGCGCCGGAGCGGAAGCGCCGAGCGCAGCGAACCGAGCCGCTGGAGCCTCTCCGGCCAAGCCCCCCGCCGCCCTCCCCTCACGAGCCGTTCGAGCCGATGCTCTCCGGCATGGAGGAGGTCGGCACCGGCCTGCTCGACCGGCTCGACGCGCTCCAGCGGGTCGCGGCCTCCGCACCCGGCGGGCCGCTGCTCATCGTGGCCGGCCCGGGCACCGGCAAGACCCGCACGCTGACGCACCGCATCGCGTACCTGTGCGCCGAACTGAACGTCTACCCCGAGCACTGCCTGGCGATCACGTTCACCCGGCGGGCGGCCGAGGAGCTGCGGGTGCGGCTCGACGGGCTGCTCGGCCCGGTCGCCGAAGACGTCACCGTGGCGACGTTCCACTCGCTGGGCCTCGCGATCCTGCGCGAACGGGCGGTCGCCGCCGGCCTCCAGGACGGCTTCGCCATCGCCGACGACACCCAGCGCGCCGATGCGCGGGCCGAGGCCGGTGACGACGAGGCCGCGTACACGAAGCTGCTGCGCGCCGCCAACCTGGTCGATCTGGACGAGTTGGTCACGCTGCCGGTCGCGCTGCTGCGAGACGAACCCGAGCTGGTCGAGCACTACCGGGCGCGCTGGCAGTGGATCTTCGTCGACGAGTACCAGGACGTCGACGCGACCCAGTACGAGCTGTTGCGCCTGCTCAGCCCGGCCGACGGCAACCTCTGCGCCATCGGCGACCCCGACCAGGCGATCTACTCGTTCCGCGGCGCAGACGTGACGTACTTCCTGCGCTTCGCCCAGGACTTCACCGACGCCCGACTGGTCCGCCTGACCCGCAACTACCGGTCCGCGGCGCCGATCGTGGCCGCCGCCGTGCAGGCCATCGCGCCGTCCACGCTGGTGCGGGGACGGCGCCTCGACCCGGCCCGCCTCGACCCGGAGGCGCCCCTGGTCGGCCGGTACGCCGCCGACTCCGCCGGCGACGAGGCCGACTTCGTGCGCCGCACCGTCGACGAGCTGGTCGGCGGCGTCTCCCACCGTTCACTCGACTCCGGCAAGATCGACGGACGCTCGTCCACGATCTCGTTCTCCGACATCGCCGTGCTGTACCGCACCGACGCGCAGGCCGCGACGATCGTCGACGCGCTATCGCGGGCGGGTATCCCGGTGCAGAAGCGCTCGCACAACCGGCTGCGGGACCGGCCGGGCGTCGCCGCGATCGCCCGCGAGCTGCGCCACGCCACCGGGCTGGACGGCGCGCTCGCCGCCCGGGTACGCCTCGCCGGGCAGGTGCTGGCCGACCGGTTCGCGGCGCCTACTCTCGACACGCCCGTCACCACCACCCCGGAAGACATCTGGGCGGCCGTCGAGCTGCTGATGCCGCTGGCCCAGCGGTGCGGCGACGACCTGCCGCTCTTCCTCGGCCAGATCGCCACCGGCGCCGAGGTCGACGCCCTGGACCCGCGCGCCGAGGCGGTCACCCTGCTGACCCTGCACGCCGCCAAGGGCCTCGAATTCCCCGTGGTGTTCCTGGTCGGCTGCGAAGACGGGCTGTTGCCGCTGCGGCTGCCCGGGCGCCCGCCCACCGACGACGACCTGGCCGAGGAGCGGCGGCTCTTCTTCGTCGGCCTGACCCGGGCGCAGGACCGCCTGTACGTAACCCACGCCGCCCGGCGTACCCGATTCGGCACCGAACGCGAAACCCGGCCAACACCCTTTCTCGACGCGATCGACGCGGGTCTGTTCGAACGGCTGGGTGACGCCGCCGCCAGGCGCCCCAAGGATCGTCAGCTCAGGCTTCTCTAGGGGCCTGCCCTTTATCGGCACTGTCGGGTTTGCGACCGCGGTCCGGCCGGTCGAGGTCCACACTCCGGCCATGGCATTTTCCCTGGTCGCCGTGGCGGAAGGCACGCTCGTGCGCGCCGGCATAGCGGCCCTCGTGGGCGGCCACGACGACCTGCTTCTCGCGGGCGTGGCCGGCACGGTCGACGAGGCCCGGCCGCTCATCGACCAGGTGCGCCCAGCCGCCGTCCTGCTCGACAGGTACCTCGGCGGCGACGCGCTCGCGTACGGCGCCGCGCTGCGCCACCGCCACCCGCATCCAGGGGTGGTGCTGATCGGCGGGCACGACGACGACCTGCTCTTCCGGGCACTGGACGCGGGGCTGTCCGCGTACGTGCCCTGGGACGCGAAGCCGGCCACGATCCTCGCGGCCATCCGGCACGCCGCGGCGGCACCGTCGTCCTTCACCGCACCCGACCTAGCGGCCGCCATGGCGCGCCGCCGGCAGGGCCGGGTCGCCGCGCTCAGCCCGCGGGAACGGGAGGTGCTGCTGCTCCTGCGCGACGGGCTGACCGCGCCCGGCATCGCGATCGCGCTGCGGGTCAGCGACTCCACCATCAAGACGTACCTGGCCCGGTTGTACGACAAGCTCGGCGTGCACGGCCGCGGCCAGGCGGTGACGGCGGCCGCCGAGCAGGGCCTCATCGGGCAGCGGCAAGCTACTGGATGAGCGTGTCCAGGATGCGCAGCACACCAGGGCCCAGCACGATGATGAACAGCGCCGGGAAGAGGCAGAACACCAGCGGGAAGAGCACCTTGACCGGCACCTTGCGGGCCTTCTCCTCGGCACGCTGACGGCGCCGCACCCGCATCTCGGCCGAGTGCTCACGCAGCACCGTCGCGATCGGGATACCCAGCTCGGTCGCCTGCACCACGGCCACCGCGATCGTGCGCAGCTCCGGCACCGTGGTCCGCTCGGCCAGCGCCCGGAACGCCTCGGCGCGCCGCTTGCCCATCTGCATCTCGTGCAGCGCGCGGGCGATCTCGCGGCCCAGTGGTCCGGGCGTACCGCCGGCGACCTGCGCGAGCGCCGCGTCGAAGTTCAGCCCGGCCTCCACGCACAGGGTGAGCATGTCGAGCGCGTCCGGCAGGTCGTCGCGGATCTTCTGCTGACGGCGTTGCCCGAGGTCGAACACGACGCCGAAGGGCAGCCACAATCCCAGGAGCGCGCCGGCGATCAGGCCGACCACGACCGACGCGACGATCGGGTACCGCAACGTGAGAGCGAGCACGAACCCGATCACGCCACCGACCGCGCCGAGCACCACGAGGCCAACGCCCTGTGCCTCCATGATCCGCACAGGCGGCCAGGCGGGTGGGTTTCCGGCGTAGTCCAGCCACCGCTGCAGCCGGGCCGCCGCGCCCTGTGGCGTCAAGGCCTTCGCGACCTTGGTGAGCACGACGGCCAGCGGGCGCAGCGTCCGCTCGGTCAACGACTCGGTCGCGGCTACCGACGCCGGCGAGTACACCTGGTCGATGTCGGCGAGCGCCCGCGCCACCCCGGTGCGCCCGCCCCCGCCGAGCGCCACCGTCAGCAGCGCTGTGACCAGGCCCAGGAAGACCAGGCCCAGGCCGGCGGCGAGCACCAGCACGTCGGTGTCCATCTCAGACCTCCACCCGCACCAGGCGGCTCAGCCAGAACGCGCCGAACGCGATCAGCCCGGCACCGACGATCACCAGCATCATCCCGCGCGGATCTGTCCACAGGGGAGAGATGTAGTCCCGGCGTACCACGGCCATCAACGCCCCGACCAGGATCGGCAGCGACAGCAACACCAGGGCCGAGATGCGCCCCTCGGCCGACAACGAGCGCACGTGCCCGCGAAGGTTCTCGCGTTCCCGGATGGTGCTGACCGTGGTCGACAGCACCTCGGCCAGGTTGCCGCCGACCTCGCGCTGCACCCGGATCGCCATCACGGTCCAGCCCAGGTCGCGGTTGGCGACCCGGCGGGCCAGCCGTTCGAGCGCGGTCTCCAGGTCCAGGCCGAGGCGCACCTGCGCCAGCATCCGGTTGAACTCGGTGGAGATCGGGTCGGGCACCTCCCTGGCCATCGCCTCCAGCGCCTGGGGCAGCGAAAACCCCGACCGCAGCGAGCCGATGACCAGTTGCAGGGCCTCTGGCAGCAGCGCGGCGAACTTCTCCACCCGCTGCCGAGCGCGGCGCCGGTGGTACAGGGCGGTGATCAGCCAACCCATGACGAGCCCGAGCAGCAGGCCAACGAAGCGCATCGGCAGGGCGAGCAGCACACCGAGCCCCAGCGCGACCGACAGCCGCAGCAGCACCCACTCCGCCGGGCGCCACGCCATGCCGGCCCGGTCGAGCTGTGCAGCGAAGCGCTGTTCGAGCCCGCTCGCGTTCAGTAGAGCGGCGCTCACCGCCAGCCCGGCGCGGGTGAGCGGGTTTGCCGCCCGCGCCAGCTTCGGCTTGTCGGCGCCCAGGTTGAGGCCGTAGTCGTCGATCTGCGCGAGCCGGCGCCGGCGCTGCACGCCGCCGAGCAGCGGCGCGAGGACGACCAGAGCGAGCACGAGCAGGGCGACGAAGACCACCGCGGCCACGACGAGCAGGATCAGGCGGCGGTCGACGGAGTCCAGGCTGTTCACGACCGGATCACCGCATCGGCCTTGGATTCGGTCTTGAACAGGTGCGGCGACACGTCCAGCCCCTGGTCGGTGAGGTGTTCGAGGAACCTCGGCCGGGCGCCGGTCGGGCGCAGCGACCCCTTCGCCCGCCCGTACGCGTCGGTGCCGGAACGGAAGTCGAAGACGTACAGGTCCTGTGTGGTCACGACGTCGTCGACCATGCCCGTCACCTCGGTGATCTGGGTGATGCGCCGGGTGCCGTCGCGCAGCCGGCTCAGGTGCACGACCAGGTCGACCGCTGAGGCCACCTGCTCGCGGATGGCCCGCACCGGTAGGTCCATCCCGGCCATCAACACCATCGTCTCCAGACGGGAGAGCGAGTCGCGCGGCGAGTTGGCGTGCACGGTGGTCAGCGAGCCGTCGTGGCCGGTGTTCATCGCCTGGAGCATGTCGAGCGCGGCACCGTCCCGGACCTCGCCGATGACGATCCGGTCGGGGCGCATGCGGAGCGCGTTGCGCACCAGGTCGCGAATGGTGACCTCGCCCTTGCCCTCGATGTTGGGCGGGCGGTACTCCATGCGGACCACGTGCTCCTGCGCGAGCCGCAATTCGGCCGCGTCTTCGATGGTGATGATGCGCTCGTTGGCCGGCAGCATGCTGGACAGCACGTTGAGCAAGGTGGTCTTGCCGGTGCCGGTGCCGCCGGTGATCAGGACGTCGAGCCGCCCCTGGATGCAGGTCGCGAGCAGCGCGGCGACCTCGTCGGTGAGGGTGCCGAACGCGACCAGGTCTTCCACGCCGTACGGATGGGCCGCGAACTTCCGGACCGTCAACGCGGCACCGTCGAGGCTCACCGGCGGGATCACCGCGTTGATGCGGCTGCCGTCCGGTAGCCGGGCGTCGACCATCGGGCACGCCTCGTCGATCCGCCGGCCGACCCGCGACACGATCTTGTCGATCACGCGGCGCAGGTGCGACTCGTCCAGGAACGCCGTCTCCACCGACTGGATGCGGCCGAACCGCTCGACATAGATGCGGTCCCATGAGTTGACCATGATCTCGGTGACGTCGGAGTCGCGCAGCAGCGGCTCGATCGGCCCGTGCCCGATGATCTCGTCGAGGATCTGCCGGAACGCCACGCCCCGGTCGCCGGCGGTGAGCTGCTCCTCCTTGGCCAGCAGGCCGGGCAGTGCCTCGCGCACCCGGCGCTCCAGCTCGTCGACCTCGTCGTCGCCGTCGTACATCTGCGGGCCGAGCTGCTCCAGCAGCGCCGCGTGGGCCCGCCGCCGCACGTCGGCGAGCGGATCGTAGGTGCGCCGCCCGTTGCGCCGGCTGAACGCGCCCCCGCCCGACGACGGCACGATGCTGGTGGTGGGAAACGCCGTCACCGGTACGGCGGTGACCGGGATCGCGGTGACCGGGGCCGACGAGTCCTCGTTGAACTTGAGGATCTCGGCCGCGGTGAAGCCGCTGCCAGTCCGGGGGATCTCGTCTACCCGGTGGTTGTCCCGCTCAGCCATCAGACATCACCTCTTCGTCCGCCTCGACATGAGCGACTTCAAACCCTTGGGTGTGCTTGGTTCGGCGCCTATCCGCTTGGTGGCGAGCTGGCGGATCGCGTCGCTCACCGGATGGGTGGGCGAGTCGAGCACGATCGGTACGCCCCGGTTGATCGATACGGAGACGTCACGGCTCACCGGGATGTGGCTGGTGATCGGGATGCGCAGCACCCGCTCGATATCGGCCGGGGTCACGCCGAGCCGAGGATCGGCCCGGTTCAGCACGACCAGTCGGTTCTCCTTGCGGTAGTCGAGCACGTCGAACGTGTCGAGCAGGATGCGCAGGTTCTTCATTGCGGTGACCGCGGGTGTCGCCACCAGCAGGTACAGGTGGGACGAGTCGAGCGCGGCCAGCACGTGATCGTTGAAGATTGGCGGGGTGTCGACGATGACGTAGTCGTACATGCTCCGGGTGAGGTACAGGATCTCGGTGATCAGCTCCCGGTTGATCTGCTCGGCCACCGTCGGCACCACCGGGGCGAGCAGCGCGTCGACGCCGGGGCAGTACGGCGACACCATCGTCCGCAGGCCGGTCTCGTCGATCCGGTCGGCGACCGGCACCGCGTCGGCGATCGTGCGTTCCGGCTGGAGCTGGAGCATCAACGCCACGTCGCCGAGCGTGAGGTCCAGGTCGATCAGGCAGACCCTCTTGGCGCCGCCGGCGGCCAGCGTGATCGCCAGATTGGTCGCGATCATGGTCTTGCCGCAGCCACCCTTCGCGCTGTACACGGTGACGACCTTGCCGTCGGCGGTGGGCTCGCCGCCCTGCGCGCGCCCGCCCCCCGAGTTGAGGCGGCGGGAGAGGTCCTGCGACCGCGCGCACGCGGCCAGGATGCTCGTGGGGTCGTTGACGTCGGCCACCTCGCGGACGCCGGAGCGGATCGCGTCGGCGAGCACGCCGACCTCGAGCTGGTGGCGCAGCAGCACGACACCCAGCGACGGCCGGGATAGCCGGAACTTGGCGGCAAACCCGACCGCCTCCAGCACCGGTGTGTTCGGCCCGAAGAGCACCAGCTGCTCGTCGGGGTCCTCCTCCAGCAACGCGTGCGCCTCGCCGAGGCTGCCGGCGGTGCGTACGTCGCCGCCTACGAGCATGGCGAAGTGCTGTGCGACCTGGCGCGACGGCTCGTACAGGATGGTCATGCGCCGCCTCCCGCAGCCGGCCCGGAGTCGAGGGAGCGTAGCGACCGAGCGGAGGGTCGGCTACAGGGCGGCGTCAAAGGCGCATGACCCGCGCGAGCGGAGCGAGCGCCAGCTAGCACGGTCATGCGCCGCCTCCCGCAGCCGGCCCGGAGTCGAGGGAGCTGTGAGGGCGCGCCGCCCGCAGCCGCCACAAAGCGGAGGGAGCGCAGCGACCGGAGCGACTGGCGGCTACAGGGCGGCATACAGCGCCCGAACCGCCTTCGCGGAGCGAGGGCCAGCATCGTAGCGACCGAGCGGAGGGTCGGCTACAGGGAGGCAACACAGGCGCATGGCCCGCGCGTGCGGAGCGAGCGCCAACTAATTCGGTCATGCTTGCCTCATCGCAGAAAGTTGGAGCTGTCGACGCCCGTACCGGGCTTGACCTGGGAGCTGTCGGAGAGCAGCGCGAGGTAGATGGCGTCGCCCTGTGCCGCGTGGATTACCTTCGCGGCCTCCACATCGGACGCCGCCACGGTCACGAGCACCACCGTGCGCCGCTCCTCGTCGGTGTCCTCGCGGACCTCCTCGTCGCGCGGCGTCGTGGTGGTCTCACCGTCACCGCCGTACGTGCCGACCGCGATCACCTCGGCCTTCGGCATCAGCACCGCCGTACCTTCCGGGTCGTCGCTGCTGTCCTTGCCGACGGACTTGACGTTCGTGTCCGGCACGATCTTGTACGTCACGAAGAGCGCCACCTGCGAGCCGGGCCGCACGTACCCGGCCACCTGCTCGGCCATCGTGGCCTCGAAGCTGACCGCGACCTTGCCCTCGGGGATGGCGAGCCCACCGGAGGTGCGGGTGGACTGGCTGAACATCCGCCGCAGCACCAGCTGCCCCGGCTGGAGGTCGGAGGTGATCACGAGCTTGTCGAGCTCACCGGAGATCTCCGTCAGCACCTCGCCCTCGGGCAGGGTGCCGGCCGGCAGCCGCAGCAGCTCCACCAGGTCGCGCTTGCGGACGTTCTCCCCGGTGGTGCCGGCGGCGATGCGCCCCTTGGCCACCAGAACCTCGACGGGGCTGGCGTTGGCCACCGCCCGGTCGTCGGCTCGGCTGACGTAGAAGAGCACCGCCGCGGTGCCTATGACGGCGAGCACGATCGCGAGGAAGACGGCGAGGATGCGACGGGTCATGACCAGGAGTCCGTTCTGGTGGGTCAGCCGATGGTGCGGATGTGGACGGCGCCGTAGTGCTTCTTGCCGAGCGTGCTCTTGGGACCGACCTGGAAGAGGCGGGTGGTGAAGTAGCCGTAGATGCAGAAGATCGTGTCGCCTGAGCACGCACTCGTGCCCGAGTACTCCGGGCCGTGGTCGTGGTCGAGCTCCTCCGACCATCCCGACGGCGAGCGCCAGCCGGTGACCAGGAACATCGCGATGCCGACGATGTGGAATCCAGTGGCCGAGGCCCGGTCGAAGATCGGTACCGGCACCGGCTCCAAGGAGTGGTGCAGGTCGTGCATGCGTTTGGCGCAGCCATCCGGCACGCGCGGCTCGTCCTCGCCCCTACGGGAGTCGCCGACCCGGATGTCCGGTGCGCAGCCACCACCGCCGGTCAGAAATCCGAACCCGCCCGAGTCACAGCCGGCGTCCGGATCTCCCCGACGGCCGGTTCCACCGGGGCCACCGGGACCTCCCGGACCGCCAGGGCCTCCCGGACCGTCGGTGTCGCGACAGTCGGGCGTCCGGAACCGGAGCACGGCCTCGGAAGCCGGGGCGACCCGGCCCGACGCCCCCGGCGCCGGCTGGAACCCACCACCGGCCTCGACCGCCTTTTCGAACTCCGCCTCGGCGATGGCGATGCCGAGCGTGTCGTCTGCCTCCTCGACCGGACCCCAGGTGACCCGGGAACAGGCATGGACCCGGGTGCCTGCGGTGCCGGTGATGGTCTGCGCGAACACCGAAGGCAGGACGCCGCCCCCGCCGCTGCGCGTCGCCGTGTGCACCTCGACGTGCGGCTGCGACGAGGGCACGTCGCCGAGGCAGTCGGTGAAACCGCCGCCAGCACCACACGGCGAGAGCAGGTTGCCGGTGTCCGGCAGGTTCGGGGCATACCCACAGACAGCCGAGTCGGACGCGCCGTCGTGCGCGTTGTCGTCCGCGTACCCGCCAGCGACCGAACCGGCGGTCGACCGGCAGCGGCTGGTGCCGGCGACGCAGAGCTTCGCGACCGCCACCGCGGCGGCGTCGGCTCCGGTCTGTAGTTCCTCGCGCTCGGCGTAGAGCAGGCCGACGTCGATGGTGAGCGCGCCCATTCCGAGCAGCGCGCCCCCGCCGAGCAGGACGGCCACCATGGCCGCGACCGCGCCCCGGTCACCGGGCACGCCGCCGAGCCGCCGGAGCAGGGTCATCCGCGGCACGGCATGACTCCGTGTGCGTCGAGGGTGATCGAGTCAGCCGCGAGCCCGGCGAGCGCGACCACCGGCGTGATGAACTGGAAGTCGTACGTCACGACCACGTGGGCGTGATCCTCAGGGTCGGGCTCGTCGCCGCAGCTCTCGAGGACGTCGGTGGAGACCGCACCCAGACCCTGGGCCGCATCGCTGGCACGAGTGCTGGCGCTGCCGCCGACGGCTTCCGCGCGGCCCCCTTCGCGAGCCGCCTGGCTCACCACGATCTGGGCGTTTACCAACCGGCCGAAGTCGATAATCCCGAAAAGAATCATGAGGATGACCGGCAGCACGAGCGCGGCCTCGGCCGCCGTCGCGCCCCGGTCGCGGCGGAGCGACCCCATGATCGTGCGTGACCGCGCCACCCCCGCTCCTCTCCCCATCGCTCCACCGCCCGCGATCTGGTGCCTCAGAGCAGGTTGGTGACCTGCTGGAAGTTGGCGCCGATCGCGTTGGCGAACGCGGTGACCAGACCGGCGATCGCCGCGATCACGACCGCGATGATGAGGGCGTACTCGGCCGCGGTCGCGCCGCGATCCCGCCGCGCACGCAGCGCCTTCATCCGATTCCTGGTTGACGTGACGAGCTTGAGCATCGATTGCCCCCTTCAACGGTTTCCCTGTGCGGTGACCGTGCGTATCGACAGCCGAAGACCGCGATGGAAGCCTGCCTATGGCCGCTAACTCGCACTAGTCGGGAGAGCGGTGTTCGCCCGACCCCGTTTGACGCGGCGTGTCCTCCGGCGGTGACATCCCACGGCGACAGCAGGTCCACCGTCCCGGCGATCCCAAAACGGACTAAATAGCAACATGTTGGGCCACTCGACACCCATGAAGCCGGCCGGCGACAGCCGGATGGGTCGTCTTGCGGGCGTGTCAGATACCTGATGGACCCAAGAGGTGATCAAGGCGTCAAGCGGCAACGATTACCTCAAGCAACCAATCCGTCACATGGACGGCGCCGCAGGGTGGCCCGCTCGGCTCCCCTTCCCCGGCACATCGGAGAATTGGCGCGGTTCCGGGAGGTGAGCTCACCAGGGTGCCCGGCTACGGTGACGACAGCAGCACCGCTTTCGGGAGGACGGAGAGATGTCGAACTACGGTTCGTACCCAGGCTCGCAGGAGCCCTGGCCCGGCCGGCCGCCGCAGGAGCCGTACGGCCAGCCGTCCGACCCGTGGGGCGGTCAGGACGCGTGGGGCGGCACGCCGGCGTCCGCGCCGCCCGGCGGCCCCGGCTCGCCGACCGGCGACCCGGGCTATCACCCCGGCTACGACCAGGGCTACTCCTCCACCCGACACTACGAGCCCGCGTACCCGCAGGCCAGCTCTCCGGAACCAGCGTTCACGACCGATCCGGTGTGGAGCCAGCCGGCGCCGCAACCGCCGCGCAAGCGGGGAAACGGTCCGCTGATCGCGCTGATCGTGGTGCTGGCGGTGCTCGTACTGGGCGGCGGCACGGCGGCACTGATCAAGCTGGGCAGCGACGACGACACCGATCCCGTGGCGGGACAGACCACCACGCCCACGACGGACCCGAGCGGTGCGGCACAGCCGTCCGGCTCCGCCTCGCCGTCGTCCTCCGAGTCATCGGAGGACGCGCGGTTCGTGAAGGTGGGACAGTGCGTCGTCAACAAGGGCAGTGACGCCGACCCGCAGCTCGAGATCGCCGACTGCGCAGACAAGACGTTCGAGGTGCTGGCCCGCTTCGACGGCACGGTCGACTACAAGGCCAAGTGCCAGTCGGTGAGCGGGTACCAGTTCCACTACTTCTTCGACAGCGAGCTCGACACGCTCGACTTCGTGCTCTGCCTCAAGCGGCGCTAGCTCCTTCTAGGGAAATCTAGCGCCAACGGTAGAGGGCCCGATACTCTGCAATGCGTGGATCCGGTCCGGAACCCGTACGCGCCCGGCGCCGGCCAGCGCCCACCCGAGCTGGCCGGCCGCGACCGTGAACTGGACGTCTTCGACGTCGTGCTGGAAAGGGTGGCCCGCGGGCGGCCCGAACGCAGCCTGATGCTCACCGGCTTGCGCGGTGTCGGCAAGACCGTCCTGCTCAACACGCTGCGGTCGCAGGCGATCGGGCGGCTCTGGGGCACCGGCAAGATCGAGGCGCGTCCCGATCAGTCGCTGCGCCGGCCGATCAGCGCCGCCCTGCACATGGCCATCCGCGAGCTGGCGCCGCACCACCGCGCACCCGACCGCATCGACGAGGTGCTCGGCGTGCTCAAGGCGTTCGCGCTGCGGGGCAACGCGGCGAACGCGAAGCTCCGCGACCGCTGGCAGCCGGGCATCGACGTGCCCGCGCGGGCCGGGCGGGCAGACTCCGGCGACATCGAGATCGACCTGGTCGAGCTGTTCACCGACGCCGCCGGCATCGCCACCGACGTGGGTACAGGCATCGCACTCTTCATCGACGAGATGCAGGATCTCGGTGCGGCCGATGTTTCGGCGCTGTGCGCGGCCTGCCACGAGCTGTCACAGCTCGGCGCGCCGCTGATCGTGGTCGGCGCCGGCCTGCCACACGTGCCAGCGGTGCTGTCGGCCGCCAAGTCGTACTCCGAGCGTCTCTTCCGGTACCAGCGGATCGACCGGCTGGACCGGATCTCCGCCGACCAGGCGCTGTGCGCGCCAGCGTCCCGGGAAGACGTCGAATACGAGGAGAAGGCGCTCGACCTGCTCTATGAGAAGTCGGGCGGCTACCCGTACTTCGTGCAGGCGTACGGGAAGGCGACCTGGGATCACGCGCCGCGCAGCCCGATCACCGCCGCGGACGTCCGGGTGGCCGCGCCCGAGGCCGAGGCCGAGCTGGCGGTCGGGTTCTTCGGCTCGCGGTACGAGCGGGCCACGCCCGCCGAGCGGGAGTACATGCGCGCGATGGCCGCTCTCTCCCCGCCATCGTCCGACGACGATCATGAGGTCGCCGTGCCAACCTCCGAGATCGCCAAGTCGTTGGGGCGCAAGCCCGCCAGCCTGTCGCCGGCCCGCGACGCGCTCATCAAGAAGGGCCTCATCTACTCCGGCGAGCGCGGCACGGTCGCTTTCACCGTGCCGCACTTCGGCCGATACCTGCGAACGGTGGGATAACCACCCCCACCTGGGGGTATGAACGGCCTATGAGACCTGTGCGCAGCGCTGCCCGCGCCATGCTGGGCGCCATCTTCGTGGCCAGCGGGGCGCGTGCCGTCGCCAACCCGGAGCCGCTGGTACCGCGCGCCAAGCTGGTCACCGACCGAGCCCTGCCGCTACTGGACGCCGCGAAGTTGCCTCAGGACGCCCGCACCCTGGTGCGTCTCAATGGGGCGGCCCAGCTCGTCGGCGGGCTACTGCTCGCCACCAGCCACTTCACCCGTCCGGCCGCCGCACTCCTGGCCGGCACCATGATCCCGACCACGGTGGCCGGGCACCCGTTCTGGGCGCTCGACGACCCGGCGGAGCGCAGCCACCAACGCGTTCACTTCATGAAGAACCTCGGTTTGCTCGGTGGGTTGTTGCTCGCCGCCGCCGACACCGAGGGTCGGCCGAGCATCCGATACACGGTGCGTCACGGTGTACGCGCGGTCCGAAGGGATGCCCGAATCGCCCGTAAATCGGCCTCTGTGGCGCGTCACCTCCCCGGATAACCCAGACGAATTACCTCAACTACGCCCGGTGCGTTTAACCAGCCGGAAATGTCGCGAACCAGTGTGGGATCGGACACGGTCGGGTAACGCAGGAGGTACTGGAGTGACAGACCGTTCTAGGCTCCTAGATGGACCTGGGCGGGAAGTACTACATGGGGGTGGCCACGCCATGCCGGCGACCGTCGAAGGACGGATGGACCGCCTCGCTACAGTCCGCCGCGTAACACGTGGAATCGACCGTTGGACGGTCGTGCGGATCGGCATCGTTGCCGGTGTCTTCTACGCTGCTTGGCTTGCCATCGAAGCGTTCGGACGGCCGTACGAGTTCTTCGACATGAAGATCTACCACGGCGCGGTGGTCTGGTGGGCGAGCGGCAACGAGCTCTACGAGTTCATCCAGCCTGACACGACGCTGGGCTTCACGTATCCACCATTCGCGGGCCTCGCGATGCTGCCGATGGCCACGCTGCCCGTGGCGGCAGCCGGTTGGATCAACGTATTGGCCAGCATCGCCGCGCTCGCCGTGGTGCTCACCGCTCTCGTCGGTCCGATCGCCAAGCGCTGCGGCTGGCCAAGGTGGTTCGCGGTTGGCCTCGCCGTGCCGCTCGCCGCCGCCACCGAGCCCGTGCGTGAGACGTTCGGGTACGGGCAGGTCAACCTGCTGCTCTTCGCCTTGATCATGGCCGACATGGTCGCGCTGCGCTGGCTGGCCCGCGGCCGGGCAAACCACAGCCTCGTCGGCCGCGGCCCGCTCGCACGCTTCTTCTTCAGCGGTGCGTGGGCCGGTGCCGGCATCGGCCTCGCCACGTCGATCAAGCTGACGCCCGCGCTGTTCATCGTGTACCTGCTGCTGACCAAGCAGTGGCGAGTGGCGCTCACCGCCGTGGGCACCGCCCTCGGCGTGACCGTCGCCACCTTCGTGGTCGCCGGGCACGAGTCCATGAGGTACTTCACCAGCGTGCTCTGGCAGACCGACCGGGTGGGCGCCGCCGACATGACGCCCAACCAGTCGCTCGCCGGGGTGCTCGCCCGGCTGTACGACTCGGTCGAGACGCCCGGCCTGCTGTGGCTGTCGTTCTCGCTGCTGATGCTGGCCGTCGGGCTCTCCCGGGCCGCGCACGCGCACGCCGACGGCGACGAGCTGACCGCGTTCACGCTGGTGGGCCTCACCGCCAACGTGATCAGCCCGATTTCGTGGTCACACCACCTGGTCTTCGTGATCCCGGCGGTGCTGGTGCTCGCCGACGCGGCACTCCGCCGCCGCGGCGCCAGCCAGGCTTTGAGCGGGGTCAGCGGACTGCGTACCCCGATCTGGTTCCCGGCCCTCACCGGGCTGCGCCACGCGGCGGCCGCCGTCGGGCTGTATGTGCTCTTCGTGGTCTCGCCGATCTGGCCGTACGAACACCGGCTCCCCGAGGTGTCGCACTACGCCGACGGGCTGTACGGGGCGCTGATGGAAAACTCGCTGGCACTCGCGATCATCCTGCTGGTGGCCGCGCTGCCGTGGCGCCCGGGCGCCGAGCCGGCGTTCTACGGCGACTCCCCAGCCCTCCACTTCACCCGCCAACGAAACGCAGCCTGATCAGCGCTAGGGGCAGTTGACCCATTCCTCCGTGCCGTCGGCGAAGATCTGGTGCTTCCAGATCGGCAGGCGTGCCTTGACCTCGTCGACCAGCCGAGCGCACGCGGCGAACGCGGCCGCCCGGTGCGCGGTGCTCACCGCCGCCACCAGCGCCACGTCACCGATCTCCAGTGGACCGACGCGGTGCGACACGGCGACCGCGTACACGTCCGGATCGGCCGCGATCTCGGCGACCACCTCGCGCAGCACCGCCTCGGCGGTCGGGTGGCCTTCGTATTCCAGCTTGGTCACCGGCCGCCCGTGGTCGTGGTCACGCACGACACCCTGGAACGAGACCACCGCACCGGCGCGCGGGCCGGCGACGGCCGCTTCGTGTGCTGCCAGGTCAAGAGGTTCGGTGGTGACCGCGACGATCGTCATGGCCGTTCTCCGTTCAGGAGCGGCAGGGGTACGAGAGGCACCTGGGCGCCGGGCTCACCGCTGGTGCCCGGACGGATCACCGCGAACCCGTCGGACTGGGCGAGGCCGCGCAGCATCGCCGAACCCACGTGCCGCACCGGGTGGGCGGTGCCGCCGACGGGGTCGACGCGCACGAGCGCCAGGTGGGTGAAGTCGCCGCGGCCGGGCACCGCCTCGGCGAGCGTGACCCGGGGCAGCGCCGGCGCGGGCCGGCCCTGGAGCCCGGCGAGCAGCGGAGCGACGAGTGACACCAGGGCGACGATCGCGGACTGCGGGTTGCCCGGCAGGCCGGCGAGAAAGCGTGGCTGCCCGTCGGGGCCGGGTATCCGGGCCACCAACATGGGGAACCCGGGCCGCACCGCGACGGTGTTGA
This sequence comes from Micromonospora sp. CPCC 206061, assembly GCF_036906915.1. Classification (NCBI taxonomy): domain Bacteria; kingdom Bacillati; phylum Actinomycetota; class Actinomycetes; order Micromonosporales; family Micromonosporaceae; genus Micromonospora; species Micromonospora sp. CPCC 206061. Next base: position 75,774 of record NZ_JBAKHX010000022.1, read on the forward strand.
CCACGTACTCCGCGTTCAGCTCGGCAAGCGCCGGGTGCAGGTGGTCGACAGGGCCGTGCATCGTGCCGCCGGTGGTGCAGACCAGGTCGGCTCCTTCGAGCGCCTTGCGGATGGCGGCCACGTGCGCCGGAAGCGTGTCTTCGACCGGGCCGACGAGGTGCCCCGGCTCGGCACCGTATCGCCGTAGCCAGGCCGGCACGGGCGCGCCGAGAGCGTCGCGGACCCGACCGGCGCCGGGGAGCCCGGCGGTGAGCAGCTCGTCGCCGAAGACCAGCATCGCGGCGCGGGGTGGCCGGCGCACCGGCAGCGTGTCGTATCCGCACGAGGCGGCCAGCCCAATCACGCCCGGGTTGACCGGGGAACCCGCGGGCAGCAGGGTCTCGCCCCTGCGTGCCTCTTCACCGGGCGTCCGCCACTCGGGCTGGGCGCGCGGCGTGCCGGTCACCAGCCCGTCACCGGTGCGGCTGGATTCCTCGACCCGCAGTACGGCTGTGGCGCCGTCGGGAAGCATCGCGCCGGTGGCGATCTCCACAGTTGTGCCGTCGTCCGGCAACGGCGGCGGGGTACCGCCGGCGAGCACCCGGCCCACGACCCGCCACGGCCCCGGCCCTCGCACCGCCCATCCGTCCACACTGGACGTCGGGAACGCGGGCAGGTCGGTGAGCGTGGTGAGCGGGGCGGCCAGGGTGTGGCCGTCGGTATCGGCCAGCGGCACGTCGACCGCCGGCGGTGCGGCTGCCAGCCCGGCCGTGTACACCAGGGATCGCGCCGCTTCCCAGTCGACCGGAGCAGTACTCACCCGCCGAGCCTAACGCCGCGGGCGGACATGAGAGTCAGTGGTCGCCGCCGCGCAGCTGGTCCACGGTGTGCGCGAGAAGCGGCCCGAGCACAGCCAACCCGTCCCGGGCCCCACCGGTCGACCCGGGCAGGTTGACGACCAGGGTCCGCCCGGCCACTCCTGACAGGCCACGCGACAGCGCAGCCGCCGGCACTTTCTCCCGCCCGTACGCCCGGATCGCCTCAGCGATGCCCGGGATCTCGTAGTCGAGCACCGCCCGCGTCACGTCCGGCGTGCGGTCGGTGGGTGTCACCCCGGTGCCGCCGCTGGTCAGTACGACGTCCATCCGGTCGGCCACCGCCGTTCGCAGCGCCTCACCGACGGGCTCGCCGTCCGGCACGACGACCGGATCGCCCACCTCACAGCCGAGGTCGCGCAGCCCGGAGACGAGCAGAGGCCCGCTGGTGTCCGCGTACACCCCGGCGGCGGCGCGGTTGGAGGCGACGATCACGCGCGCACGGATCACGGCCGGTCCTCTGGCCGTACCCAATCTCCGGTCTTGCCGCCTTCCTTGCTCAGTACCCGGATCGCCTCGATGGAGGCCGCTGGGTCGACGGCCTTGACCATGTCGACGAGCGCCAGCCCCGCCGCGGCCACGGCGGTGAGCGCCTCCATCTCTACGCCCGTGCGGTCGGCGGTCTTGGTGCTGACGGTGATCTCGACCATGTCGTCGCCGAGGGCGAAGTCGACGGTCACGCCGTGCAGCGCGATGGGATGGCAGAGCGGCACCAGATCAGGCGTGCGCTTGGCGCCCATGATGCCGGCGATCCGGGCGACGGCGAGCGCGTCGCCTTTGGGCAGCCCGTCGCGGCGGAGCAGGTCGACCACCTCAGGCGTGGTGTGCAGCCGGCCGGCGGCCACCGCGCGGCGGGCGGATACCGACTTGGCCGAGACGTCGACCATCCGCGCCGCGCCCGCATCATCCACATGGGTGAGCTTCACGAAGTGAGCCTATAGGCACACTGATGCCGGGCTGGACTGCGGGCAGAATCGACGGTTGTTTACCCGCACCAACCCAACCGCAACACTGTTGTTTCCAATGCCAACGATCAATGAACCAGACCGTCGGGAGGGGACACATCTGCGTCCACTGGTTGCAATTCACCCGGTTGCAGTCGCCTGCACGCGTTATTCGAACAACCATACGGATGAGCGGCGCAGTCAGTGTGACCAATTGGACGGAACAGTCGCCGAGATCACCTCAACCACCAGGCGTGATCAGGCCGTCTACAAGATCGAGTATTCCATGTGCCCGTGATAAAAGAGAAAATACAAACCACGCAGGACCGATATACACCCTCCGTTTCCTCGCAGAAACAGAGTGTGACAAATCAGGCCATAGTTCCTCATAGTGCGCATAGGGACAGGTTTTAGTCGCAAGACCGCGAACGGGATCCTAAGCTTCCCTTCCATCAAGGCAACCAAAAAGCCACGCACGCAAACAACAGTTGCGAAAGTGGCCCGCCGGGAGGGAGCACCGCGATGCGCGGTAACGACTGGCTCTGAAGGGGTGTCACCGAGCAAGGAGCACCCGTAGGCTATCCGCGGCGCACTGCGATCGACGGAACGGTGCCGAGTGGCGGGTGTGATTCGCAAAGCACGACGCGAGACTGGGACCGATCGGCGGCTACTGCTGCTTGTCGGTCTCGTCGTCGTGTTGGCGGCCGTCGCCGTGGCAGGCGCGATCGCCGTCATCCTGGCCGAGAGCGAGCGCCCCAGCTTCCGCACCCTCGCTGCCGCCACCTTCCTGATTGGCGTTGGCTGCGTCGTCGTGGTCCGGGTCCGGATCAGGGCCACCACGCACGGCATCTCCTGGACCGAGGCCGCCATCGTCATCAGCCTGGCCGTCGCGCCGGTTCCCTGGGTCGTGGTGTGCACACCCATCGCGGTGGCCGTGGTTCGCGTCATCATGCGGCTCTCGCCGCTCAAGGCCGCCTTCAGCATCGGCAAGGAGACGCTGCTCGCCGCGACCGCTGGCGCGATCCTTTACGCGTTCGGCAGCCAGTCGTCGGTGGAGCAGCCGCTTGAGGTCGGCCCACTCGCCGTCGCGTACCTCGCCGCCGCTCTCCTCGACGACCTGCTCGTCATCCCGGTGATCGCACTGGCCACCCGCACCAGCGTCCTGCAGCGCTTCCGCAGCAACTGGGACCTGCGGTTGGCCGGCATCGCGGTCCGGTTCCTCGTGGTGATCAGCACACTGGCCCTGCTGGAGTTCGACAACCGCCTGCTGCTCGCCATGCCGCCCCTCATCCTGAGCGCCCATCTCGCCTATTCCACGCGCATCCGCAGCCGCGAGGAGCGGCAGGCCTGGCAGCGCCTCGCCAAGACCACCGACGCGCTGAACGACGTCAACCTCGACGCCGTTCTCTCCACGGCCGTCACCCGGGCCGCCGAGCTCTTCTCGGTCGACGAGGTCGAGATCGAGCTGCACATCACGCCGCGACTCATCCGTGGCAACGGAGACGCGATCACCTACGACGGGCCGGTCGCCGACGCGCCCACCATGACCGGGTCAGTGATCCTCACCGCCCTCGAAGGCCACGACGGCACCGCCGACGTCGGCGTGCTCCGGCTGCGCTTCCGCGGGCCGGTCACGCTCTCCGAGCGCGAGCAGTACACGCTGCGCACGTTCACGTCCGCGCTCTGCACCGCGGTGCGCAACGCCTCGGCGTACGAGGAGCTGACCCGGGTCGCCGAGGAGCACGCGCACGCGGCCGCGCACGACACGCTCACCGGTCTCGCCAACCGCCGCCAGCTCATGGACCGCGGCACCGAGCTGCTCGGCAACCGCCGCGTCGACGGCGTCACCGCCCTCCTGTTGATCGACCTCAACCACTTCAAAGAGGTCAACGACACGCTCGGGCACGCCGCCGGAGACAAGGTGCTGATCGAGGTCGCCGAACGGCTGCGCCGTGAGGCCCGCCCCGACGACCTGGTCGCCCGGCTGGGCGGCGACGAGTTCGCGGTGCTCATCACCGGGCTGCCCGCGCCGGCCATCGCCGCACACCGGGCCGAGGGGCTGCTGGCCGCGCTACACGTGCCCCTGTCCGTCGACGGCATGCGGATCAGCGTCGAGGCGAGCGGCGGCATCGCGGTCGCGCCCGGCAGCGGCGGCATGGCCGAGCTCCTGCGCCGCGCCGACGTCGCCATGTACCAGGCCAAGCGCAACGGCCAGAAGATCGCCACCTACGCGCGGGCGCGCGACACCGCCGACGTCGGCCGGCTCGCGCTCGGCGGCGACCTGCCCCGCGCGCTCACCCAGCACGAGTTCACCGTCAACTTCCAGCCGATCGTCGACCTCGGCACCGGCGAGGTGATCGCCGCCGAGGCGCTCGCCCGCTGGCGGCACCCCGACCGGGGCAACCTCGACCCGCTGCGCTTCCTGGAGACCGTCGAACGCTCCGGCCTGCTGCCCGCCTTCGCCGACGCGGTGCTCGACCAGTCGCTCGTCGCCGCCGGCACCTGGCGCGACGCCGGCTTCGACCTGCCCGTCGCGGTCAACGTCTCCCCGCGCAGCCTGCTCGACGCGCGCTTCCCCAGTGCCGTGGTCGCCCGGCTGCGAGCCCACGACCTGCCGCCCGACCGGCTCTTCCTTGAGCTCACCGAGACCCTGACGATCAGCCAGCTCGAGGTCGTCGACCAGGTGCTCAGCCAGCTCCGCGACGCCGGCATCAAGCTCGCGCTCGACGACTTCGGCACCGGATACTCCTCGCTGTCCGTGCTGTCCCGGATCCCCGTCCACGAGCTGAAGATCGACCGCGGCTTCGTCACCGCGATGGACACCTCCGCCGAGGCCGCCGCCGTCATCCGCTCCACTGTGGATCTCGGACGCAGCCTCAACCTCGCCGTAGTCGCCGAAGGTGTCGAGAGCGAGCCGCAGCGCCGGGCCCTGTGGGAGCTTGGCTGCACCGCCGGCCAGGGCCACCTCTTCGCCCGTCCGATGCCGTCCGCCCGCCTACTCGCCGCCCTCCACCGCGGCTCCGGCGGCCGCCCCGGCACGCTCGCACCCGCCCTTCACGACGAGGGCTCGGTCATCCGCCTCTCGCCGAACCGCCGCTCCGGTGGCCGGGCCCGCACCGACCGTCTGCCACACTTGCCCGCGTGATCACCAAAGGCCGCCGCGCGATCGCCGGTGACCTCGCCCTCTACGCACTCTCCGCGGCCTTCGCGGGGGTCACCGCCGCGACCTCCACGCTGGTCCCGCACCGCGCGTGGGGCGCGGTCGCCGTCGTCGGCTACACCATCGCCGCCGGCGCCGCGGTGGTCCTGCTATTCAGCCGATACGCGGACAGCCTCCCCGCCCGCACGGTGGTGAGCGCCTTCGCGTGGGCCACGACCGCGCTGCTGCCCATGGTCATCCAGGCCGCCCAGCGGGCCGGTGGACGCACCGACCGGGCGCAGGAAGAGGTCGTCGTCATCGAGCACGGCGGCCAGCGCCTCCTCGACCACGGCACGCCGTACCTGCGCACCGACGAAATCGCCGCCCTCCCGTCCGGCGAGCAGTTGCTCGGCTACCTGCCGTACCAGCCGGGCATGGCTCTCTTCGGGCTGCCCCGCGCGCTCGCCGGCGTCGCCTGGTGGACCGACTCACGCGTCTGGTTCGCCCTGGTCACCGCCGTCGTGCTGGGGTTCGCCGCGACGCTCCTGGTCCGGGGCACCGCCCTGTTGCGCGCCATGCAGTTCGCCACCGTGCTGCCCGTCTGCGCGCTCACGCTGGCGACCGGCGGCGACGACATCCCGGTACTCGCGCTGTGCCTTTGTGCTCTGGCCCTGTGCGCGGCGGCGCGCTACGGCGCGGCGGGCGTCGCCGTCGGGCTGGCCGCCGCTCTCAAACTCTTCGCCTGGCCGGTGGCGCTCGTGCTGCTCGTGCATGCCTGGCCGCGCGACCGGCGGCTGGCGATCGGCGCGATCACGCTGCCGATCCTCGCGCTCATCCCCGCGGCCGTACTCGACTCGACCGCGCTGCTCGACAACGTGGTGCGCTTCCCACTCGGCGAGGGCGTGGTCGAGAGCCCGGCGCAGTCGCCCTTCCCCGGTTACCTGATCGCCAACAACCTGCCCGGCGGCCGGGTGATCGCCGGAGCGCTGCTGGTGGCCGCCGGGCTCGCCATAGCCGTCTGGATGATCCGCCGACCGCCGCGCACCGCCGCCGACGCGGCGAAGGTGTGCGGAATCGGGCTGCTGGCGGCGATCCTGCTGATGCCGTCGACAAGGTTCGGATACCTGTTGTATCCGGTCGCGTTCCTGATGTGGGTGCCCGCGTTGCGGCTGCCGGCCCTCCGGGAGCCATCGTGAGACTGGCGATGGTGGCGGCGGGCGGAGCGCTCGGATCGGCTGCCCGCTGGGGCGTCGGCCTGGCCTGGCCGCACCCAGCCGCGACGCTGGCCGTCAACCTGATCGGATGCGCGGTCCTCGGCTTCGTCGTCGAGGCCCTCTCCACGCGGCACCGGCTGCTGCGACTGTTTCTCGGCCCAGGTGTGCTCGGCGGGTTCACGACCTTCTCCACGTACGCGGTCGAGACCCGCGTGCTCATGGCCGACGGCCGGCCCGGCACCGCCGTGGCCTACGCCCTCGGCACCCTCGTCGGAGCCCTAACCGCCCTGTCCCTGGGGATGCTCGCCGCCCGCCCGCTGACTCGTCGGCGGGCCGGATGACGCTATTGCTCGTACTGGTGGGCGGTGCCGTCGGGGCGTCCGCGCGATACCTGACCGACCTCGCGGTCCGCACCCGGTTCGACCCGGTGCTGCCGTGGGGCACGCTCTCGGTCAACGTGGCCGGCTCGGCCCTGCTCGGGCTGATCGCCGGGCTCGGCGGTGCCCTTCCCGGCTGGGTCGGCTCCCTGGTCGGCGTCGGGTTCTGCGGAGCGCTGACCACGTACTCCACCTTCTCCAACGAGACCATTCAACTCGCCCGGGGCGGCGCCCGGCTATACGCGCTGCTCAACGTCGCGCTCACCCTCGGGGCCGGATTGGCCGTCGCCGCGCTCGGCTGGCACATCGGGCGGACACTGTAGGTGTGCGGCACGTGTACCGCGACCGGCTCACCGCTGGCGTGGCGCTCGCCGACCGGCTGACCCGATACGCCGGCCGGTCCGACACGGTCGTGCTCGGACTGGTACGCGGCGGCGTACCAATGGCGGCGGTTGTAGCGGCGCACCTCCGTGTCCCACTGGACGTGCTCGTGGTCCGCAAGCTGGGCATACCGTGGGCGCGCGAGGTGGCGTTCGGCGCGCTGGGGCCAGGCGGCGTACAGGTGCTCAACGACGACATCGCCAGCCGCCTCGACCCCGGCGAGATCGCCGAGGTGACCGAGCGCGAGACGGTCGAACAACGCCGCCAGGAGCAGCGGTACCGAGCCGACCGCAAACCTCTGGACCTCACCGGCCAAGTCACGATCCTGGTCGACGACGGCCTCGCCACCGGTGCCACCGCACGCGCCGCCGCCACGGTCGCCTACCAACTCGGCGCGTCCCGCGTCGTACTCGCGGTACCCGTCGGCTCGATCGAAGCCTGCAACGGCCTCAGCCGCCTCGTCGACGAGCTGGTGTGCCCGCTGCGCCCCCGCGACTTCGGGGCCGTCAGCCGTTACTACCGAGACTTCCACCAAGTAACCGATGAGGAGGTCGCGAGCGAGTTGGCGCGGCGGCGCCTGGACTGAGGAGCGCAGCGACGAGGGAAGGCGTCGCCCACCAGCGCCGCACGAACGAGCGACCCATCAGGTGACGTCGCGAGCGAGTTGGCGCGGCGGCGCCTGGACTGAGGAGCGCAGCGACGAGGGAAGGCGTCGCCCACCAGCGCCGCACGAACGAGCGACCCATCAGGTGACGTCGCGAGCGAGTTGGCGCGGCGGCGCCTGGACTGAGGAGCGCAGCGACGAGGGAAGGCGTCGCCCACCAGCGCCGCACGAACGAGCTGGCGCGGCGGGGGAACGCTTAGCCTTCTGGGCCGCGCTGACGGCCGTTGGGTGATGCGACCCGGTACCGTCGAAGGCATGATGACCTGTCCGAAGTGTCACGGCGAAATGCGCCAGTACGAGCGCAGCGGCGTCACCATTGACCAATGCGGCGAGTGCCGCGGCATCTTCCTCGACCGCGGTGAGCTGGAGAAGCTCTTCGACGCCGAGGCGAATTGGAACCAGCAGCAGCCGGCCTCGGCCGGCCAGCGTCCCCCGGCTCAGCAGCAGGGCGGATACGCGCCGCCGCCAGCGCCCGGCTACGCCCCGCCCCCGCCTCCCCCGCCCGCCCCGTCGCACGGCTACCCGCCGCCCGCTCCGGCCTACGGCGGCGGCCACCAGTACGGCTACCACGGGCACTACCGCAAGAAGCGCCGCAAGGGCTTCCTGGGCGAACTCTTCGACTGACAGCGCTCACGGGCACTTTCGGCTCCGTCCGGCGCACCGGCCCGCCGCCTTTCGTCGATCAAGGGCAAATGCACGTGGTTCGATCGCCAATCCACGTGCATTTGCCCTTGGTCGTTGAAGAAGCCCTCGATCGGCGAGGGACGCTAGACCACTGCCATGTCGACGAAGCGGGACAGGTGCAGCTGCGCGGCCACCGTGACGGTATCGGTAGGGCCATTTCGGTGCTTAGCGACTATGAAGTCCGCTTCGCCTGCCCTCGGCGACTCTTTGTCGTAGTAGTCGTCGCGGTGCAGGAGGATGACGACGTCCGCGTCCTGTTCAATTGAGCCAGATTCACGCAAATCGGACAATTGAGGGCGCTTGTCGGTGCGCTGCTCAGGACCACGGTTGAGCTGACTCACCGCGATCACCGGGCACTCGACCTCCTTGGCGAGCAGCTTGAGTCCACGAGAAAGGTCCGCGACCTCCTGTTGGCGGCTCTCGGTGCGCTTCGGCGACGTCATCAGCTGGAGATAGTCGACGACGATCAGCTTGAGGTCGTGGCGCTGCTTGAGTCGCCGCGCCTTCGCCCGGATCTCCATGAGGTTCATGCTCGGCGTGTCGTCGACGAACAGCGGCGCCTCGCTGATCTCACCCATGCGCCGGGCCAGCTTGGTCCAGTCGTCATCGGAGAGCTGACCCGATCGCAGCACGTGCAGCGGCACCCGCGCCTCGGCCGAGAGCAGTCGCATGACGATCTCGACCTTGCTCATTTCCAGCGAGAAGATTGCGCTAGCGAGATTATGTCGAACGGCCGCATTTCGGGCAAAATCCATTGAGGCGGTCGAGTTGTGCGTCGGAATCATCGATCGGCCGGCGAGGTAGAGGTGGTCGACGTTGTCGACCGTCACACAGCGCACCGGCACGCTGGGGACCGGCCGGACCGCGACGATGTACCGCGAGCCGGTACGCGCCCGGTTCGCGCCGCGATACCTCTCCTGCTGTGCCTGCTGCTTCCGACGGAGGCGGAAGACCTCATCCGCCGTCGAGAAGTTGAGGATGAAGGCGGTCGAGCTGTCGGGTCGACGACCGCGGACCTGCTTCGTCGTCATAGAGCACCGGTAACCGAGGCTCACGATCAGCTCGCGGACGTCGTCGGCCAACCGCCTGGACGTCACACAAAACTGGACGTTTCCGGTTGCCGTGACGGTGCCGTCCGTATCAAGTAGTCCGGCCAGCAGCGCCCTACGTTGCGATTCCGCGGCTCGTAGATAGCTGATTGGGATGTGCTTGTTGCCCAGGACATTGGCGGCTCGCAGATAGCCAACGAATGATCCGTACCGGCTGTGACACTCCGCGCACCTACGACTGCCGTTCCAGGCTCCGTCCAGCACCGCACCGCAGGAGACGCAGCCTTCCCCGCTGGCAGGCTTTGCCATTCCGCGTGACTTGCCGCCACACGATCTCCCGCATGTCTGGACCGCTGGTCCCCGAGGCGTAAATGAGACACCACACACGATGCAGGAACGGGGCGCGAGTGGCTCAGGAGCCGGCGGGGAGATGCTGTAGCGCATGCGACCCGCTGTGGCGCGCACTACGAACCCGTCCGCCTCGACATAGGACACGATCTCAGGGTCTGCGGTGGTGAAGCGGCTGCCGGCGGAGTGACCGTCGCCGAGCCATACACCGAGGGTGTACGGCGGGACGGGCAGGTCGTCCCGGTGCGGCAACGCCAGCGGTTGGCTGTTTTCCACAGCGTGATTGAGCCGGCCGTCGGTCGGACACCGCAGCGACGCCTCGATCTGCGCGGTGGTAAAGACCCCTGGGTGGTCTGCAGTGGTCTCAGCGTTCACCTGCCGGCTCACCCGTTGCGCCAACCCTTCGAGGACCGCCTGACACGAGTAGGCGGGAACCTTCCGGTGCCACGCCTTGCCGGCGCGTACGTATTCGCGGACGACCTGGCCCGCGGGTTCGACCTGCTTCGCAACCGTGTGGAGAACGTGGCGGAACTCAGTGCCGGCCAGACCGACCGCGTCGTCAAAGGTGATCAGCTCGTCGGGAGACTTCGAGGCCATCTGGTACGCCGTGTGGGCGGCTGCCCGCTGCTCCACGGGCCATTGGGGGCTGAGCTTCCGTTCGGCCGCCTGCCGCCGGCTCGCCCGCGTGGTGGTTTTCCACAGGTGCTCCGCGTCCGCGACGATGACGGAGCCGTCCGAGAACTCGACCTCGTAGCACGGCCGACCGTGCCTGACTTCGAAGGCGTGCACCACCGTCGTGGGCTGGCCGTCGGCACCGATCAACTGGTCGCCCACCGCGACCTCACCCATCGTGGTCCAACCGGTCGGCGTGGGTAGCGGCGTGTCCAGCGCCAGCGCCTTTCCAAGACCCGGTCGGCCGGCAACGATCACGAGTTGGCCGGCGTGTAGGCCGTTGAGGAGACGGTCGAGGTCGGTGAAGCCGGTCGGCACACCGGTCATCACGCCGCCCTGAGCGCCGACCGCCTCAATCTCGTCGAGGGTGGGCTGGAGCATGTCGGCGAGCACCGCGAAGTCTTCGCTCACCCGCCGCTCGGTCACGTCGTAGACGGCCTGCTGTGCCAGGTCGACCAGGTCGTCGACGTCACGGCCGCCCTGCCCAGAGCCGTAGCCGAGCTGCACGATGCGCGTGCCGGCCTCGACCAGCCGGCGCAGCACCGCTCGCTCGCCGACAATCCGGGCGTAGTAGGAGGCGTTGGCCGCGGTGGGCACGGTGGAGATGAGCGTGTGCAGGTAGGGGGCGCCGCCGATGCGACCCAGATCGCCGGAGTCGGCGAGCGCGGCGGCGACCGTGATGGCGTCGGCCGGCTCGCCGCGCCCGTACAGGTCGAGGATCGCGTCGAAGATCGTCGCGTGTAGCGGCCGGTAGAAGTCGTTGGACTTGAGGATCTCGACGACGTCGGCGATCGCGTCCTTGGACAGCAGCATCCCGCCGAGGACGCACTGCTCGGCGGCGATGTCCTGTGGGGGCGTCTTGTCGTACTGCCCGCCGCCACCGCTGAATCCGCCGGAGTCGCCTGGCGGCGGACCGGAGGGGGAACGGCCCTCCGACCGCACATCGTCGGTGATCGACACAAAGGCCCCCTCGCTCGATCGCCTACGCCCACAAGCGAACCGCAGGGGTGTGACAAGTTACCGCAGGCCGCGCCGCAACGATACGAAATCGCAGCTCAGCACCTCAAACCTGCCGGTGGACGAGGCTTGGGACAACCTGTGGACAGTCATCCAACGGGTGTGTGCAGCCCTGTGCACAGCCTGTGAATAAGTATTGGGGACGGCCGCCCGGGTATCGTGTGACGTGCCCGGACACGATCCCCACGGTGTGGAGGAAGAAATTCGGGCCTGCCGTGACTTCCAGACTGGGCTTATCATTGCCGCTGGCGAATGTGCCCAGAAGGCCGGTTGCGGTCCAGTATCAGGAAGGTCACGCTTTCGCAGTGGACTACCGGGACTGGGGGTACGACACGCGTGGCCCGCGCGACCGGCGGGCCAGCGATGACGCACGCCCAAGTGAACGGGGCTCCACCGGTGAGGTCGAGCGGTTTCGCAGCCGCCGCGCCGGGGCGCACCGCGCTGAGGGCGACCCTGAAGCCGAGCCGCCTCGTATCGGCTATGCCACGCTGAGTGAGTTCCGAAGCGCCTATCGAGGACGCCGCAGGCAGGAAGACACACCACCGGCCACCGACCGGCCGTACGGTCGCCGCAGCGCCCGCGAGCGCTGGGAGGAACCCGCCGACGAGAGCCGCGATCTCCGTCCCGGGGTCAACACCGCCGAGTGGACCCGCGAGGCCTACACCGGCGAGTGGAGCCGGTCGGACTACGCTGACCAGCCCACGTACACGGACCGCTCCGACTTCACCGGCCAGTGGTCCACCAGCGAGGCGAGCACTGAGCAGTGGGCAGCCCCCACGTCCTACGACGATGGTGCGGCACGCCCCAGTCGCAGCGAGCGACGCGGTGTAAGCCGCCGCGAACGCCGTACCGAGGAGCCCGGCGCGGGACGCGGGGAGTCCACCCGCGCCGGCCGATGGGACACCGGCCGGCGGTCGTACGACCCGCCGGCTTCCAGCATCCCGGCTTCGGCGATGCCGTCGTCGTCCATGCCTTCGTCGTCGATCCCGTCCTCCTCCATTCCGGCGTCCGGGTTGCCCGGCCGCTACGACGTGCCCAGCCGTTATGCCGACCGCGATCGGGACGAAGACGAATACGACCGCCCCTCCTGGGGAGGCGGCCGCGACCGGTCGCCGACCGGCCGGCGTCGTCGCTCGTGGCAGGACCAGATCGAGCCCCGGTGGGACACCGACGAGGCCGAGACCGAGGCTGGGTCCGACGACATCGAGCCGCGGTGGGGCGGCTCCGGTGGTAGTGGCCGCGAGAAGTTCGAGACGCGGTGGACCGCGGGCGAGTTGGACGACGAGACCAGCGTCCGGCTGTCTCGCGACGATCCCCGGTGGGTCGGCATCCCGTCATCCGCGCCTCGATCGCCCGCGGTCGCGTACCCCGATGAGATGCGCAGCCGGGTCCCGGCGCCGCGCTCCGCGCCGCCGCTCGACAGGGGTTCCGCGTTGCGGCAGCGCGCGGCGGCCCCGGCCTTCAGCCGCCGCGCCAGCCTCGTCGAGGTTGCCGACGACGATGAGCTGCTCGACGAGGCTCCCCGCGGCACCACGGCCGGCGCGATCCTCGCGACACTTGCCTGGTACGCGGTGCCGCTGGTGATCTTCGTTGTCTACACGTTCACGATCGGCAGTGCCGATCGTGCGCAGGCGTTCAACTCGCTGGTGGGTGCCACCGGGCGGTTCGGTGCTGCGCTGGCGTTGAGCGTGGTGGTTGCCGTGTTCATACGCTGGCTCAGCGCGACGTGGCGCTCGGTGAGCGTGGGCCTCGCCGCGGCCGTCGTGGGCGGCGGCCTGTCCACAGTGGTCCTTTCGGTGATCAGCGGCCAGCCGCTCGGCTGACGATCTCACTCGCAACCACCGCGCGGTCACGGCTTCCGCACGACATGATCACGACATTCACGCTTGGGTATCGGCTCGGCTACGGCTGGAGCCATGACAGCCGTTGATCTGTCCCAATGCCATCAAGTCATCTGCACGGGGAGGACTCGATGGTCACCACTCGACGGTTCGCATTCTTGGTCCTGGGGATCGCCGCCACGCTCGTCTTCGCGGCGTGCGGGGGCGGGCACCAGGATTCCGACACGGTGATGCCCGCGCCGGACCGCCACCGCCCGACTACGCCCTGGCCGGACAACGACGGGGAGACCACCGTCGAAGAGGATCCACAGTCGACATTCGCCATCGACGTGGACACCGCTTCGTACGGGTACGCCCGGAGCTGATCACCGACGGCCGGAAGCCGGAGGCCAGCCAGGTCCGGCCCGAGGAGTTCGTGAACTCCTTCACCCAGGAGTACCCGGAGCCCCGCGGTGACGGCTTCGCGGTGCATCTCGACGGCGCCCGCCTGCCGGAGTTCCACGGGGCCGGGTCCGACGTCCGGCTCATGCGGGTGGGCCTGCGCACCCGCGGCGAAGACGCGGCGACGCGTGGCGACGGCTTCGTCGTGTACGTCAGCGAGCCCGCGCACGCCCGCGAGGTCTTCGTCAACCAGCTCCCCGCCGCGCTGGCGGTCCGGGCGCTGATGGCCCGGCGTGCGGGCGAGGAGACCGGCGATCCAGCGGTGCGTGACCTCACGTCCCTGATCGGCAAGGCCGGCGAGGTGGACTGAACGAAAACGGGGGCGCGATTCGCGCCCCCGTTTTCGTTTACCGCTGCTACTTGGAGCGCACCACGTTGACGTCAAACTTGGCGGTGACGTCCGGGTGCAGCCTCACCCGCACCTGGTGGGCGCCCAAGGCCTTGATGTGGCCCGACAGCTCGAGCCGGCGCCGGTCGAGTGCCGGACCGCCCGCGGCCTTGACCGCGTCGACGACCTCGGCCGGCGTGATCGAGCCGAAGAGGCGGCCGCCGTCGCCGGCACGTGCCGACAGGCTGACCTTGAGGCTTTCGAGCTGCGCCTTCACCTCGGTGGCGTGGCCCAGGTCGCGGATCTCACGGGCGTCGCGCGCCCGCTTGATGACCGTGACCTGCTTCTCCGCGCCCTTCGACCAGGCGATGGCGAAGCCCTGGGGGAGCAGGTAGTTACGGCCGTAGCCGTCCTTCACCTCGATGATGTCGCCCGGGGTGCCGAGGCCGGACACCTCCTGGGTCAGGATGACCTTCATGTCGGTGCCTCCCCTCAGCGCGCCGTGGCCGTGTAGGGCAGAAGCGCCATTTCACGGGCGTTCTTGACCGCACGGGCGATCTGGCGCTGCTGCTGGGACGTAACCCCAGTCACCCGGCGAGCGCGGATCTTGCCGCGGTCGGAGATGAACTTGCGCAGCAGCGCGGTGTCTTTGTAGTCGATGTAGGTGATCCCGTCCTTGTCGAGCGGGTTCACCTTCTTCTTCGGCTTGCGCAGTGCCGCAGCCTTAGGCATGGCTCTTGCTCCTGTGATCCTGTTTAGAACGGGGGCTCGTCGTCGAAGTTGCCACCGCCGGAACCGGAGGAACTCGAGGCAGCAGCCGGGCTCGCAGTGGCCCACGGGTCGTCGAAGTTGCCTCCGCCGCCCTGGCCACCACCACCGCCACCGCCACCGGAGGAGCCGAAGCCACCGCCGCCGGAGCGCGACATCTTCTGCACCTTCGCCGTGGCGTACCGCAGCGACGGGCCGATCTCGTCGACCTCAAGCTCGATGACCGTGCGCTTCTCGCCCTCGCGGGTCTCGTACGACCGCTGGCGCAGCCGACCCGAGACGATCACGCGGGCACCCCGCTGCAGCGACTCGGCGACGTGCTCCGCCGCCTGACGCCACACCGTGCAGGCCAGGAACAGCGGCTCGCCGTCCTTCCACTCGCCGGACGTGCGGTCCATGAACCGCGGCGTCGAAGCGACGCGGAACTTGGCGACCGCCGCACCCGACGGGGTGAAGCGCAACTCGGGGTCATCGGTCAGGTTGCCGATGACCGTGATGGTGGTGTCTCCTGCCATGACCAACTCCTCGCGCACTCATCGTTTCGCCGTTCAGGCTGTCAGAGCCCTCCGACAACAATCGATGAGCCGGGTCCGGGTGGGCCGGGCGCCGCGCTAGCGGACGTCCGGACGAATGACCTTGGTACGCAGAACGGACTCGTTCAGCCGAAGCTGGCGGTCCAGCTCAGCCACCGCCTCAGGCGAAGCCTGCAGGTCGATGACCGCGTAGATGCCCTCGGCCTTCTTGTTGATCTCGAACGACAGGCGCCGGCGGCCCCAGACGTCGAGCTTCTCCACCGAGCCACCCGCGGTGCGGATCACGTTGAGGTACGTGTCGAGCGACGGGGCGACGGTGCGCTCCTCGAGGCTTGGATCGAGGATGACCATGATCTCGTAATGACGCAAGACGTGCTCACCTCCTCTGGGCTAGCGGCCACGGTCCATCCGTGGCAGGAGGTCGTGCGTCTGTTCGCACAATGGTGCCGCGGGATAGGCCCACGGCGACCGGCGAACTGAACCAGGGTACCGGGAGGCCCCGGTACGAAGAGCCGCGGGGCGCCCTATCCGCTTCTTTGGGTGGGACCTGGGGAGGAACGACCACACCGATGAGGTTGGATAGAAGGCGCCCCGCGGAGCCTTTGTTCACTTACATATTACGCGACACCCGTCCGAGTTGCACGTTGAGCGATAATAGCCCGAATTGCCCCTGCTGACACGCCAACGACACAGACTGTGGCGATAAGCGCTAACAATCCGATTGGCCCGGTTTCGCGTACCGGCTCGACCGAAGCCAGCGCCTCCGCGGCGGCTCCTTCCGCGCCGGTCGTCTCGTCAACGGTAGCCACGCCCTCGTCCAGGTTGCCACCGTTTTCGCTGGTGACAGCCGCGTCCGGGCTGGCGTCCGCCGACGGGCTCGCGTCCGGCGCCGGCGATGCCGACGCCCGCGTCCGCGGCCGGTCGCCCTCATTGGAGGGCGGGCGTTCCGGGCGGCTGGCTCCCGGCTTGGTACCGGAACCAGGCGTCGCCGATCCGGATGCCGCGACAACCTCCACGCGTACGGCCGACTGCTTGCCGAGCATGCAGCTCGGCTTGAGCCCTAGCGTCACCGGACCGCGGTGGAACACCACCGGGGCGACGCCGCCGTTTTCGATCTCACCCTGCGAGGCGCCGTCGAGGTACAGCTTGGCGCGGTACCCCGTCCGGTTGACCACCCGCAGCGTCGTCTCCGCCGGCACGGTGACCGCCGATGCGCTGGGGTTGGCCTCGCACGAGACGCCAAGCAGCCCTCTTCCGCCGCTGAACACGACCTCCTCGCCGCTCTCCGGCACGGACACGACGGGAGACGGCGCCGGTGCGGCGTACACCGCTCCGGTGGCCAGCAGCGGTGCGGCGACGAACAGAGCGGCCACAGCGGTAGCTGCGGCGCGATGTCGGGCCAGCGGCGGCATTCACCATCTCCCAGGGTCGGCGACAGGTCGGTGAGTCGGTCTATCCGGGGTAACGAGGTGGTCAACACGACGGTGACGGGTGATTTGCCGGGTAGGCCGGCATGCTTGTGTCGGACGCGGGTCGTAGGCTCGGCACCATGCGTATCGGAGCCCACGTCGACTCGACCGACCCGCTGGGCGAGGCCGCCGCCCGCGGCGCCGAGACCGTGCAGTTCTTCCTCACCGACCCGCAAGCGTGGAAAGACCCGGAGCCGCGCGCAGACGCCGACGCCGTGCGCGCCACCGACATCGACGTCTACATCCACGCGCCGTATCGGATCAACGTGGCGACGCTCAACAACCGGATCCGCATCCCGAGCCGCAAGCTGCTCCTTACCCACGCCCAGGGCGCGGCCGCGCTGGGCGCCAAGGGTCTGATCGTCCACGGTGGACACGTCGGCAAGGGTGAAGATGTGGCGGTCGGCTTCGACAACTGGCGAAAGACATTCGAATACGGAGCGAAGGCGGGCGGGTTCCCGACGCCGATCCTGATCGAAAACACCGCCGGCGGCGACAACGCGTGCGCCCGGCGGTTCGACGCGCTCGCCCGGTTGTGGGAGGCGATCGGCGACTACGACGTCGGCTTCTGCCTCGACACCTGCCACGCGTACGCGGGCGGTGAAGACCTGCTCGACGCGGTCGACCGGATCAAGGCCATCACCGGCCGCATCGACCTGATCCACGCCAACGACTCCAAGGACCCGTTCGACTCCGGCCGCGACCGCCACGACAACCTCGGGGCCGGCACGATCGACCCGGAGCTGATCGTGGCCGTGGTGCGGGCGGCGGGCGCACCCGTGGTCGTCGAGACTCCGGGTGGCGTGGCGGGGCAGGGCGCCGACATCGAGTTCCTGCGTGACCGCCTCGGCCGATAGGGTCGTCGGTCGATGACTACCGAGCCGCCGGCACCCGCCACCCCCACACCGGCTACCGACACGGCCAGCTCTGACCCGGCAAGCTCTGACCCGGCAAGCTCCGACAGGCCGGCCGAGGCGAAGAGCTCCCTGGCCACGCCGACGCCTGCCAGCGCGCCGACCTCGCCAGCACCTGCCGGAGCCGCGATCAACCCCGGCGAGACGGCCAAGGCCGAGAAGGCCGATGCCGAGACTGAGGCGGTCGCCACAAAGCTGGAGAAGGCCGAAAAGGCCGAGACGCCAGAGAAGTCAGAGAAATCCGAGAAGGACGGCGCGGCCAGCGAGGCAGAGGCGGCGAAGCCGGCCCGTGATCCGTTCACCTCGTTCGCCCCGGAGCCCGAGCACCAGCCGACCCGGCTCCAGCGCTTCGGCCGCGCGGTCGGCCGGTTCTTGGTGCACGAACGGTTCCTGGCGGTCGTCGGCTCGCTCGCGCTCGCCGTCCTCATGACCTGGCCCACCCTGCGCTACCCGCAGCACACGCTGCCGCAGGACATTTGGGATCCGACCCTCCAGGCGTGGCAGATGGCCTGGTCGGGCCACATCCTGCTGAGCGACCCGACCCAGCTCTGGAACGCCAACGCCTTCTTCCCGGAACGGCTCAGCTTCGCGTTCTCCGACACGCTGCTTGGGTACGCGCCGGCCGGGATGCTCGGCGACGGGCCCACCGCGGCGGTGCTCCGATACAACATCATGTTCGTGCTGGCACACGCGTTGGCCACCCTCGGCGCGTACGCGCTGGTCCGCCAGCTCGGCGCCGGGCGCACCGGTGCCGTCGTGGCGGCGGCCGCCTACACGTACGCCCCGTGGATGCTGGCGCAGGCGGGTCACCTGCACATCGTGTCGAACGGGGGCATCCCGCTGGCGCTGGCGATGCTGGCGCGCGGCCACGGCTACTCGTTCCGGCACGGATACCGGCCTGACCGGCGGCACGCCGGGTGGGCGCTGGCCGGATGGGTCGTGGCTGCCTGGCAGATCAGCCTCGGCTTCGGTATCGGCCTCCCCTTCGCGTACGTGCTGGCGCTGCTCGGCGTCGTGGCTACCGGCGCCTGGTTCTGGCGGAAGGCGCGGAGCTGGGCGGTGAAGCGCCCGTTCGGGATACGGCTGGCGCTGGCCGACGTGGTCGGCGGTGCGATCTTCGCCGCTACCGGCGCGCTGATGTCGCTGCCGTACTTCGAGGTGGCGCACCAGCATCCCGAAGCGGCTCGCACGGTCAACGACCTCAGGGCATACTCGCCGCCGCCGAGTGGGTTCTTCATCGCGCCCCCGGAGTCGCTGGTCTGGGGCAACCTGCACGAGAGTGCCCGCGCCGGCTTGCCGTGGGCGCCGGAGATGACTCTCCTGCCCGGTTTCGTGCTGTACGGCCTGGCGCTGGCGGGGCTTTTCTTCTCCGTCTGGAAGCTGCGCCACCGGCTGATGCTGTTCGCCGGTGTGCTCGTCAGCGGCATCCTCGCGATGGGCCCCCGCTTCTTCGGCGGCACATATACCTACTTGCCGCTCTTCGACAACCTGCCGGGCTGGGACGGTCTGCGTACCCCCGGCCGCCTGATGCTGTGGACATCGCTGCTGCTCGGCATCCTGGCCGCCGGCGCGGTGAGCGCGTTCGTCCGTCGGGTCGAGGAGATCTCGACGCTGCGGGTGCCGCCGCGTCCGCAGCCGTGGCTGCGCCTGCTGACGTTCCTGCCACTGGTGCTGGTGCTCGTCGAGGGCCGGGGCACCACGCCGCACCCGGTCGTGCCGCGGCAGCCCGTGGTCATGCGGGTCGACGAGGGGCCGATCCTGGTGCTGCCGAGCACACTCAAGATCGACCAGAACGTCATGCTGTGGTCGACGACGCGGTTCCAGCCGATCGTCAACGGCGGCAGCGGGTTCACGCCGGCCAGGCAGGAGGAGGTGCGCGAGGTGACTCGCACCTTCCCCGACCAGGCCAGCGTCGACTACCTGCGGGAGATGGGCGTCAAGACGGTGGTCCTGTTGCGCGACCAGATCTCCGGCACGCCATGGCAGGCGGCCGCCGACCTGTCCGTCGACAGCCTCGGCATCGAGCGCGAAGACGTCGGAGAGACGATCATCTTCCGCCTCTGACCAAGGGAGGTCACGCGGGGGCGAGAGCCTCCTCCTCCTCTTCGCGGCGGTCCCGGCGTTCTCGGCGGCGCACCAGCCACGGCGCGTCCGGTGCGCCGTCGAAGACACCGCCGTCCGGGTCGTCCTCGTACGTGCGTCGCACGTGATCCTGCTCGGGCTTGAGGATGTCGCGCACGATCAGTCCACAGAGGACGCCGACCGTGATCAGCCGCAGGGAGGCGGCCAGCACGAACACGCCCTCCGGGAAGACCTGCTTGCCCGAGGCGCCCAGCAACTCGCCGTAGAACGACACGAAGTACAGCACCTCGGCGATCTGCCAGGCGAGGAACGCGCCCCACCGCGGCCGGGCCAGCACCACCAGCGGCAGCAGCCACAGGACGAACTGCTGGGACCAGACCTTGCTGAAGATCAGGAACGCGGCCACCACGAGGAATGCCAGCTGCGCCACCCGGGGCTTCCTGGGCGCGAACAGGGCGAGCGCGGCGACGCCCAGGCAGCAGAGGCCGAAGATGCCGTACGTGAGGTAGTTGAGCTGCGGGTCGACGTGGTTGCTGAGCCACTGGAACGGACCCTGGTCACCGGCGTTGCCTGAGTTCCACTTGCCGTCCAGGTATCGGCCGACGTACCAAAACGTGCCCCAGTCGATCGGGCGCTCGGTGTTCAGCTCGAAGAACCGGTCCCAGTTCTCCCGGTATGGAATGGCAACCGGCAGGTTGACCAGGACGACCGTGGCGATCGCCGTGCCGATCGTGGTCAGGATCGGCCGGAGACGGGCGGTGCGCAGGCCGAGCACGAGCAGTGGCCCGAGGATGAACAGCGGCCACATCTTCGCCGCGCCGGCGATGCCCAGCAGGATGCCCGCGGCGGCCGGTCGTTTCTTCACCCAGGCGTAGAGGCCGAACGCGGCGAACCCGATCGCCAGCAGGTCCCAGTTGACCGTGGCGGTGACGAAGAGGGCGGGGGAGAGGGCGAACATCGCCGCGTCCCACGGGCGGCGCCTGCGCAACGCGAGGATCACGCCGACGGTTGCCACGCCCAAGGCGCCCAGCACGAGCGCGTTCAGGTCGTAGAACCACAGCGCCTGGTTGAGCTCCGGGCGGCTCTCGCCGAGCGCATGCACCGGCAGGCCCAGCGCACCCATGAAGTACCCGGTGACGACCGGGTATTCGACCGGGTGGTCGCGGTACGGCACCTTGCCCTCGTTGAGGCCCTCGGCGTAGTACAGCGCGAGGACGTCGGTGTAGCAGAACTTGGTGTACTGGATGTGGTCGGCCCAGGCGCCATCGCGGCAAGGCGACTTCTGCACCCAGTGCAGCGCCAGCGTGAGGCACGTGAGGGCGAGCACGATCCGCGCGGCGGTCCAGAATCGCCCGCCCCAGCCGTCCGGCCGGTCTCGGCCGACGGCATGCTCACCGATGGGGCCACCGATCGCCTCGGAGAGCCCGCGTACGAACGGGTCGGACTGCGCCGGATGGTCAACCCGCTCAGGGCCGTCGATGTCCTCCGCCGACTGAACGCTCATGAACAGGCATCTTGCCTTATCGGCCGACCCAAGCGTAGGGCCCGGCGGAGTGTCGCCGCCGGGCCCCTGGTCATCACCGTCTCCGTGGTGTCAGCGATGGCGTTGGTATGACGACGCCACCCCCCGTGCCGGGAAACGTGTTGTCATCGTTGTCTGTACCCGGGCTCGGAGTCGTGTTGCCGTTCCCGTTGTTGTTGTTGCCATTGCCGTTGTTGTTGCCGTTCCTGTTGTTGTTCCCGTTGTTGCGGTCGGGGCACAGGAAGTCGGGCAGCAGCGCGCATGGGTCCGGTGTGGTCGGCTGCTCCACGGGCTTGACGCCGTTGGGGTACTCGCTGTTCGGGTCGCCGATCTCCTTGCGATCCGGGAAGGTCTCCCTCTCCATGTTCAGGGCCTTGTGAGCGTCGTTCATGAACTTTTCCCACACGGCGGCGGGCGTGCCGCCACCGCTCATGGCCCTGCCAGTCAAGGGATCCTTGATCGCCCTGCGTTTGCCCTCGGTGCCGATCCAGACCGCGGCCGCGATCTGGCGCGTCGCGCCGACCATCCAGGCGTCACCGCTGTCGCCCTTGTTGCCGCTCGGGCCGAGCTCCCACGTACCGGTCTTGCCCGTCGCCTGCCGGCCGTTGTCGAGCGAGTTCGAGATGCTTCCCGGGATCTTCAACAACACGGAGTTGATGTTGTCAATCTGGGCTTCCTCGAACTTCCGCTGCGGATCCCGCTTTTCGCCCGTGCCCGCGACCAGGTCGTACTTGCCGGTCGCCGGGTTGCGCCACTCGACCTTCTGGATGAAGTGAGCCTTGTTGTAGACGCCGCGGTTGGCAAGGGTGGCCATGCCGTTCGCGTGGTCGAGCACCGTCACCGGGTACTGGCCGAAGCCGACCTCGTTGTCGAACTCCGCCGGCGCCAGTTCCTTCGGGGAGTTCTTGGTCAGGTCGTGCGCCTCGCCCTTGCTGGTGTCCCACATGGTGCGGATGCCGGCGTCGCGGGCCGCCTCGACGACCTTGGCCGGGCCGAGCTCCTTGGCGATCCAGTAGAACGGCACGTTGTACGACTCGACCGTCGACTTTTCCAGTGTGCAGGACTTGCCACAGGGGATGTTGGTACGACCCGCGTTGTTGATCTTACGGCCGCCGTCGTCGTCCTTGGTCACGTCCCAGTACGACTCGATCTGGATCTCTGCTCGCAGCGCCGCCGCGAGCGTATAGATCTTGAACGTCGAACCGGGAGCGTGGCCACCGGCCGTGCCGCCGTTGTTGAGGCCGGCGTAGTCGAAGCCGGTGCCGTTGTCGCCACCGTAGTAGGCCATCACGCGACCGTTCTTCGGATCGATCGCCACCAGCGCCGACCGGTAGTAGGCAGGGGTCTTCTCCATCGGAGAGCCCTTGATCCGGCGAGCCGCGCCTTCGGCCGCCTTCTGCGCTTCCTGGTTGATCGTCGTGGTGATCCGGTAGCCGCCCTTCTTCCACTCGGCGGCCGGGATCCCCATCTG
>NZ_JBAKHX010000023.1:0-97314 GCF_036906915.1 Micromonospora sp. CPCC 206061
CAATTGACCCGCACGAGGCACACCACGACCAACGACCGAATTGCCCCTAAGTTACCGGTATTGCCCCTAAGCGTGCCCCCTAGGCGTGCCCCTAGGCGTGCACTGACGCGCGGCGGTACTTCTCCTCGGCCTCGGCGTCTTCGGCGGTGCCGGGCTTGTCGTACAGGCCGGCGGTGAAGACGAGCAGCCCGAAGATCAGCGACACGACGACCGTCGACATCGAGAAGTTCAGGATGTTGGCGTCGGTCTGCATGACGGTCATCATTCCCATGCCGGCGAGCATGAAGAGCACCCCGCCACCCAGGTTGATCATGTGGCCGAGGTAGCCGTTCACGATGTTGCCGCCGAGCAGCACGATGCCGTACAGGATCGACAGGATCGAGAAGGCCAGGTTGGTCCGCAGGCCGAGCACCCAGACGTCGCCCCGGTCGAAGAGCGGGTCACCCAACGTCTGGATCAGGCCGATGACGCCGAATACGAGGATGTACGCGCCGATCAGGCCGGCGACGGTGCGGTACACCGGTCGCAGCGGGTGGTTCACCGGGATGTGCGCCATAGCTGGATTGTCGCCCAGCTATGGCCTTTCCGCAGGACTACCGGAGAAGCGGGACTACAGGAGAAGCCGCGCGGCTTCGGCCGCCTTCGCCTCGTCGTCGGAGCCGACCTTGCCGTACATGCCGGCGGTCAGCAGCAGGAGCCCGATCGTCATGGTGACCACGACGGTGGGGATCGTGAAGTTGAGGTAGTTGGCGTCGGTGCGGATCACCGCCAATGCGGCGAGGCCCAGCGCCATGAACGCGTACCCGCCCCACGTGTTGAGCGTGGCGTCGACGTTGCGGCCGATGCCGACGCCGGCGAGGATCAGCAGCCCCGCGGCGATCGCGATCACGGAGTACCCGAGATTGGTGCCCTGGCCGATCGCGCTGCCGTCGCCCTGGGCGAAGAACGGCTCGGTGCCGGTCTCGGCGATGCCGAGGATTCCGAAGATCACCAGGTAGAGGCCGGCCAGCCCCGCAAGCGCCCGGTAGGTGGGCCGCAGCGGGTGGTTGACGGGAGTGTGCGCCATGGCGGCGATTTTGACGTACCCGTTCGGGAGGCCGCCGGGCGCCCCCCGATTCAGTGATCCGGCACTCGCTCGGCCAGCGCCAGCCACTCCTCTTCGACCTGGCCGCGCTCCGCCTGTATCGCCTTGAGCCGCGCGTCGAGGTCGGCGAGTTTCGTGTAGTCGGTCGCGTGCGTCGCGAGCTCTTCGTGCAGTGTGGCCTCGCGCTGCTCCAGCTTGCCCAGCGTGCGTTCGAGGCGGGCCAGTTCCTTGCGCGCCGCGCGGACGTCGAAGGCGGGCTCGCGTTCGCGCGCCGCCGGACGCGGCGTGGGGGGCGGCGGCCCACCGGGTGTGATGAGGGAGAGGTACTCGTCGACACCGCCCGGCAGGTGGCGCAGCCGCCCATCGCCCAGCAGCGCGTACGCCGTGTCGGTGACCCGCTCCACGAGGTACCGGTCGTGGCTGGCGACCAGGAGCGTGCCGGGCCACGAGTCGAGCAGGTCTTCGAGTGAGGCGAGCGTGTCGGTGTCGAGGTCGTTGGTGGGTTCGTCGAGCAGCAGCACGTTGGGCTCGCCGGCCAGCAGGCGCAGGAGTTGCAGGCGCCGCCGTTCACCACCGGACAGGTCGCCGACGGGCGTCCACACGCGACGGTCGGTGAACCCGAACACCTCAGCCAGCTGTGCGGCGCTCAGTTCCCGGTCGCCGAGCTTGACGCGTTTGGCGACCTCTTCGACGGCTTCCAGCAGGCGCAGTTCGTTGGGCAGTTCGGCCAGTTCCTGCGACAGGAACGCGGTGCGCACCGTCGCGCCGACCCGCGCCTCCCCTTTGTCGGGGGCGAGCCGGCCGGCCAGCAGGCGCAGCAGCGTGGTCTTCCCAGCACCGTTGGCGCCCAGGACGGCGATCCGGTCACCGGGGCCGACCTGCCACGTGACCTGGTCCAGGATCAGCTTGGGGCCGGCGTGCAGGGTGACGTCGCTCAGGTCGTACACCTGCTTGCCAAGGCGCGCGGTGGCGAGCCTGCGCAGCGAGACCGTGTCGCGCGGCGCCGGCACGTCCGCGATCAGCGCGTTGGCGGCATCGATGCGGAAGCGCGGCTTGGAGGTCCGTGCGGGCGGGCCTCGCCGCAGCCACGCGATCTCCTTGCGCAGCAGGTTCTGGCGCCGGGCCTCGGTGGCCGCCGCGACCCGGTCGCGCTCCGCGCGGGCAAGGGTCCACGCGGCGTACCCGCCCTCGTAGGCGCGCACCGCCTGGTCGGCGACCTCCCAGGTGCCGGTGCACACCGCGTCGAGGAACCACCGGTCGTGTGTGACGACGACCAGCGCGCCGCGCCGGCTCAACAGGTAGCGGGCCAGCCAGTCGACGCCGGCGACATCGAGGTGGTTCGTGGGCTCGTCGAGGATCAGCAGGTCGGAGGCGCGCACCAGCAGCGCGGCCAGCGCGACCCGGCGGCGCTCGCCACCGGACATCGGCCCGACCGGCTGGTCGAGCCCGAGGTGCGGCATGCCGAGACCGTCGAGGATCGCGCGCACCCCGGCGTCACCGGCCCACTCGTGCTCGGCCGCAAAGCCCTCGCCGAGCCAGCCGGTGCCGAGCACCACGTCGTGGACGGTCGCGTCGGCGGCCAGGTCGAGCGACTGCGGCAGCCAGGCCACCCGCAGGTCGCGCCGGTGCGTGACCCGGCCGTCGTCAGGCTCTTCCAACTTGGTCAACAGGCGCAGCAGCGTGGACTTTCCGGCGCCGTTGAGCCCGACCACGCCGATCCGGTCGGCGTCGTCGAGGCCGAGGGACACCTCGGTGAGCAGTTGCCCAGCCGCGCCGTACCCCTTGGACACCCGGTCCAGGTTGACGATGTTCGCCATGTTCAGACCACCCGGGCGCCCGCCACGGGACCGTGCGCGGTGTACGCGATGCGGCACACCCCGGCGGCGGTCAGGTCGTCGGCGATCTCCGTCGCCCGGCGGCTGTCAGGAGCGAGGAACACGCAGGTGGGCCCGGACCCCGAGACCAGGCCGGCGAGCGCGCCCGCGGCGTGGCCGGCCTTGAGGACGTCGGCAAGGCTGGGCCGCAGCGACAGCGCGGCCGGCTGGAGGTCGTTGTCGAGCGCCGCACCCAGCACCCCTGGGTCGCGCTGGCGCAGCGCGGCGAGCAGCCGGTCGGCGCCGCCGATCAGCGGGTTCGTCGAGTGGGTGGGCAGCCGCGGCACCTCGCCGGTGTAGCGCAACCGGTCGAGCTCCCGGTACACGTCTGGTGTGGCCAGCCCACCGTCGGCCACCGCAACCACCCAGTGCCAGGTGTTCGGCCGGGCCAGCACCGGGCTGACCGCCTCGCCGCGCCCGGTGCCGAGCGCGGTGCCGCCGTACACGAGGAACGGCACGTCGGAGCCCAGGTCGGCGGCGACGGCCGCGAGGTCGTCGCGGGACAGCCCAGTGCCCCAGAGCGTGTCGCACGCCACCAGGGCGGCCGCCGCGTCGGCACTGCCGCCGGCCAGCCCCGCGGAGAGCGGGATCTGCTTGCGCAGGTGCAGCCGGGCGTGCGCCGGCATGCCGGTCTGGTGGGCCAGGGCGCGGGCCGCGCGGATCACCAGGTTGGACTCGTCGAGGGCGAGTTCGCCGGCGCCCTCACCCTCCATGGTGAGGGTCAGCGTGTCGCCGCGACGAGCGGTCAGCTCGTCGTACACGGAGATCGCGTGGTAGACGGTGCTCAGCTCGTGGTATCCGTCGTCGCGCGCCGGACCGACACCCAGATGCAAGTTGATCTTCGCAGGGACACGCACCTTCACCGGGCCTGAGGCCGCCAACCGGGGCCGGTCGAGGTCCTCGTCCGGCCGCCACGCCTCGGTCACGGAGTGATGTCCCGAATGGGCAGCCTCAGGTTGAACGGCCTGTCGAGCGCCAACTCGTCGGTCGCGTCCGCCACCAGCTTGTATGCGTCTCCCGCCAGCTCGTACGCGAAGATATGCACGGGGTTCTGCTCGATCCGCCAGAAGTGCTGGACGCCGGCGGCGGCGTAGTCGCCCGGCTTCTCCAGCCGGTCACGACGCTTAGTGCCAGGCGAGACCACCTCGACCGCCAGCAGGACCTGTGCGGCGTCGAAATAGTGGCTGCCATCCTCCACCGGTCGGCGTAGCAAGACGACATCGGGCTCGAAAGTGTCCTTGTGGGTGACCGCGACACCGACGGCCAGCACGGCGCGATACTCGGCCGGCGCATGCTGGCGGAGCCACATCCACAGAAGGGCGCCAATATCCTGGTGCCCAACCGTCGGCGACGGGACCACGATGATCACTCCATCACGCAACTCGACGCGGGGGGCGTCGTCGGGCAGTTCGAGGACGTCTTCGATCGTGTAGTTGGCTAGGCGCTGCCGCAGCGGGTCGGGCGACCACATGCCACGGCCCGCCGATTCGGTCGGCTGTGCGGTCATGTCGTCCACCTCCTCACGGGCACGCCGCCAGACTACTCGCCGGCCCCGCTTGGCACGGGCACGCCAGCGGCGATGTCCGCGAACTGGCCGATGGTCAGCGACTCGCCCCGCGCGCCCGGGTCGACGCCGGCGGCCACCAACGCGGCCGCGGCCCTGTCCGGGCCGCCCGCCCAGCCGGCGAGCGCGCCCCGCAGCGTCTTGCGGCGCTGCGCGAACGCGGCGTCGACCACCGCGAAGACACGCTCGCGGGTGACGTCGGCGCGCGGCGGGTGGCGGCGGGTGAAGGCGACGAGGCCGGAGTCGACGTTCGGCACCGGCCAGAAGACCGCGGGCGGCACCCGGCCGGCACTGCGGGACGAGGCGTACCAGGCGAGCTTGACCGACGGCACGCCGTACACCTTGGAACCGGGACCGGCGACCAGCCGGTCCGCGACCTCCTTCTGCACCATGACGAGCCCCTGGCGCAGTGAGGGAAGCTCAGCGAGCAGGTGCAGGACGACCGGTACCGCGACGTTGTACGGCAGGTTCGCGACCAGCGCGGTCGGCGGTGGCGTGAGATCCGCCACCGAGAGCCGAAGCGCGTCCGCGCGGTGCACGGTCAGGCTGTCGGGGTGACCCGCGGTCTCGGCGAGCGCGCCAGCGAGCACCGGGTCGATCTCCACCGCGTGCACGTGCCGGACGGCCGGCAGCAGCCCGAGGGTGAGCGAGCCAAGCCCCGGACCCACCTCGACGACCACATCCGCGGCGTCCAGACCGGCGGCGGCCACGATGCGGCGCACGGTGTTGGGGTCGTGGACGAAGTTCTGCCCCAGCTTCTTGGTGGGGCGCACGCCCAGGCGCGCGGCCAGTTCCCGGATCTCCGCCGGGCCGAGCAGGTGCGTCACCACGGCCCGAAGATCCGGTCGCCCGTCTCGGAAATCGCCGTGCACAGCTCGTACAGGTGAGCGCCCGTCGTCTCGGCCAGACCGCGCACGGTCAGGGGGATCAGGTACGACGCGTTCGGCCGCCCCCGGTACGGCATGGGTGTCAGGTAGGGCGCGTCGGTCTCGACGAGCATCTGCTTCAGCGGGGTCACCCGGGCCGCCTCGCGCAGCGCACCCGCGCTGGCGAACGTCACCGTGCCCGCGAAGCTCAGCACGTACCCCCGCCGGACGCACTCCGCGGCGAAGTCGGCGTCACCCGAAAAGCAGTGCATCACCACGGTTTCCGGTGCGCCCTCGTCGTCCAGGACACGCAGGACGTCGGCGTGCGCGTCGCGATCGTGGATGACGAGCGGCTTCGCGTACCGCTTGGCGATGGCGATGTGGGCCCGGAAGCTGGCCTCCTGCACCGCTCGGCCCTCGTCGCCGGTCCGGAACGTGTCCATGCCGGTCTCGCCGATGCCGCGGACCCTGTCGTGCGCGGCGAGCGCCTCGATCTGCCGGAGCGCCTCGTCGAGGTCGGGCAGGCGGGGCGCCTCGTTGGGATGTATCGCGACCGTCGCGACGACGGCCTCGTGCTCGGCGGCCAGCGCGGCGCCCCACCGCGACGTCTTCACATCGACGCCGACCTGTACGAGCCGGTCGACGCCAACCTCGGCGGCGCGCGCGATCAGCTCGGGCACACCACCGCGCTCGCCAGTGGGCGCACCGGCCTCAGACGCCGTGATGTCGAGGTGGGTGTGGCTGTCGACGACGGGGATCGGAAGGGGTGGCGGCGAGGGCGGAAACTCCCCCGCCCGCTGGCCTCGCGTCTTACTCATCGCCACCCAGGATGTCACAGGCAGGCGTAACCCTCCGTTCACCCACGAGCACGTGCAGCGGTCTAGTGTCGGGCGGGTGACCGCCGCCCGTGAGGCCCCACATGTCGCCGAGTTCCGGGTGCTCGCGATGACCCGCGCCGCCCGGTACGCGGTCGAGGCCCTGAGCCGGCGCGTGCGGTACGCGCGCTGGCGCGGCGTGCCATGCACGGCGCTGCACCAGGAGGCGGGCTGGACCCGCCTCCGGCTCTGCCGTCCCGACGCCGACAGCGTCGCCGCGCTCGGCGCGCAGTGCTACGAGCGCGGCATCTACGAGGTGTGGGCGCCGACCGCGGAGATCGCCGACCACAGCATTGTCGACATCGAGTACGCGCTTTAGCCGCTCAAGCGAGCAAGCTCCTCGTCGACGATCGAGGGGTCGAGCTTGCGGAAGACGGGCTTCGGCGGGGCGAGCGGCCGGCCACCTTCCAGCGGCACAGACTCCCAGCGCGCTCCGGTCGTGTAGTCGCCAGTGAGGATCGGGTACGCCGGGCCGCCGTCGATGTCTTCCACCTCGACGATCGAGGGCATCGGCGCGTGTATCCCGGTGCCGCCGAGCAGCTCGTGCACCTTCTGGGCGCTGTGCGGCAGGAACGGCGTGAGCAGCGTGTTGCAGTCGCTCACCGCCTGCAACGCCACGTGCAGCACGGTGCCCATGCGGTCCAGGTCTTCCTTCATCTTCCAGGGCGCCTGCTCCGACAGGTACTTGTTGGCCTCCGCGACCACCCGCATGGCCTCGCCGATGGCCTGCTTCTGGCGGTGCTTCTCGATAAGGCCGCCGACGGTGGCGAAGGCCTTCTTGGCAGTCTCCAGCAGCGCGCGGTCTTCGGTGGTCAGCTCGCCCGCCGGCGGGATGGCTCCGAAGTTCTTCGCGGCCATCGAGACCGATCGGTTGACGAGGTTGCCCCAGCCGGCGACCAGCTCGTCGTTGTTGCGCCGGAGGAACTCGGCCCACGTGAAGTCGGTGTCCTGGCTCTCCGGGCCGGCCACGGCGATGAAGTAGCGCAGGGCGTCGGCGTCGTACCGCTCCAGGAAGTCGCGCACGTAGATCACGACCTGGCGCGACGACGAGAACTTACGACCCTCCATCGTCAGGAACTCGCTGGAAACCACCTCGGTGGGGAGGTTCAGCGGACCGAGGGCGCCGGGCTCGCCGCCCCGGTCGCCCTCGCCCGAGTACCCGAGGAGCAGGGCCGGCCAGATCACCGAATGGAAGACGATGTTGTCCTTGCCCATGAAGTAGTAGCCCCGGGCGTCCTTGCCGCCCACTGGGGACCACCAGCGGCGCCACGCCTCCGGGTCGCCGGAGCGCCGAGCCCACTCGATCGAGGCCGACAGGTATCCGATCACCGCGTCGAACCAGACGTAGATCCGCTTGTCGGACCGGTCGCGCCAGCCGTCGAGCGGGATCGGCACGCCCCACTCCAGGTCACGGGTGATGGCCCGGGGCTGGAGGTCGTCCAGCAGATTCTTGGAGAAGCGCAGCACGTTGGGGCGCCAGCCGTCGCGGGTGTCGAGCCACTTGCCCAGCGCCTGCGCGAACGCCGGCAGGTCCAGGAAGAAGTGCTCGGTCTCCACGAACTCAGGCGTCTCGCCGTTGATCTTGGAGCGCGGGTTGATCAGGTCGACCGGGTCGAGCTGGTTGCCGCAGTTGTCGCACTGGTCGCCCCGTGCGCTGTCGTATCCGCAGATTGGGCAGGTGCCCTCGATGTACCGGTCGGGCAGGGTACGGCCGGTCGACGGCGAGATCGCGCCCATCGTGACCTTGGGGACGATGTACCCGTTGCGGTGCAGCCCCTCGAAGAGCTCCTGCACCACCGCGAAGTGGTTGCCGGTCGTGGTGCGGGTGAAAAGGTCATAGGCGAGCCCGAGCCCGTGCAGGTCCTCGACGATCACCCGGTTATACCGGTCGGCCAGCTCGCGCGGGGTCACACCCTCCTTGTCGGCCTGCACTTGGATGGGCGTGCCGTGCTCGTCGGTGCCCGACACCATGAGCACGTCGTGGCCAGCCATCCGCATGTACCGGCTGAAAACGTCAGAGGGGACGCCGAAGCCGGAGACGTGGCCGATGTGGCGCGGGCCGTTGGCGTACGGCCAGGCGACCGCCGCGAGAACGTGACTCATAGCGACCAAGGGTAATAACCATCCAATCGTCCGACACGCGCGGAGCGGTACGTGGTCCGGTGCGTCCGGCGGCGTTCAATGAGGTCTGTGACCGGTTCAGCGCCACAGCCAGGGGAAACGCAGATACCCGAGGGCGTCGCGGGCGGCAGCCCGTGGGCCGCGGACGGCCCCGCCGGAGCATGGTGGCGGGGCGATCCGGCGGCGGCCGCGGCCCGTTTCGCGGCGCTCGACCGCCCAGCCGTGCCGCCCGTACCGCCAGCGCCGATCGTCACCATTCCCGCTCCGCCGGATCCCGCTCCGCTCGCCAGCGCGCACGAGGCGGACGGCGCCAGCTCGGCCAGCCCTCCGCCCGTCCAGGCCGCTCCGGCACCGCCCGCCGAGCCGGTGGACCCGGTTGCGGGGCCGCGAGAGGCGGACGCCGACCCCGCGACCGGAGCGCCCGTGCCGGCCACAGCGGACGCGGACGCCCCGGGAACGCAACCGCCTGCGGACACCGTGCGCGAACCGGCGACAACCACGCCTGCGCCCGCCGCGGCCCGGGCCACGGATGCGGAGGCGGACACGCTGGAAGCGCAACCGCCTGCGGACACCGTGCGCGAGCCGGCGACAACCACGCCTGCGCCCGCCGCGGCCCGGGCCGCGGACGGCGTCGAGTCACCGGCAGATGCCGTACCGGCGCCCGCGCAGCCCGAGAGCGAGCCCGTGGACGCCCTGGGATCGCCGGCATCGGCCCCGGGCGAGTCACTGGATCTGGCCGCCGGATCCTCGGGGCCGGCGGGCGAGCCGGACAAGGAGGCCCTCGCAGCCGAGGAGACCCCGCCGGACGCGGTCGAGGCCGGCTCCGACGGCGCCGTGGCCGAGGAGGGCCCCAGCCCCGACCCCACGCTTGAGGATCCCGCGCCACTCACCGACGCCTCGTCGGACTCGGCGTCGGTGAGCCGCGCCGCGTCCGCGCGCGACGGCCTCGTGGAGGCCGCCTCCGCCGATCACGCGACGGAGGACGGCATGTCCCAGGACGACGCGTACGACGAGACGCCGCCAGAGGAGACCGCGCTGGAAGCGACCGCGCCGGACGAGATCGCGCAAGAGCAGACCACGCGAGACGAGACCACGCCGGACGAGACCACGCCGGACGAGACCACGCCGCACGAGACCACGCTCGTCGAGGCCCCAGCGGCGGACGCGCTCGACGCGGAAGACGAGAGCCCGGCGCCGGAGGCGGCTGTGCCGGCGCCGATGGCGACCACCCGGTTCGACCGGCATGCCAGCATCCAGCGCGCCCAGGCCGGGCCCGGACGCGCTGGAGCGGAAACCAAGGTCGCCGAAGCGGGGCCAGACACGCAGACCCGGGAGAAGGCCCTGCTGCCGTCCATGCCGGAACGGGCGCTCATCCCGACCCCGTCACCCGCGCCGGATGACGACGGGTTGCCGTTCTGGCTGCCCACGCAGGATGTGCCGCGCCGGGACCGGTACAGCAACCGGCGGCCCGGGCGGCTGCCTAAGCCGCCGCGCAGTCCGGCCGTCGGCCTGGTGGGTTTGGTGGTGCTGGCGCTGCTGGCGACATTCTTCGCGTGGGTGAGCGCTGAGCCGTTGTGGCTCGCGGTCGGGCACGGCGACACCGGCACCGCCACGGTTTCGGAGTGCACGGGAGGTGGCGTCGGGCAGCGCTGCGTCGGCGAGTTCAGCGCGGCCAACGGCGCGTTCACCGCCGAGGGGATCCGGCTGGTCGGGGTGGCCGAGGGCCAGAACGCGGTCGGCAGTACGGTGACCGCCCGGATGGTCGGCGCCGACAGCGGCCGGGCGTACGTGGGGGATGCCGCAGCGGTGCGGCACCTGCGATGGGCGCTCGGGCTGGCCATGGTCGTGCTCTGCGGGTTCGGGCTCGTGTGGGTGACCGGCGCGCGGCGCCTGGAGGACCGCTGGTCCCGCCGGACCGCCACGCTGACCACTTTGACCGCGCCCCTACTGATCGCCGTGGCTTTCCTCGCCTCGACCTTCTAGCGCCCGCCAGGTGGGCCCGGGACCGTGTGGACCAGGGTGTAGACCTCGCGGCGAGGTCGGCCGTGGGTGGCGGCCACAGAGGCGATCGCGTCACGGCGGGACATGCCTCCCGCTTCCAGAGTGGCCACCGCTGATCGCAACTCCTCCTCCGACACGTCGGAGGAGGATGGCGTCGCGCCGGCCACCACGAGTGTGATCTCGCCGCGAGGTTGCTGCTCGCCGGCCCAGGTCGCCAGTTCGCCGAGCGAACGGCGCACGACCTCCTCGTACGTCTTGGTGAGCTCGCGGCACACCGCCGCCGGCCGGTCCGCGCCGAACACCTCGGCCAGATCGGTCAGCGCCCCCGCGATCCGGTGTGGAGCCTCGAAGAAGACCAGCGTCCGCTCCTCGGCCGCGAGGGCGCGCAGCCGGCCACGCCGGGCGCCGCCGCCGCGGGGCAGGAAGCCCTCGAAGCAGAACCGGTCGGCGGGCAGCCCGGACAGCGCGAGCGCGGTGGTCACTGCGCTGGGACCGGGGGCCGCGGTGACCGGTATGCCCGCGTCGAGTGCGGCGCGCACCAGCCGGTATCCGGGGTCGGACACGCTCGGCATGCCCCCGTCGGTGATCAGCGCGACCGACGCGCCGTCGCGCATGGCGTCGACCAGATCGGGAGTACGCCGTTCCTCGTTTCCCTCGAAGTAGGAGACGATCCGCCCGGTGATGGTGATATCGAGGTCGCGTGCCAGCCGGCCCAGCCGCCGGGTGTCTTCGGCCGCCACGACGTCAGCGGCCGACAGGGTCTCCCGGAGCCGAATGGAGGCATCGGATATGTTGCCTAGCGGGGCACCAACTAACACTAACCGCCCAGATCCGGACGTTTCACCCACCTCAATGGCCTTTCATCGATACTCATGACACCACTAGATGGGCAGTGCACGCCGTACCGCCCCTCCGCAGCCTACGATCGCGGGGTGACCACGGCCGCGACAGCGCAGGCACCGGCGATCACCACTGAAGACGCCGGTCCCGAAGAGAAGTACGAGAGCCCGGAAGCCGGCAGCGCCGGCCAGCGCGGCGGCGTAGCCGACGTCGTCCGGCGCCGGCTGCTGCCATTCGACGCGCGGCTCGACCCGTACTCTTGGCTCGCTACCGGCGTCATCGTGGTCATCGCCGGCATCCTACGGCTCGTCAACCTCGACAAGCCCAAAGGCTTGATCTTCGACGAGGTGTACTACCCCACCGACGCCTGGGACATGCTGCACCGCGGCGTCGAGTGGGACGAGAAGACCAACGGCCCCGCGTACGTCGTACACCCGCCGCTCGGCAAGTGGATGATCGCGCTGGGCGAGATGGTGTACGGCAACAACGAGATGGGCTGGCGGATCTCCGGAGCCCTGATCGGCACCCTGTCCGTGCTGATCATGGTGCGGGTCGCCCGGCGGATGTTCCACTCGACGGTGCTCGGCTGCACCGCCGGCCTGCTGATCGCGCTCGACGGATTCCACCTTGTACTGTCGCGGATCTCGCTGCTCGACATCTTCCTCATGTTCTTCGTGGTGGCGGCGTTCGGCGCGCTCGTGATGGACCGAGACTCCCGCCGCCGGCGCTGGCTTCGCGCGATGGAGGCCGGGCTCGACCCGAGCCAGCCCGGCAAGGCTGGGCGGCCGGCCTTCGACTGGCGCACCGGTGTGCCGTGGTGGCGGTTGCTGTGCGCGGTGATGCTCGGCTGTGCCCTGGGCGTCAAGTGGAGCGCGATCTGGTTCGTGCCGGCCTTCGCCCTGCTCATCGTGGTGTGGGAGGTGGGCGCGCGCCGGTCCGCCGGGGTGCGGCGCCCGTGGCGCGACACGGTGATCGACGAGTTCGGCTGGCTGCTGCTCGCCGGCGTGCTGATGCTGCTCACCTACACCGCCACCTGGGCCGGCTGGTTCGCCACCGACACCGGGTACTTCCGGCACTGGCTTCGCGACACCGGCCACGCCGAGCCGCCAGTGTGGGGCGCGATCCGTAACCTGCTCCACTACCACCACGAGATGTACAAGTTCCACTCCACACTGGACGCCACGCACCAGTACCAGTCGTGGCCTTGGCAGTGGCTGCTGCTAGGCCGCCCGATCGCGTTCTACTGGTCGACCGACGGCACCTGCGGCGCGTCGAGCTGCGCCTCGCACATCCTGCTGGTGGGTACGCCTCTGCTCTGGTGGTCGTTCATCCCGGCGCTCGGTGCGCTGGCGTGGTTCGGCATCGCCCGCCGCGACTGGCGAGCCGGCGCGATCCTGCTCAGCGTTGCGGCCGGCCTGCTGCCCTGGTTCTACTTCGCCATGCAGGGCCGCACGATGTTCGCTTTCTACGCGCTCCCGGCGCAGCCGTTCCTGGTACTCGCTGTGGTGTACGTGCTCGGAGCGATCATGACGCCGGCGCCCGCCGCTGCCGTCGCCACGCCGGGCGCGGCACCACCGACCGACGAGAGCAGTTCCGACCGGCGCCTGATCGGCGCGGTCGTCGCCGGGGCGTACGTGCTACTGGTCGCGGTCTGTTTCGCGTACTTCTATCCGATCTACGTAGGCCAGATCATCCCGTACGACGACTGGTCCGCCCGAATGTGGCTAGGCAGCCGCTGGATCTAACACGACGCGCCCGACGCGCACCGCTCATGCCGCGCCGCCTGCGCGCGGCCTGCGCGCCGCCCTGCGCCGCCTGCGCGCCGCGCCGCCGCCTCTTTCCGCCGATCAAGGGCAAACGCACGTGCTTTGATCTCCGATCCACGTGCATTCGCCCTTGATCCACGCGCATCTCCCTGATCGACGCCCACTGCCCCGCCGCCCGCCACGGCCGCCGGGCCGCCACCACGGCCGCCGCGCAGCCCGGCGCCAGGCGCGCTGGCGCGGCGCGCCGTCCCTTCGCCCGGGCCTTGATCCGTCGGGCCAATCTGCACGTCGCTCAAGGGGACAACGCCGTTGAGTTAGGCGACCGAATCGGACACGGCTGGTCGCGGCGCGTGCCGGCCGGCCCAGGAACTCACGCGTCGCGCGCCCGGGGCGCGGCAGGCATGGCCGGGCGCGTGCCGCGCAATGCCGGACGGCTCAGTACCGGGCGGTGCAGCGCCAGCCTTCGCTGGGGCTGTACACGCAGGCGCGGGCCGTCAGGCCAGCATCGTTGAGCGCCACGGTGTAGATCTGCGAGGGACAGGCGGGGGGTCCCACCGGGCAGGACGTGCGCTCTCTGGAGGTCCGGAACGTCCCGTCGGCGTTGAAGCTTTCGATCTTGATTGGCGAGTATCCGTTCCCGCGGGCCCAGGCCATGCGGCAGCTAGTGCTGTAGCGCAGTTCGGTGTTGCTCACCACGTAAACGGTCCGGTAGCCGTTGCACCGGACCAGAGCCCCGTCGGAGTTCTCGTATCTGGCCGTGTTGGGGTCGGTGTCGTCACAGACGATGTAGCAACTCGCCGCCGCCAGGTTGGCCACCGAGGTTACCGCCGCCCGGGTGGTCGCCGCCGGGCTGGTGGCTGCGGCGGGCGTGGGCAGCGCGGCCAGGCCGGCGGCCACGCACACGACGAGCGCGGCACTCGCCGCCAACCGTCTTGGAACGCTCCACATGGGTCCTCTCCCTCCACACCAGCCCGGTCGGGCGGGCATGCGGTCAGCGTTCCGGAGCGCGCGGCCGCCGCGATACTCCTTTCAGGCGTCGCTGAATACATGCGGAGCCGGATCAGCGCGGATGGGATCGACAACCGTGACGATCCTTGGCTAGTCCTAGGCCAGCAACAAGTGTTCAAGATTGCCGCGCTGTGGCGCCCTTGGTGCGGCGTCGGACGCCTAAGGCAACGGCGTTGATCAAGGAGATCTGCGTTGATCAAGGGCAAATGCACGTGGATCGGAGATCAAAGCACGTGCGTTTGCCCTTGATCGGCGGAAAGAGGCGGCGGCCCGCGGCGCGGGCGGCGCGGGGCTGCGCGGGCGGCGCGGGGCTGCGCGGGCGGCGCGGGGCTGCGACGGGATCACATCGCCACCTCGGTCTGGTCGGGGAAGAGCACCTCACGTCCGGCCACCGCCGCGGCGACGACCGGCGAGAACGCGTACGCGCGGGACACCTGTACCAGCCTGGCGACCTCTCCGGCGAGGTCGGCGGCCTCGTCGGGCCGGTCGGGTGGGGCCTCGGTCTCGTCCGGGCCGCGCACACCGCGCGTGTAGGCCCGCACCGCGCCGCGCAGGCGCGCGGCGTCGACGACGGCGGCTAGCTCCTCTTCGCGCAGGCCGACCTGGGTGCCGAGCCGGCGGGCGCGGTCGCCGGCCGCCTCGTCCAGGTACGGGCGCAGCGCGAGCCACCCGTCGTACAGCTCGATGACGCGCCGGTACAGGCGGCGGTCGAGGGTGCCGAGCGGCGCGGCCACGGGTGGCTCCAGCGCGATCTCCGGCATGAGCCGGTGCAGGTCGACCCACAGCGGCTGGAGCTGGCGGTACTGCTGGCGCCTGCGCAGCCAGCCGCGCAGCTGCAACAGCCTAGGTCCCCAGGCGGGCATGGTGAGCCCGAGGATGACGAGGAACGCGCCGGAGCTGGAGGCGACCGGTGCGATCGGTTCCCAGCGGCGGGGGTCGGCACCAACCTGGGCGCCGATCACGCTGGAGATCCGGACGGCGCAGTAGACGAGCCCGACCATGGCGCCGACCGCCGTGGTGCGTAGTCCTCGGCGCAGCCAGGAGCGGCCGGACACCGTGGCGTACGGCCAGCACAGCCGGACCACGTCGATGAGGCCCAGCCCGAACGCGACCAGGTACACGAGGATGTAAGCCGCGAACATTGGCCGGCTCACGTACGTGGCGACGAACTCGCCGGCGCGCGGCTCGGTGGGGCCGGAGGCCAGGAAGAGCACGACCATCGCGACCGCCGCGGTGGCGAGGAACGCCAGCCGCGCGCGGGCACGGCGGCCCGCCTCTCCCGCCGGGTTCACCCACCACAGCAGGAGCAGCTGTACCGTGCCGGAGAACCCGACGACGGACAGGTGTGCCCAGAGCGCGGCGAGGTTGGGCACGCCGGTGACCCGGTCGAGCCACCCCCACACGGCGGGCGTAGACACGGTGAACGTCGTGCCGAGCAGCGCCAGTGCCACGCACACGGCGTATCCGGCGGGGCTGCCGCCGCGCCGCAGTGCGTACAGCTTGACGGCGCATCCGCCCCAGGCCGTGACGGCGAGTACCGGGTACAGGACCTCGTTCACCTGCTCATCCCAGCGAGCGTTCGATCCGCGCCACCACGTCGGCCACGTCGAGCGGTACGTGCCAGGTCTGCTCGGGCGCCCACGAGTGGGCGCGCCGCAGCAGAAGATCGGCGATGATCTCGGCTTCGCGTTCTTCGCGGCTGTCGTAACCGGCGTCGCGCGCGAGCGCCCGCCGCACCATCTCGGGGTCCAGTGTGGACATTAGAGGGGCGGCTGCCACGTCGGCGTCGGCCACCGGTTCGGAGGTGTGCCCGGCGATGAGGTGACCCAGTTCGTGGGCGATGATGTGCTGCTGGTGCAGGGGCCGGGTGCCGCTGTCGTAGCAGAGATAGTGCGCGCGGGAGCCGGTGATGACGAGCCCGGACGGCCCGTCGGCGGGCATCGCGGTCGGCATCAACGTGATGGGGTGGCCGATGCGGTCGCCCACCTCTTGGCAGAGCCGCTCGGCGTCGAAGGGCACGGGCACGGCGATGTCGCGCACCAGGCGGGCGCAGCGGCGTCGGAGCCGGCGCAGGTCGGTGTCGCCGTCAACGTTCCAGCTCCAGCCGACAGGCGGGGTCATGCGTGCTCCCCCGGCTCGCCGGCGAGCCCTTCGAGCTCCAGGCAGCGGTCGACGACCTGCTGCACGAGCTGTTGGCTGGCTTCGGATAGGCCGGCGCTCGCCAGCACGGTGCGCAGTGCGACGCGCTTGGTGCCGAGCTGCCGCAGGCTCGACAGCAGCTCCAGGTCTCGGTCGGTGCGGCGGGTAACGGCGTCGTCGAAGAAGTACGCCGGCGGGACGCCGAAGAATCCGGCCAGCGCCTGGAGGTGCCGCATCGTCGGGTTGGTGCGCTCGCCGCGGCGCAGCAGCCACAGGTAGGTGGCGGACATGCTTTCGCCGCTTTCCCGGATGGCCGAGGCGACCTCTTCGTTGCTGTACGGCCCGCGGTCGCCTGGATGCACCGTGCGGAAGAGGTGATTGAGCTTGTCCGCGAGTGTGCGCGGCTTTGCTGGCGATGTCACGGCGGACCCCCATGTGCCCTGCGGCGGAGCGTTGTCAACCAGTGTGGACCAGGGTGGGCCCTGGTCCACACCGGTGACAGGTCACCGGCACGCGCCCTCGGCAAGTGGCCCGGCCGAGAGCGCCCCCCGTTTACGCCGGCGGTCCGGTAACCAGCCTCGCCATCGGGGACCCACAATGTCAACTGATGTGAAGCAAAGCCGTCCGAACGTTCATGTTAGTTGACAGTGGGAATATTCGGCGCACGCGAAAAAGCGGCACGTGAGCCACGTGCCGCCGATGTATCGCTGAATAGGCGCGCGCCCCGATCGCCTGCCACGGGGGAAGCGGGCGATAGGGGCGCGCTGGGGTCAGCTTAATCACCTCGGATCAACCGCACAACAGGTCGCGCTTGGTCAGATTTCCGACCACGCCACCGGCGCCCACCCCGAAATATCGATCAGCCTCGACAACCGTCGCGCGTCGAGATCAATGAATGCATTCAGTTCGGGGCGAGTCGCCATCTTGACAGTAACCTCCGGGGCGCCACGGCCTGGCCAGGCAACGGGTGGCCCGGTCAGCGTTTCGTCCACTTCTTTGCCTCGACTTCGGCGTCCCCTATGGAGGGACCGAAAAGAGGCCCTGGCCAGGGACTTCTCCATACGCTCCCTAGCCGTGACCGAAATCTTCGTCGACGCGACCGGCCGGCGCCGGCGCCGGATGCGGCGGATCGCCTACGCCGTCGGCGCGACCTGCCTGATGTACACCGGCCTCGTCGGCACCAGTGTCGTCGGCGGGCCGGCCGGACCTGTAGCGCTCGAGCCGTTCCCCGCGCCCAGCGACCGGCCGCCCGTGCGCCCGACGCCGGTGCCGATCCGGCCGTTCGCCGCGGTCGCGCCCGAGCAGGACTTCCGCCGCAGCGCGCCGCAGCGCGTCACCCGGACCACATCGGCGCCGGAGCGCGCCGCGGTACAGGTCGTTCGGGTCGCGGTCGCCACGCGCAGCCCGGCTCCGCGCCTGGAGTCGACGCCGACGCCCTCGCCGAGCCGCACTCCGACACCACAGGCGCCGACACCGCCGGCGCCGCCCACCCCGGCCCCGACCGAGCCGCCCGAATCTCCTGCGCCGCCGCAATTCCCGATACCCATGGAGACGCCGGAGCCCCCGCAGGTGCCGCGAAGCCCGAGCCTGGAGCCCACGCCCTGATGCCCGTTTCGAAGCGGACGCTGCGCCCGCGCCGCCTGGTGGTCGCGGCTCTTCTTCTGGTACTGGCCAGCGTGCTGTTCGTCGAGGCGTACGCCAACGCCCGGTTCACGCCGGACGCCAAGGGCACCAGCGGAAACGAGCCGAGCGAGACCGTCCCCAGCAGCGTCAGCACTGGTGGCCCGATCATCAACACCGCCGGCCAGCGCCACGTCTCGTACCGCTTGCCACCCAAGACGATCGCACTCACCTTCGACGATGGCCCCGATCCATGGTGGACACCGCAGATCCAGCGGGTGCTCGACAAGCATGGCGTCGACGCCACGTTTTTCGTCGTGGGCTCCCAGGTCGCCCGCCACCCAGATCTGGTGCGCCGGCTCGTCTCCAATGGACACGAGCTGGGCGTGCACACGTTCACCCACCCGCGTCTGTCGACGCTGCCGCGGTGGCGCCGGCACACCGAGTACACCCAGACCCAGCTTGCCATCGCCAACGCGGCGGGCGTGCACACCGCGCTGCTGCGGTTCCCGTACTCGTCGCAGCCCTCCGCAATCGACGACCAGCAGTGGAAGCTGGTCCAGGAGGCGGGGCGGCTCGGATACGTCGTGGTGGTCAACGACCGCGACAGCCAGGACTGGGCACGCCCCGGCATCCCGGCGATCCTCGCGAGCTCCACACCGGACGGTGGGCAGGGCGCCGTGGTGCTGATGCACGACGCCGGCGGAGACCGCGGGCAGACCGTGGCCGCGCTGGAGGAGTTCATCCCACGAATGCGGACGCAGGGGTATCGCTTCACCACCGTCTCGCAGGGGCTGAACCTCACGCTCGGATCCCCGGTCATGGTGAAGAACCCAGCGGCTGACCCGGGTGACCGGTGGCGCGGCGGCGTGCTGCTGTGGGTGGTGGGCATCGCCGACGCCGTCCTCTGGCTGCTCAAGGCGCTGTTCATCGCGGTCGGGCTGCTCGCGGTCGCGCGAACCCTGCTGCTGTTCGCGCTGGCGGGCAGGCACGCCCGGGAACGACGAGCGCGGCGGTGGTCGTGGGGGCCACCGGTCACCGCACCGGTCTCCGTGATCGTGCCCGCGTACAACGAGAAGGAAGGCATCGCCGCGGCGGTGCGGTCACTGGCCACGGGCGACCACACCGAGATCGAGGTCGTCGTGGTCGACGACGGGTCCACGGACGGCACCGCCGACATCGCCGAAGGCCTTGGCCTGCCGAACGTGCGGGTCATCCGGAAAGCCAACGGTGGCAAGGCAAGCGCGCTCAACACCGGGGTCGCAGCCGCCAGGCATGAGCTGATCGTGATGGTGGACGGCGACACCGTGTTCGAACCCGACTCGGTGCGGCGCCTGGTGCAGCCGTTCGCCGACCCGTCGGTGGGCGCGGTCGCCGGCAACGTGAAGGTGGGCAACCGGCACAGCCTCGTCGCGCGCTGGCAGCACATCGAGTATGTCATCGGCTTCAACCTCGACCGCCGGCTGTACGAGACGCTGCGCTGCATGCCGACCGTGCCGGGTGCCATCGGTGCGTTCCGGCGCGACGCGCTCGTGGCGGCGGGCGGCATGACCGACGACACGCTCGCCGAGGACACCGACATCACCATGGCGCTGTGCCGCGCCGGCTGGCGGATCGTGTACGAGGAATCGGCGCGCGCCTGGACCGAGGCGCCTGCCACGCTGAGCCAGCTGTGGAAGCA
Source organism: Micromonospora sp. CPCC 206061 (assembly GCF_036906915.1). Lineage (NCBI taxonomy): Bacteria > Bacillati > Actinomycetota > Actinomycetes > Micromonosporales > Micromonosporaceae > Micromonospora > Micromonospora sp. CPCC 206061. The sequence goes on from NZ_JBAKHX010000023.1 coordinate 19,440, forward strand.
GCGGTACCGGTGGAGCTACGGGACCATGCAGGCGATGTGGAAACACCGGGGCGCGCTGCGCAGCCGTGGCCCGTTCCGGTTCGGACTGCCGTTCCTGGCGCTTTTCGGTTTGGTCCTGCCGCTCGTCGCACCGGTCATCGACCTGCTCGCGGTCTACGGGCTGTTCTTCGACCGCACCGCGACGGTGGCGGCGTGGTCGGCGATGCTGGGGCTCCAGTTCGTGACGGCGGCGGTGGCGTTCCGGCTCGACCGGGAGAGCTTGCGCCCGCTCGCGGTGCTGCCGCTCCAGCAGTTCGCGTACCGCCAGCTCATGTATCTGGTGCTGCTCCAGTCGGTGGTCACCGCGCTCACTGGCGCGCGGCTGCGCTGGCACAAGCTGCACCGCACGGGGCAGGCGGCGGTGGCCCGCGATGTCTGAGTTGGCTGGCGCTCGCCTTCGCTCGCGCGGGTCATGCGCCCGAAAGCCTTCCTGTAGCCGCCAGTCGCTCCGGTTGCTGCAATCCTGGCCCGCGCTGCGCGCGGGCGGCTCCCTCCGCTTTGTGGCGGCTGCGGGAGGCGGCGCATGACCCGTGACAGGTACTTCGACCTGCTGCGCACCGCCGCGATCGCCCGCGTCGTGGCGTACCACATGTTTCCGGCTGCCTGGCTGAGCTTCGCGTTCCCGGCGATGGGCGTGATGTTCGGGCTGGGCGGCTCGCTGATGGCCGCGTCGCTGGACCGGTCGGACGGCGCGCCCGACCGGGTCGTGGCGGGACGGCTGCGCCGCCTGCTGCCCGCGGTGTGGGCGTTCGGCGCGCTGCTGGTGCCGGCGATGCTCTGGCACGGCTGGCCACACCGTCCACACTGGCCCGAGCTGCTGCTGTGGCTGCTGCCGCTGGCCGAGCCGCCGGGCACCGAGTGGGCGCTGCCAGCCACCGAGGTGCTGTGGTACCTGGTGACGTACCTGTGGCTGGTGTTGCTGTCACCAGTGCTGCTGTGGGCGTACCGGCGCTGGCCGCTGCGGACGGCCGTGCTGCCGCTCGTGGTCCTCGTCGTGGTGGCCGGCCTGGGCCACAGCGATGTGCTCACCGACCTGGCCACGTACGCGACCTGCTGGATCGTCGGCTTCGCCCACCGCGACGGCGCGCTGCGCCGCATCCCGTTGCCCTGGTTCGCCGCGCTGGCCGCCGCATGCCTGGCGGCCGGCGCCGGCTGGGCGCTGGCGCACGGCCTCGACGCCCCGCTCGCTGTCGCGCTGTACTCGCTGGGTTTCGTGCTGCCGCTGCTGCGCGCGGCTCCGCCGATGGGCTGGCTGGCGCGGGCGCGACCGCTGGATCGGCTCGTGTCGTTGGCGAACGCCCGCGCCGTCACCATCTACCTTTGGCACAATCCGGCGATCGCCGCCTGCTTCGTGGTGGGCGACGCCCTGCACGTCTGGGCCTTAGGCGACCTCGGCTACGCGCTCGTGGCGGTGGCCCTGACGGTGGGCGCGGTGGCGGCGCTGGGCTGGATCGAGACCGGGCCTAGGCGCGTTGGAGCGTCCAGGTGAGGCCGTTGTCGTCGGAGGGAGACAGGACGAGCGTGTCACCACGGCACTCGTACGCGCCCTTGCCGAGGAACGGCTGCACGTCGACGATGTTGCCGGTCTGGCCGACCCCGTCACCGACGTAGTCGCCGAGCCGCACGTCGTTGAACGGACGCGCCTTCACCGGCGACGTCAGGTCGACGGTCACTCGCACGTCGCCCCACTCCATGGGCGGGATCGGCTCCCACGTGCCCTCCATCGTGCGGACCGTCCCGTTAGCCGTCCCGCCGTACCAAAACTGCCCGCGCACATTGGTGCCGGCGGCGTTCAGGTCGAACGTGACCGGCTGCATGCCCGAGAAGTCGGCACGCACCGCACCGTCGCGCTGGATGTTGACGGCTACGCCGCTGCCGCCGGTCACCTCGGCGCTGGCGCTACCCGATGCGGCGGTGCCGGTCGCGCCGGTGGTGCGCCAGTCGCCGGTGACGCACTCGGCGGCCTGCCCGGCGGCCGAGCCGGAGGAGCTGGGGGTGGGGCTAGACGAAGGGGTCGGTCCGGTGCCGCCGGCGCCGGTCTGGCATCCGGTGGCGGCCAGGCCGATGGCGGCCAGCGTCATCACGGCCTTCGCTGGAGTACGCATTCTTCATCGCTACCCGGACCGGCGGGAACTGAAACCGGACGATCGACGCACCTGGTTCGGCGTACGCTGTCCGGGTGCCAGATGCGCTCGTACTGCCCGGCCGCATGTACGGCCCTTACGCCCCACTGCTGATGTACCCCTCCGAGGCGCTGCGGGCCCGTGACGTGCGGGTGCACCCGCACTCCTGGCCGTCGCAGATTCCGGAGGATCTCTCCTACGACTTCGTGCGCTCCCAGGTCGAGCCGCTGCTCGACGAGTTGCCGCCGCGCACGCTGGTGATCGGCAAGTCGCTGGGTTCGCTCGCCGCGCCCGTGGCGGCCGAGCGCGGCCTGCCGGCGATTTGGCTCACCCCGCTGCTGACCGAGGAGCGGGTGGTCGAGGCGCTGCGGGCCGCCACCGCGCCGTTCCTGCTGGTCGGCGGCGGCGACGACCGGGTGTGGAAGAGCGACCTGGCAAAGGAGCTGACCCCGTATGTGCTGGAGGTCGACGGGGCCAACCACGGCATGATGCTTCCCGGCCCGTTGGCCGCCTCGGCAGCCGTCCTCGGCTTCGTGGTGACCGCCGTCGAGCAATTCCTGGACGGCGTGGTCTGGCGGTCGGGAGCCCCTCAGACCTGATCGCGCCAGGTGAACCGGGGCTCGTAGCCGAGCACCCGGCGTGCCTTGTCGATCGACATCAGCGTCTCGGTGCCGGCGAGTTCGCGGGTGACCGGCACACTGGGGAAGACCTCGGCGGCCAGTTCGGCGGACGGACGGCTCATCACCGAGTCGGCGTTCGCGATGATGAAGACGTCGACGCCGGTGGCATCGTGCTCCAGGGCCTTGCGCACCGCTTGGGCGCCGTCGCGGGCGTCGATGTACGACCACAGGTTCCACCTGCGCAGGTTGGGGTCCTCGTCGAACGAGGGGAAGACCGCGTAGTCGGCGGGTTCCATGACATTCGAGAAGCGCAGGCCGATCATCTTGAGGCGCGGATCCCAGCGGCAGAACTGCGCCGCCATCTGCTCTTCCAGGTGCTTGACCAGCGAGTACGTCGACTCGGGGCGGGCCGGGTACTCCTCGTCGAGCGGTATGTACGGCGGCGGAGTGTCGAACGGCAGCCCGAGCACGGTCTCGCTGGACGCCCACACCACGTTGGTGATGCCGGCCGCGCGGGCGGCGGCGAAGACGTTGTAGGTGGCGGCGGCGTTGTTGGCGAAGGTGGCCGAGTTCGTGGTGAGGCCCGGCGCCGGGATCGCGGCGAGGTGCACCACCGCGTCGGCGCCGCGGAAGCGGTCGTCCACAGCAGACAGTGCTTCGGCGGTCTGCCCGTAGTCGGTAAGGTCGACGCGGACGTACGGGCAGCGCGGCTCGCGGGGCGGTGCAGCGTCGACGTTCACCACGTCGTACCCGTGCGCCAACAGCTCTTCGACCACGGCGCGGCCGAGCTTGCCGCTGCCGCCGGTCACCACTACGCGCGTCATGACGCCTCCTAACCGAGCTAACTCCAGCCGAGGGCCGAGCGCCGCCGCCAGTAGTCGGCCGGCGGCTCCGCGAGCGCACGCAGGTCGGACTCGAACGCAACGCTAGCCGAGGCCAGGTTGCTGTCGAGCTGGGTGACGCTGCTCGCGCCCGACAGCACGATGTCGGCCCACGGCTGCCGCAGCGCGGCGGCCAGCGCCACCGCGTCGGGTGCCGCGTCCACCTCGGCGAACGCGGCCGGCGGGTCGACAGCCAGCCTCCCGTTGGCCAGCGCCTCCTTGACGATCACCAGGCAGCCCGCGTCGTGCGCGGCGGCGAGCGCGTCACCCGCCGACGGCTCCAGCGGGTTCCACGTGGCCTGGACCGCGCGGAAGAGCGGTCGCCCATCGACCCGGACGGTGAGCGCCGCACGGATCGCGTCGGCCTGGTGCGGCCCGCTGGTGGACAGGCCGATCCGGACGCCTTCGGCGCCCAGCTCGGCGAGGCGCTTGTGCAGGGCGCCGTCGGCCAGCGCGGGGCTGTCGGGCGTGACCGAGTGGATCTGGTACAGGTCGAGCCGCCCACCGAGCAGCGCGCGCGTCTCGGCGAGCTGGCGGTCGAACGTGGCGACGCTGTGGTCCTTCACCTCGTGCACCTCGGCGTCCAGCCGCCAGTTCGCCGTGTACGTGTAGCCCCACTTGCTGCCCACCGTCACGTCGGTGACGTCCGGCCGGGCTGCCAGCCAGCCGGCGAGGAACTCCTCCGACCGGCCGTAGGAGCGGGCCGCGTCCAGGTAGCGGACGCCCCGGGCGTACGCGGCGTCGAGCACCTCGTGCGCCCGGGCTCGCATGGCCGCCACCGACCGGTCAGCGGGCAGGTCCCGCCCCAGGTTGATGTACGCCGGCCGGCCCAGCGCGGCCAGCCCCAAGCCGATCTCTGCCATCGCAGGTCAGCATGGCACAGCGCGGGTTAGTCGTCGTCCACCTGGGTCAGCGTCACAGTGTCGGCGGCGTAGCCGGTCGCCGACAGGTTGACGATCACGAAGTCGTGGACCGCGTCGGCGTCGGCCATGCTGTACATCGTGAACGGCCTTGGCGTGCTCCAGTTGTTCTCATCGAAGGTGAGCACGACCGGCGGAGCGCCCCAGATTCCGGTGCCGGTCGAGCGCATGTCGATGCGTACCGTGCCGGTCGGCGGGTGGCTAAGCCGGACAGTGAAGGTGCCGCTGCCACCCTCGGGCACGCTCACCGCCTCGGGCTCGGCGATCACGGCCGGCGGCTGGCCGGCAATCACGCACCGTATCCCGTTGACCGACCAGTCGACGGGCGGGTTGTTGACGCCGGTATAGGTGCCGTTGAAGCCGAGGTGGAGGCTCTCACCGGTGCCGATCGGGCGGTCCCATGAGCCGCCCGCCGCGGTCACCTGGGCGCCGGACTGGGTCCAGCGAAGGTTCCACGCCTGGGTGATGCGCTGGTCGCCGGTGAACCGGAACGAGACCGTGTAGGACGTCCACGGATCGCCGAGGTTCTTGATCCGTACGCCGGCATAGAAGCCTCCCGTCCAGGAGGTCGCGTTGTAGGACACCTCGCAGCCAGCGGCCGCTTGTGCCGGAGTACCGGAAATCGTCGCGGCGCCGACCCCCGCGAGGGCCGCCGCGAGGGCGGCGACCAGGACGCGCTTTATTTTCATGTATGTAAATGTATTATGGTACGACGGTGACGGGCCAGCGTCCGGCCTTCACGAGCCGGATCGCGATCGAACCGGCAAACCGGTGCCCGGCCTGCGTCGACGCCCCTACGATCACGCCGTCCGCGCTCACCTCATCGGCGATCTTCACCAGTTCGGTGTACGGGTCACCGGAGACCGCCCGGAACGTCGCCCGCAGCCCGACCTCGGCGGCCGCCTCGTCGACCTGCCGCCGCAGGTCGTCGGCGATCTCGTCGTGCGCCTGCCGGACCACGGCCATCGCGCCGGGCGCCATGCCGACCAGCGGTGACGGCCGGGCGATGAAGACGACCACCAGGTGGGCATTCTGCCGGCGGGCGAGCCCGGCGGCGTATGCGCCGGCACGCATCGATGTCGTCGAACCGTCGACGCCGACCACTAGGTTCTTCGGTCCATCGGTGCCCAATTCGAACCGGTGCTCCGGCGAGGTGCTCACACTCTCAAGTATCGAGCGGTGACCCCTGCCACTTCAAGATCAGCGCAAAAGAGGGCAGACTGGCCCGATGGCCCTGCTCCCCACCGGCCGCCGCCAGGTCCACCTCGCCGTGGCCCTGGTCGTCGTGGTGACCCTCTCGGTGGGCTTGGTCCGCTGGCAGACCCGGCCCGAGCCTGCCCAGCAGGTGTCGGCCGCCGCGAGTTGCGCCGGGCGCCCCCTCGACGCGCCCCGCCAGCTCCGCGGCATGTGGATCGCCACGGTCAGCAACATCGACTGGCCGAGCCGGCCCGGCCTCGACCAGGAGAAGGTCAAGTCCGAGTACCGCGGCTGGCTCGACCTGGCGCAGCAGCACGGCCACAACGCGGTCTTCGTCCAGGTACGCCCCAGCGGCGACGCCTTCTGGCCGTCCTCGTACGCGCCGTGGTCGCGCTGGCTGACCGGGCGGCAAGACGGGCTCGGCCCAGGCTGGGATCCGATGGAGTTCCTGGTCAGCGAGGCGCACGCGCGCAACCTGGAGTTTCACGCCTGGTTCAATCCGTACAAGGCCAGCCAGTCGGGCAACCCGGCTGACCTGCCGGCAAACCACCCACTCCGGGTGCACCCGGAGTGGGCTGTCCCGTTCCCGAAGAGCGGCAAGGGCAGCCGCCTCTACTACAACCCGGGCATCCCCGAGGCGCGCAAGTTCGTCCAAGACTCGATGCTGGAGGCGGTGGCCCGGTACGACGTCGACGGCGTGCACTTCGACGACTTCTTCTACCCGTACCCGGTCAAGGGACAGGACTTTCCCGACGACGCGGCGTTCCAGCAGTACGGCGCGGGCTTCGCCACCAAGGCCGATTGGCGGCGCGACAACGTCAACAAGCTCGTGGCCGAGATGAACCAGCGGATCAAGGAGCTGAAGCCGTGGGTGAAGTTCGGCATCAGCCCGTTCGGCATCTGGCGCAACCGCACCACCGACTCCCTCGGCTCCCCCACCCGCGGCCTGCAGAGCTATGACGCGATCTACGCGGACACCCGGCTCTGGGTCAAGGAAGAGTGGCTGGACTACATCGTCCCGCAGCTCTACTGGCACATCGGCTTCGACATCGCCGACTACGCGAAGCTCCTGCCGTGGTGGTCAGACGTGGTGAAGGACACCAGAGTGCAGCTCTACATCGGCCAGGCCGACTACCGGGTCGGGCAGAAGGGCGCCTGGTCCGACCCCGCCGAGCTCGACCGCCAGCTCGCGCTCAACACCAAGTACCCGGTCGGTGGCAGCATCCACTTCAGCGCCAAACAGGTACGGGCCAACCGGCTCGGCGCGGTCAGCCGGTACGCCACCGCGCACTACGCCCAGCCCGCCCTGGTGCCGGCGATGGACCACATGCCCCCGAACCGTCCGGTCGCGCCTCAGGTCACCGAGGCGCGCCGGGACGGCGACAACGCGGTCGCTCTCGCATGGCGCGCCGGCGACGGCACGCGGCCAGCCGGTTACGCGGTGTTCAAGGTGGACGGTGAGACCGCGCGCCTGGTGGCGACCACCCGCGGCACGAACTGGGTCGATCGAACTGTTGGCACTCCCGGTGCGTACAGCTATTGCGTAGCCGCCCTCGACCGGCTGTGGAACCTTGGCGGCTCCAGCGAAGCTGACGTGACAGGGTGAGGAGATATTACCGAAAGTCGTTGCCTGGTAACACTTTTGGCTGGTCAGAGCAGTGTCAAGCAGGCCCGTTGATCCGGTAAGCTTTCCGACGGTCTCCGTTCGGCGGCGCCCCCACGGCGCCGGCGGTGATCGTCGCCTAATCGCCCGAATGGGCGAGCCGGGGAACCAGAGTTCCACCGGGGTGAATCCGCGCGAGCGGTAGGGATCACTTCCATCCCGAACCCGTCAGCTAACTCGGTAGGCGGCCGATGGAAGGAACATGCATGACGGCATCTGTACGCCGCCAGCGCTGGACGCTGGGCGTCGCACTGATCGCTGCCGTGGTCGCCATCACCAGCGTGGTCGGCCTCGGCTCCGCGGCTTCCGCCGCGCCAGTTGGCCTCGCGCCAACCCCTACGGCGCCCGGCGACGAGGGCGGCACTCCGCTCATACGCGACGTGATCGCCAGGGCCAGCCAGGGATACGCCGACGCGAAGCAGGCTGTCGACAAGTCTCAGAAGCGCCAGCTCCAACTCCAGCTCGAGCTCACCAAGGCTGAGGCGAAGATCAAGGAGATGGAGCCCGAGGTCGCGCTCATCGCGTCCGCCTCGTACCGCAGCGGCCGGGTCGGCGTCGTCTCCATGCTGCTCAACAGCTCCTCACCGGACTTGTTCCTGGACCGAGCGATGACGCTCGACCTGCTCGCGCAGCGCGACAACGCGAAGATCGCCACCCTCAAGGAGGCACACGACCAGGCGAAGCGGGCCAAGGATGCAATCGACGTGGAACTCGCCGAGCAGCAGAAGCAGCTGAGCCTCATGGCCAGGCAGAAGAAAGAAGCGGAGATCGCGCTCAAGCAGGTCGGCGGACAGTCCACCGGCGGTTTTGTGGTCGCGTCCTCGCCGAAGGCGAAGCCGGCGCCCCGCGACAGCGATGGCGGGTTCTCGGGGCAGGGATGCAACGTCAATGACCCGACCAACCCCGGCAGCGGCTGCGTCACGGCCCGGACGCTGCACATGTACAACGAGACGCGACGGCTGGTCCCCGGTGCCAAGGAACGGTTCGTGAACTGCTTCCGGTCCGGCGGTCCGTACGAGCATCCGAAGGGCCGGGCGTGCGACTGGTCTTCGGAGCGCGGGAGTTTCGGCGGTGACGCCAGGGGCGCCGACAAGACGTACGGCAACAACCTCGCCGCGTTCTACGTGCGCAACGCCGACCGCCTCGGCGTCATGTACGTGATCTGGTACCGGCAGTTCTGGTCACCGGCGACCGGCTGGAAGTACTACAGCGGTTCCGGCGGCGACCCGTCCAGCGACCATACGAACCACATACACGTGTCGATGCTGTGATTCGAGGGGCGGGGATGAGATCCCCGCCCCTCGCTTCTCAGGACGTCTTCTCGGGCGTCCGGCGGGCCGGCGCGCGACCCCACGGCTGCCGCGGCGACGGGCCCACGGCAGGCAGCGGCGGCACCGACATGACGACCGGCTTGTCCGACGTGACCGTGATGGCCTCGCCGTGGTGCAGCAGCTCCAGCTCGGCACCGTCGTGGCCGTCCCGCAGCGAGTACGTCACCTCGTCGCGGTCGACGTCGACACGCACCCGCAGCCCCCGCCACAGCAGCGAGAACTCCAGCTTGCTGATCCGGCTCGGCAGCCGTGGAGCGAACGACAGCGCACCACCGTGGTCGCGCATGCCGCCGAGCCCACAGACCACCGCGATCCACGCCCCGGCCAGCGCTGCCATGTGCAGGCCCTCCCGGGTGTTGTTGTGGATGTCGTGCAGGTCCATCAGCGCGGCCTCGCCCAGGTAGTCGTGGGCGAGCTCCATGTGGCCGACCTCGGCCGCCAGTACCGCCTGGGTGCAGACGGACAGGGACGAGTCCCGCACCGTGCGCGCCTCGTAGTACGCGAAGTTCCGCGCCTTCTGCTCAGGCGTGAACGCGTCACCCCGCCAGTGCATGGCCAGCACGATGTCGGACTGCTTGAGCACCTGCTTGCGGTACAGGTCGAAGTACGGGTAATTGAGCAGGAGCGGGTAGGCGGTCGGTGGGGTCGCGGCGAAGTCCCACTCCTGCAGCCGGGTGAACCCCTCGCACTGCTGGTGTACGCCCAACTCCTCGTCGTACGGGACGTGCATGGCCGCGGCGGCGTCGCGCCACGACGCGGCCTCTTCCTCGTCGACGCCCAGCCGGCGGGCCTGGTCGGGGTGGCGCAGCGCGGCATCCGCCGCGCCGACCAGGTTCCACCGCGCCATCAGGTTCGTGTACACGTTGTCGTTGACGACGGCGGTGTACTCGTCTGGGCCGGTGACCCCGTCGATGTGGAAGATGCCGTGCCGGTCGTGGTGTCCCAGCGAACGCCACAGCCGTGCCGTGTCGACCAGGATCTCCAACCCGACCTCGCGCTCGAAGTCGTAGTCGCCGGTGGCTGTCACGTACCGGATCACCGCGTCGGCGATGTCGGCACCGATGTGGAACCCGGCTGTGCCCGCCGGCCAGTACCCGGAGCACTCGTGCCCGCGCACGGTGCGCCAGGGGAAGGCGGCGCCCTTGAGCCCGAGCGTGCGGGCGCGTTCGCGGGCGAGGTCGAGGGTGGCGTGGCGCCATCGCAGGCCGTGCTTGACCGCCTCGGGTTGGGTGTACGTCAGTACCGGAAGCACGAACGTCTCGGTGTCCCAGAAGACGTGGCCGTCGTACCCGGGCCCGGTCAGGCCCTTGGCCGCGATCGGCCGCTGCTCCGCGCGGGCGCCGGCCTGGAGCACGTGGAACAGGCCGAACCGGACCGCCTGCTGGACCTCGGGGTCACCCTCCAGCCGCACGTCGGCGGCGTCCCAGAAGGCGTCCAGGAACTTGCGCTGCTCGTCACGCAGGCCGTCCCAGCCGGAGAAGCGAGCACTGGCGATCGCCGCACCGACCTGGTCGCGCAGCGCCGGCAGCGAGCGCCGGCTGGACCAGCCGTACGCCAGCAGCTTGACCACCCGCAGCTTCTCGCCGGGCTGGAGCAGGCAGGCGACGGTGGTGCGCGCCCAGTCCGGGTACGCCTCCGTGCTGACCGACACCTTCTCGGCGCCGTCGACCACGTGGTCCATGGCCGCGGCCATGCGCAGGCCGCTCTTCTTGGTGCGGTGGATCAGCAGCCCACTGGACCCGTTCGAGAGGTGCTCCTCGGCCTTGAGCGGGGCCTTGAGCACCGCGGCGACCCGAGGGTCCTTCCGGGTGGCCGGCAGCTCCTCGTTGGCGACGAGCTCGGACTGGAGGATCAGCCGCAGCGGCTTGTCGTCGGCCGCCTCGACCTCGTAGCAGATCGCCGCGATCGCCCGTTGGGTGAACGACACCAGCCGGGTGCTGTGCACCCGGACGGCCCGGCCAGCCGGCGACACCCATTCGACCGTGCGGTCGAGCGTCCCCGACTGCATGTCGAGCACCCGTTGGTGCGTACGGACCTCGCCGTATCGCACGTCGAAGGGCTCGTCGTCGACCAGCAGGCGGATCAGCTTGCCGTTGGTTACGTTCACAACGGTCTGGCCGGACTCCGGAAAGCCGTAACCGGCCTCGGCGTACGGCAGCGGCCGCAGCTCGTAGAACGAGTTCAGATATGTGCCCGGCAGACCGTGCGGCTCGCCCTCGTCAAGGTTGCCGCGCAGGCCGATGTGCCCGTTGGACAGCGCGAAAACCGATTCAGATTGGGCAAGCACATCAAGGTCGAGCCGGGTCTCCCGGACATGCCATGGCTCGACCGGGTAGGCCCGCTCACGGATCATGAAGTCTCCAGCAACTCACTGAGGTCGCGCACGACGACGTGGGCGCCGTGCTTGTATAGATCGTCGGCCTGGCCGACGCGGTCGACGCCGATGACGTGACCGAAGCCTCCGGCGCGCCCGGCCTCGACTCCAGCCAGTGCATCCTCGAATACGGCCGCTGCCGTGGGCGCGACGCCGAGCAGCTTAGCCGCGTCAAGGAAGGTATCGGGGTACGGCTTGCCGCGTAGGTTGTCGCGTCGGGCAACGATGCCATCGACGACGACCTCGATCTCGCCAATGAGACCCGTAACCGTGAGAATATCGCGGCAATTGGCGCTTGCCGAGACCACTGCGCGGCGCAATCCGGCGGCGCGGGCCGCTTTCATGTACGCCACCGAGCCCTCGTACACCTGGACGCCATCGTCACGGATGCGGCGCAGGAGAATGACGTTCTTCCGGTTGCCGACGCCGTTGACGGTCTCCGCCTCCGGCGGGTCGTCGGGCGTGCCCTCCGGCAGGACGATCCCTCGGGAGCCGAGGAACGTGCGCACACCGTCGGCACGGGGGCGGCCATCGACGTACCGGTTGTAATCACTGCCGGGGTCGAACGGCACGAACGGCTCCCCGGTCTCGGCTGAGCGAGTGCTCAGGAAGGCGTCGAATGTCTCCTTCCACGCGGAGTTATGAACCTTTGCGGTCTGCGTCAGCACACCGTCCAGGTCGAACAGACAGGCGGTAACGCCTTCGGGGAGGCCCAGCACAACGGAGAGAGTAACCGCTGAGCCCCCGCCGAAACCGCCATCGTGTGCGGCTCGCCGCAATTACTGTCCGTGATTGTGGCTCGAACCGGTCGGCGGCCGCCCGGCCTCCTGCCCCGGCTCCACCACCACGAACTGGCCCATCATTCCGGCGTCTTCATGGGTGAGCAGGTGACAATGGAACATATACGGCATATCCGGATCAGCATAATCCGCAAATCGGGCAACAATCCGTACCGTGCTTCCCTGCTCCAAAAAGACGGTGTCCTGCCATCCCTGAAATTCCGGGGACGGCGGCTGCCCGTCGACCGAGAGGACCTGGAACTGCACGTCGTGGACGTGAAAGTTGTGCGGCGTCCCATCCAGCTTGGTCAGCTCCCAGATCTCGGTCGTGTCCTTCGTGATCACCGCGTCGATCCGGCTCATATCCATCTTCTGACCGTTGATGTTTCGCCCGGCGAGCCGGAATTGCCGGGTCTCGACGGCACCCGCAGGGTCGATCGGCTCGAACGGCGCCAGCGTCGCCGGCAGGTCCGCCGACGGTTCCAGGTCGTCGGCGGCACGCAATTCGAGTACATCGAGCGTGTCGCCGCCACCGGTGAACCGCCGATTGAAGAAGTCGGTGCCCTGGTCCTCCGGGAAGCTGCGCAGCGTCACCCGCTCACCAGGCCGCATGGCGACCACGATCTCGGCCCGGTCCCCCGGCGACAGCCGCACACGGTCGGTGGCGATCGGCGCCGGCAGCAGGCCGCCGTCCGTGCCGACCATCGCGAATTCACGGTCGTCGACCACGCCAAATGCGTACGTGCGGGCGTTCGAGCCGTTGACCAGCCGCAGCCGGACCCGCTCGGTGTACACGTCGAGGTACGGCGCCACCGTGCCGTTGACCAGCACCGTGTCCCCGAGCACGCCGACGCCGCCCAGGCTGTCACCCTCCGCGAACTGGCCGCCGTCGTCGAACTTGCGGTCCTGCACGATCACCGGGATGTCGTCGACGCCGTACCTGTTGGGCAGCGCTTTGTTGCCGCCGTTCTCGTCGTCCACGATGAACATGCCGGCCAACCCCCGGTAGACGTGCTTCGCGGTCTTCCCGTGTGGATGCGGGTGATACCAGAGGGAGGCGGCGGGCTGGTTCACCGTCCAGGTCGGCGACCACGTCGCGCCCGGCCGGATCGACTGGTGCGGCCCGCCGTCCATCACAGCCGGCAGGTGCATGCCGTGCCAGTGCACGCTGGTCTCCTCATCCAAGCCGTTGACGACGTTGACCAGCACCTTCTCGCCACGCTTCGCCCGCAGCGTGGGGCCGAGGTAGTCGCCGTTGAAGCCCCAGGTGCGGGTGACACCACCCTCGCCAAAGTCTCGCCGGCCCTCCTGCGCCCGCAGGTCGAAGACCCGCCGACCCTGATCGTCGACCCGCGACTCGGCCAGCGGCGGTATGGCCAGCTTGTGCGCGAAGTCGATCTCACCAGCGGTGTCGACCTTCGCGCGGCTCCACGCCCAGCCGCCCAGCGCCGCCCCGCCCCCGCAGCAAGCGAGGAGCACGAGGGCCAAGGTCACCAGTACGACCGTCCACCGCCGCCGCTTCACGACAACCTCCTCGATAGGTCCACCTTCTACATGTAGCTTCCCTACCTATCGGCGCCGCGTCCACCCTTCACCACCGACCTCAGGGTGGATTCAGGGCCACCCCTACCCACCTCCGCGCTCTATTTCGGCGATCAAGGGCAGATGCACGTGGTTCGATCTCAAAACCGCGTGCACTTGCCCTTGATCCACGCGATGTCCCTTGATCTGTGACGCGCCTCGCGGGCTCGGACGCGTCGCCGTCCGGACCGCGCGGCAGCGGCAAGTCCCAGTCTCGGGGGCCCGCTGGAGTCGGGCCAGAAGTTCCGCTCGAATCGCCGGCCGCGAGCCGCAGACCAACCCGCTCTTCCGCCCGGCGACAGGGCACAACTCGCCGAGTTCGGGCGCTATTTCAGCCTTGACTCGGCAACCTCGCCCATCGCGTCGGGCCGTAGCGCGGTCCGTCGTGGTTCGTCGCAGCTCGCCGGGACGGGCGGACACCATGCCAGCGCGGCCACGCCGATCGCGCGGCCATCGATCAAGGGCAAGTCCGTCGATCAAAGACGAACGCACGCGGATCCGAGATCAAACCACGTGCGTTTGCCCTTGATCGACGGAAGAGGGCGGCCCGGCTGGGCCGGGGCGGCGGGGCGGGCGGGCGGGGGCGGGCGGGGTTACAGGTGGGCGATGGTGCGGATGATTTCGGCGTAGAAGTTGCCCTCGATGCTGCGGAACAGGGCGAACTCCTGCCCCGGGTTGCCGAAGAACGGCCGCAGCGTCCACGCGAGCTGCGTGCCCACGAAGCCGAACAGCAGGATCCAGATGTACAGCAGCGTCATGCTCGCCGGCCGCTGCTCGCCCGCGGGCCGCTGGGGGCGGGGCGCGTACGACTGGAACTGGGGCGGCGGCGGAGCCACCGGCAGCGCCGCGACGGGCGTCGGAGCGGCCACTGTGGACGCGCTGTCACCGTTGGCCGCGACCGCGACGAGCGCCGGCTCGGGCACGGACTCGACGGGTGCCGCCGGGGCAGGAGCCGCGGGCTTCAACAGGCCGGCCTCGTTGAGCACCTGCATGCCGCCGGTCAGGAACCGCAGCCCCACCAACGCCGACAGCGTGAGGATCGCGACGTTGAGCAGCTTGAAGAAGCCGTAGTCCGGTGCTGTGATCAGGAAGAAGAGGCTGATCGGCGCGAACGCCAATGCCAGCATCGCGGTGACTGTAATCGCCGTCATCACCAGCGCGAGCGACTGCCGCACCGAAAGCCGGGCGCCGAAGACCAGGTTGAACAGGTACAGAGTCGGCAGGCAGATCGCGAGCGTGACGAGGAAGAGCAGCGGAAGCTTGACGGCTGACGTGACCGCCATCAGTACACTGTGGAACGAGCCGAGCACCGCGCCGTACGCGGCAAGGGCGATGGCCGAGCTGGCCAACATGTTGACCGTGAGGCTGTTGAGGTCGCGCTCGGCGACGATCTGCTGCCAGATGCTCTGCCGGTCGCGCAGGATGCGCTCGATGACCAGTACTCCGGAACCGTTGGCCGACACAGGAAAGGTCCTTTCCGTCAGGACAGTGTCGGAGACGGTAGAGCACCGGGCGGGCTAGCGCCACCCCACATCGATGCGGTCGCCGCGCTCATCGAAGAAGTGCAAGGCGTCCATACGTACCGAAATAGCAAGAGGATGCCCCGATGACACCGCCGGATACGGCGCCAGCCGGACCGCCAGTTCCGCCGGACGGCGGTGGTGGCGTCCGGGGTCGCTGAGCACGCTGGTGCTGCCGGACGCCTCATCGCTGCGTGCGCGCGGCTCGCCACGCCCGGTCAATCGCTGCACGACGTGGCCGAAGCGGCGGAACCGGCTGGACCCGCTCGTGGGCTCGGACGCCGCGCCGCCTATGTCGTCGACCACGATGGCCGTGGCGCCGATGTCGAGAAACGCCAGCGACTCGTGGCCATGGTGTTCGAGATACCGGATGCGGCCCTGGAGCACATCGCCCGGCGTGCCGGGTACCACCGGGGTGAGCGCCTCGGCCCGCATGCCCACGATGATCCGCTCACCGTGGTAGTGCGCGACCGCGCGCGCCCGGATGTCGTCCCATGGCAGGTAGAGCGCCTGCTCGCCGAAGTTGAGGGCGACGTACCGGTCGAGGTGCACATAGACGGAGGCTTCGAGCAGGTTCATCCGCGGGCTGCCCAGGAACGCTGCGACGTAGAGGGTCGCGGGTCGCCCGTACACCTGGGTGGGTGTGCCGACGTCCTGCAGCACGCCCCGCCGCAGGATGGCCACGCGGTCGGCCATGGTCAGCGCCTCGGCCTGGTCGTGCGTCACGTAGATGGTGCTGACGCCCAGCTCGCGCACCAGGCCGGAGATCTCGGCGCGCAGCTCGGCGCGCAGGCCGCTGTCGAGGTTGGACAGTGGCTCGTCCATGAGGAAGAGGCCCGGCCGGCGGACGATCGCGCGGCCCATCGCGACGCGCTGGCGCTGGCCGCCGGAGAGCTGGTTGGGCTTGCGGGCGAGCACGTCGCCGATGCCGAGAGCGCTCGCCACGTCGGCGACCCGCTCACCGCGGGGGCCCTGCTCGACGCCGGAGAGGCGGAGCGGAAACCCGATGTTGTCGCCGACGGTCATGTGCGGGTACAGAGCGAAGTCCTGGAACACCATGGCGATCCGCCTGTCGCGTGGCGGAAGATCGTTAGCCAGTTCGCCATCGAGTAGTATGGCTCCGCTGGTGGGATCTTCGAGGCCGGCTACCATGCGCAGAACGGTCGATTTGCCGCAACCTGACGGCCCGAGGAGCACCATGAACTCGCCGTCGTTGACGTCGAGGTTGACGTTGTCGACCGCTACCGTTCCGTCGGGAAACACCTTCGTGACGTCTTTGAGCGCGACGGTGGTCACCGTCACCTCCCCGCAGCATCGTTGCCGGCCCCCGAATAGGTAACTGTGACGAGCGTTACGGCTCTAGCCCATCGGGTAAACGTGCCATGTTGCTGGTGTAACAGGTGATTACCGTCCAGTTCAGACGGCTCTACCCGATTGACCAGGTACCCAGCACGGAATAGCGGCACACGAAAGCGCTTAACAATTGGCACAGTGGGACCACAGAAAGTGGCCCCACATGTACTCAGCGCTCGCCGAGGAGGACGCGTCGCACGACGTGCTCGGAGGCGTGACCGTCGTCGCGGTGGCAGAAGCGCCGCCGGAAGTCGGCCCGCGCCTTGGCCGCCGCGTCGCTCTCGTACGAGCCCGACCGGAAGACGTCGAGCAGGTCGGGGAAGGTCAGCGCCACCGCGCCCGGCGGCTCCTCGGTTACGTCGAAGTACACGCCGCGGACCAGCTTGTACTGCAACCAGTCGGGCGCGTAGATGACGATCGGCCGGTCGAGCACGCCATAGTCGAACATGACAGAGGAGTAGTCGGTGACCAGCACGTCGGAGACGAGGTACAGCTCCTCGACCGACGGGTACGCGGACATGTCCTGCACCCGCTCGCGCCCGCCAGCGGCGAACGGCCCGCCCTGACGGTCGCGGAAGTAGTGGCTGCGCACCAGCAGCCGGGTGTTCGGCCCCATCGCCTCGACGAACTCGTCGACGTCGAACGGCGGCGCGTACCCGGGCCGGTGCTCGCGGTGCGTCGGCGCGTACAGCACGACCTTCTCGCCCGGCGCGATGCCGAGCTTGCGCCGCAACTGGGCGACCTCGTCGGGCGTGGCCTTGACCAGCCGGTCGTTGCGCGGGTACCCGGTCTCCAGCGTCTGGTAGTCGCACGGGTACGCCCGTTCCCACATCTGCGTGGTGAACGTGTTGGCGGTGACGCTGAAGTCCCAGCGGTCGGCGCGCGCCATCTGCGCCTCGAAGTCCGGGTCTTCGACGCCGCCCATGTAGGCCCGCTGGTCGACGCCCATCACCTTGAGCGGCGTGCCGTGGTGGGTCATCACGTGCACCGCGCCGGGCCGCTTCCGCACGAAGTCCGGCCAGTTCACGTTGTTGATCATCCAGCGGGCGCGAGCCAGTGTGCGGTAGTACTTCATCGTGCCGGCCACCACGTAGTCGACGCCCTGCGGCATCGTGTCGGCCTTGTCGCGACGGACCACCCAGACGCCCCGCACGTCCGGCGCGAGCTCGCGGCCCTTCTCGTAGACGGCGGCGGGGTTGCACGACATCCCGCGGTACCAGTAGGCGGCGTAGACGGCCAGCTTCCGGTCCATCGGCAGGAGCATCTCGGCCCGGTAGTACGACTCGTAGACGAGGTCGCGGGCCGCCTTGACCACCGTGCGCGCGTTCTTGCGCACCTTCTGGTACAGCCGGTAGGCGACCCGCATCGAATGGAACGTGCGTTGCCGGCCCTTCGCGACCAGCCGGTGCTTGACACCTTCCATGCCCTCGGGCACGGGGTAGCCGCCCGCCGGCAGGTACCGGTGGTAGTGGTCGTACATCTCCTGGAAGAACTTGCCGCGCAGGTGGCGGGGGATGCGCTCCTCGTTGCCGCGCACCATCAGGAAGTGCCACATCATC
Source organism: Micromonospora sp. CPCC 206061 (assembly GCF_036906915.1). Lineage (NCBI taxonomy): Bacteria > Bacillati > Actinomycetota > Actinomycetes > Micromonosporales > Micromonosporaceae > Micromonospora > Micromonospora sp. CPCC 206061. Next base: position 37,380 of record NZ_JBAKHX010000023.1, read on the forward strand.
CGGCGGAACAGCAGCGGCCGCAGCTCGGCCGCGCCCGGCCAGGAGTCGTCGAGCGATTCGAACACCTGCGCCCAGTTCGGGAAGATGGCGAAATGCCCGTCGCTGAGCGTCTTGGTGGCCGCACCCTGCCGGCGCTGGCGGTAGTAGACGCAGACCTTGTCGAGCAGGCTGATCCGGTCGGCGGCGGCCAGCAGCTCGTACGTGTAGGGCACATCCTCGTACCAGCCGGAGCGGAACTGGAAGCCCACCTTGTTGAGCAGCGACCGGCGAACGATCTTGTTCCACGGTACGTGGAGGATCTCGATGGTCTCCGGCCACTCATGCAGCGCGAAGACCTTCGGCGCCAGGTGGAACCGGCGACCGATCCAGCTCGGCCGGAACTTGCCCTCCCACGAGACCTTGGCGTGATCGACGATCAGCACGTCGGCGTCGGTGGCGCGCAGGCGATTGGCGATCGAGCGCAGCGATTCCGGCGCCAGCCAGTCGTCGCTGTCGACGAACCACACGTACTCGCCGGTGGCCTCCGCCACACCGAGGTTGCGAGCCGGGCCCTGCCCCTGGTTAGTCTCCTGTGTGATCACCCGCAGCCGTGGATCGCGGGCGGCGTATTCGGCCAGGATCTCACCGCTGCTGTCGGGCGAGCAGTCGTCGATCGCGATCACCTCAATGTCGGTGAACGTCTGATCGAGGATCGAGTCCAGGCACTCGCGCAGGTAGCCCTGCACCCGGTAGACGGGAATGACGAGGCTGAGCAGGGTCATGTATCGCGTCCTTCGTAGCCGCCACGGGAACCGGTGGTGAACACAGCCTATCGAGAAGGCTGTCCCGATCTTCCGGGAAGGGCCCAGGTTCGTACGACATCTGACAGCAACACCACGGCGAGGTACGTCGTTAATGCGCCAAACACGACGGTGGCGAAGCCGGAAGCGGCTCCGATCGCCAGGACCAGCATCCGCCCGTCCCAGCCGAGGCTGAGCCAGTGCAGCGGTGGTGCGCCGAGCCGCTTCTCCAGCCGGGCCGTCAGGTCATAGTGGTGCAGCGCCAGCACCATCAGCAGGCCGTACACGAGCGACCGCGGCACCTCGAACGCCGCGCCGACCGCGATCACGAAGAGGAACTCGACGGCCCGCAGGGCGGCCGGCACCAGCCAGTCGAGCGCGCCCTCGTGCGGCGCGGCAGCGGGCAGCCCGGCCACCAGCACGAGCGCCACGGCCGCGGCGAGCACGCTCCACCTGTTGATCTCATCCGGGACCAGTAGCAGGGCGGCCGCGCCGAGCGCGGCCACGACGGCCGCCGCCAGCGGCGGGATGGACCGCCGGCCGAGGAACCGGGCCGGCACGCCGTCGTCGCGATAGCGGGTCGTGTTGACCGTCGCCAGCACCGGCACGCGCATCGCGCGCGCTCGCATCGTGCGCAGAAGCAGGGTGTACGCGGCCGCGAGCCCGCCCCACGCGAGCACCGCCAGCAGCGCCACCCGCTGATCGAACAGCGCCGCCGCGAGCGCCAGGACCGCCCACCGCTCGCCGATGGGAAAGACGACCGTGCGCTTGAGCCAGTACGCGATCGAGCCCTGGTCGGCCTGCACCCGGTTGGAGAGCGAGCTGAGCCGCCCAGTTGCCGCCGCCGAGCGTGACGCCGCCTCGTCGTGGAGGGCGCCGTACCAGGTGTCGGTCTTGTGCCGCACGGTCTGCAGGGTCAGCGCGGCGATCGCCAGTGCCCAGCCGTCGCCGAGGTCGGTCCGGGTCGCCCCGATCGCCAGACCCGCATAGACGACGTACTCCTTGGCGCGGTCGGCCATTGTGTCCAGCCAGCCGCCGAACGCGCTGAAGTGCCGCGTGTACCGCGCCACCTGGCCGTCGACGCAGTCCAGCACGAAGCCCAGGTAGAGCAGCACCGCGCCGGCCACGAGCGCGGGCCGGCCACCCGCGGCGAAGAGTGCCGCCGCGGCGACCGCGAACGCGACCGAGATCGCCGTGACCGCGCTCGGTCCGAGCCCCAGCCGGGCCGACCAGCGGGTCAGCCACGGCGACCAGGTGCTCACGAAGTACGTGGCGAAGAAGTCGTCTTTCTCCTTGACCGCGAGGCGCAGCTCGGCGGTGTCGGAGTCGACCGCGGCCACCTTGGCCTCGGCGGCCGCCCGATCGGACGGCGTACTGGCCCGGGTCGCCACGAGCAGGCGTACCCGCTGGGTGAAAATCGTGGTCCCGGTGCCGAACAGGGCCGCGGGCAGCGCGTCGAGCCCGCCCGGCGTCGCCCCTCGCGCGGCCGCGACCAGGGCGGGAAGGTCATCGGCGCCCACGCGGAGAGCGCCACCGAAGGCGGCGGTCGGCGGGCCCGGCACCAGCCGGCCGCGCTCCTCGCGCACGTCGGCGGCGCCTTCCGGGAGCAACAGGGCCACGGTCGGCCCGACCGGACTCGTCGCGAGATGCCTGAATACCGCGGTGTGCGCCACCACGTCGTCGGCGCACAGCAGCAACGGCTCCTCGGCGGCGCTGGCCACCTTTGCCAACCCGTCGAGGTCGGTGACGTTGACCGCGTCACGGGCACCCGCGGCGCGGAGCTGATCAGCGAGTTCCGGCCGTTCGCCGACGACTACTCCAAGCATCAGCGACGGGCGCCCGCGTTGTACGCGCCGAGGGCCTCGGTGACCGTACCGTCGATCTTGAGAAGACCGCCGTCGAAGTACAGTCCGCGCTTGCAGAACCGGGTCAGGTCACCTTCGTTGTGGGAGACCAGCACTAGCGTGCGACCCTCGGCCAGCAGCCGTTCCATGGTCGCGTAGCACTTCTTGCGGAACTCCGCGTCGCCCACCGCCAGCACCTCGTCGACCAACAGGATCGGGTGCGCGAGCTGCGAGATGATCGAGAAGCCGAGCCGCACCTTCATGCCGGACGAATAGTGCCGCACTGGCGTGTCGATGGCCTTTTCGACCTGGTCGCCGGCGAACGCGATGATCTCGCTGAACTTCCGCTTCAACTCGTTGGGCGTGAGCCCGTGCAGCGACCCGACGAGGTGCACGTTTTCGCGACCGGTGAGGTCGTTGGAGAACCCCGCCGACAGCTCCAGCAGCGGCGCCACCGCACCCCGTACCTTGATCGAGCCCTCGTCGGGGATCAGCACACCCGCGATCAGCCGGAGCATCGTGCTCTTGCCGGTGCCGTTGCGCCCGATGACACCGATCGCTTCGCCCGGCTGTACGTCGTACGTCACGTGCCGCAGCGGCCAGAACTCGTCACCGCGCGGCTGCCGGCCACCGCGGTGGATGATCATCTCGCGCAGCCGCAACTGCCGGCGCCGGTTTCTCACGAACCGGATGCCGAGATCACGGGCCTCGATAATGGGCTGGGACACGGCCCCCCTCAGAGCTCCTTCAGAACGGCCGGCTCAAGGTTACGGAAGACCCACCAGCCGATGAGCAGGGACACCAGGCTGCCCACCGCGGCGATGATCGTCAAGCGCAGGTCGAACTCAGCCGGGTACCACACCGCGTGATGCAGCTGGAAGATCCCGACCAGCGGATTCAGGTCGTACAGCCACTTCACCCAACCGGGCATCGACGAATTCTGCACCAGCGCGAGCGGGTAGATGATCGGCGTCGCGTAGAACAGCACCCGGGTCAGCAGCCGCATGAACCGCTCGACATCGCGCAGCAGCACGTTGAGCGAGGAGAGCAGCAGCGAGACGCCGACCAGCAGCGCCGCCTGGATCAGAATGGCCAGCGGCAGCGCGAGCATCGACCAGCGCAGCTTGAACTCGCCGAAAATGATCGCCAGAATCACCAGGATCGGCAGCCCGGCGACATATTCCGCGAAGCGACCGATCACCCGGCCGATCGGGAAGACCTCGCGCGGCACCTTCATCGTGGTGATCAGCCGGGCCTGGCCGGTGAGCGCGCTGGTCGCCTCGGAAATGGCCGAGTTCGTCCACATCCAGGCGAAGATGCCGGTTATGAGGAAGAGCGGGTACGAGTCCTTGGCGGCGCCCAGGTGGTGACCGGTGTTGTAAAGGACACCGAAGACGAACCAGTAGATCAAACCCATCGCGAGCGGCTCAATCAGCGACCACAGGTAGCCCAGGACAGACTGCTGGTACTTGACCGCCAGATCACGTCGAACGAGCAGGCGCAGCGCGTTGCGATGCGACCACACCGCGACGACACTCGACGTCACGGGCGCCTCCCGTTCATCAAAAATCAGAGGAATACACCGCCGCGCGTCAGCGCTGGGCGCCGCTGGCGGTGCATGGCCCAGCGGAGCTGTCGACGCGGACCGCCTTGACGCGGCTTAGGTTAGCAGCCGGTTAATCCCGGGTGTTAACGCCTAAACCCACCGCAGCACCCTCGTCGTGATCAGGGCGGGAGTCGGCATGCGGGTCGGGCGTACGGGACGTGCCCTACGGGTACGGGGAGGTGTAATACGCCTCGCGGCCGAGGGCGGGGCGGCACGCCGTTCGTACGGTGGAAACAGCCGCGGCGAACACCCCGCCGCCCGACGTCAAGGAGTTGACGACCATGAGTCGCAAGCTCGTCCGACCTCGCGACAACCGCATGATCGCCGGCGTGTGTGCCGGTCTCGCGCGCCGCTTTGGCATGTCGGCCGGGATGATGCGCCTGATCTTCCTGGTGTCGTGCCTGCTGCCGGGGCCGCAGTTCCTCATCTACATCGCGCTGTGGATCGTCCTGCCGAGCGAGGACCGCTACGCCACCGCGCGTTAGCCGTGCCGGATGGCACTCGCTCCCGCCGCTTGGTGCCGTCTGCGGCGGCGCGTGCTGGCTAGGGCTTGCGGACGCAGACCACGACGTCTTCGGGCAGGTCGTCGACGACCGTCCAGTGCTCGGTGGAGAACTGCTCGCGCTGGAACCGCAGGTTGTCCCACTGCCAGCCGTTGGCCCGCTTCCGCAACACGAAGACGTCGATGGGGCCGAACTTCGTGTTTGCGGAGGCGGCGGCGAACGCCTCGGGATCGGTGGTCTCCGACAGGCGGGTCACTTCGGCACGGCGTTCGGGCCAGCGCGAGAGCGACCCCGCCCCTTCGACCGGGATCGCCACGTAGGCGGGCCAGGGCAGATATGAGAAGAGCCGTTCGTCGACGGTCAGCGTGACCAGGCGCGCGTCGGGACCGCGGGCGTCAGCGACGGCCTTCTTGATGGGGTCGATCGGAAACCAGCGCCGCCGGTTGTCGGTGGGAGCGAACACCGGGTACTCGCCATTGGGCAAGGGCTCGTTGTGCGCGTCCCAGGCGTACCGCTGCCCGGTGTACAGCTCGGCGTTTTCCTTGGGCATCCACTCTTCGGTGTAGAAGCTGGCGGACCAGGCAAGGGCGACGGCGAGCGCGGCGGCACCGGCGGCGCGCGGCGCGGTGAGCCGCAGCCGCCGCAGGATGATCGGCACGGCGTGCGCGACCGTGAGCACTCCGGCGATGGCGAGCAGCACGGTGTAGAGCCGGACGGTGTAGTGCAGGAAGAAGGTGTGCTCGGTGAAGACGAAGCGCACCATGTTGATCACCCGGTAGGCGTACACGCCGAGCACCAGGAACAGGATTGGCTTGGCCCACCACGTGGAGCGGTAGAAGAACAGCAGGCCGGCGAGGCCGACAAGCTGGAGCAGGCCGAGCGGGGTGAGCTCCAGGAACGGGAACAGGTTTTCGTTGATCCCGGCGGAGACGAAGAGGTCGGAGACCAGCTCGCCGTTCTGGGTCAGCATCGCCCACGCGTACGGGATGACGTACCAGGCAGAGACCGCGAACGCGACCAACGACATCAGCACGAGGCGGCGGATGTACGCCTTGCGGTCGGTCTCGGCGCGGAAGGTCACCACGATCAGCGCCACGATCGCGAAGACCGAGTAGATGATCCACGCCTGGTAGACCACGATCATCAGGCCACCGAGCAGGCCCGAGAGCAGCCAGTGCATCCGCGCCTTCGGCGGCTTGCCGAACGTCTCCAGCGCCCACGGCACAAAGATCGAAAGGGTGATGACCTCGAACGCCTTGCGCGGATCCGCCCAGGTGACGAACGCCAGGGCGGAGATAGCGAGGGCGACCCAAGGGCCGACGTGGCGCCGCCACAGCAGGAACGCCACGAGCACCGCGGCCGACGTGATGAGCACCTCGGCGTCGGCGAGCAGCCGCCAGGCCTGCGTGTCGAACACGACCGCGCCACGCCCGATCAGCCACGCGTAGAGCGGCGGGTACTCCGACACCAACCCCGGAATCGGGTCGGACGGCTTCGTCGTGGTGGTGTAGTGCGTGACGATCGCTGACATGCGCATCATGTCGCCGGCCACGCCGCCGAACCCGAACGGCGTGCCATAGAGCGAGGTCCGTAGGAGCAGCACCACCCACGCGGCGGCCAGGCCACCCGCGGCACCAGCGACCAGCTCACCGGTCCAGCGCAGCCCGACCAGGAAGAGCGCCCCTGCCAGGATCAGCGCGGCGGTCAGCGGTATGGCGTACCCGATGTAGGAGAACGGGTCGTACTTGAAGTAGCTGGGCGCGAAGAACGCCACCGGGGTGGCCACCAGCCACACGAGCACCGCGATGGTGCCCGAGTTGGACAGCCAGGCCAGCCACCGCCGCCGGGGTGGCGGAGGAGAGGCGGGAGGAGCCGCTGGCGGAGCCGCCGGTGACACGGCCTCGTCCGTGGTGCGCAACGCCATGTCGCCCGACACTCCCCCGTCGTCGTCCGGCATCCGGGCGTCAGGCGCCGGTAGCCGCGTATTCGTCGTCGGCCTGCTGGCCGGAGGTCACGGGAGCGTGCACGCGGCGCAAGCTGAGCAGGCTGGAGAACAGGCCGGCGAAGAGCACCATCACGCCGAGCCCGATAGCGGTGGACGACGGCAGCACGACGCGGAGCGCCTCGCCGAGGTCCTGCGCGCCGAAGCCGCGTGAACCCCACGCCGAGAACGCCAGGATGCTGCCCGCGAGGCCGATCAGGATCATCACGATGCCGGCGGCCGTGCAAGTCTCGAACCGGATCAGCCGGGTCCAGCGGTCGGCCTGCTTGTCGTTGGTGATGCCTTCGTTGTGCCCGTATATCAGCGCGAACACGCCGAACAGCAACAGTTGGGCGCCGACGAGCATGGCGAGGCAGGTGTAGACGAGCGTGTTGATGTCGAAGCCGACGCCAGCGACGCTCAGCGGGCCGACGGTAAGGATGCCGGTGCCGATCAGACCCAGGACGAACATGATCGCGCCGGGCCAGATGAGCGTCTTACGGGGCGCGAACACCAGTAGGAAGCGCAGGTGACGCCAACCGTCGCGCCAGGTGCGCAGGTGCGGCGGGCGGCTGCGGCCATCGGGCTGGAGGGTGGTCGGCACCTCGACGATGTCGTACTTGTTGAGCGCCGCGCGGACGACCAGCTCGGACGCGAACTCCATGCCGGGCATGCAGAGCCCGAGCTGGCGGATGCGCTCGGCGTTGAAGCCGCGGAGGCCGCAGTGGAAGTCGCCGACGTTGCGAAGGCCGAAGAGGCGCCTTCCGAGCCAGGAGAGCACCGGGTTGCCCAGGTACTTGTGCAGGGGCGGCATGGCGCCGGCCGCGATGCCGCCGCGGAACCGGTTGCCCATGACCACGTCGTGGCCGGCGCGCAGCTCCCGGACGAACGGCTCAAGGTTGGACAGATCGTACGAGTCGTCGGCATCGCCCATGATGATGTACTTGCCGCGAGCCTCGGCGATGCCGTTGAGCAGCGCGCCGCCGTAGCCACGGATCGGTGCGTGCGACACGCGGGCGCCGGCCTTGGTGGCGATCTCCTGGGAGCCGTCGGTCGAGCCGTTGTCGCTGACCAGCACCTCCCCGACGACGCCAAGCTCGTTGAGGGCGCGGAGCGCCTTCGTGACGCACACCTCCAGCGTCTCTGCCTCGTTGAGGCAGGGCAGCAGGACGGTGACCTCGATCTCGTCTCTGGCCACGGTGCCAGCCACAGGCATTCTCCCAGGTGAATCAGGCGGTGACGGAAGCGACGCACCCTACAAGGCGCACTTTACGCAAGCGGCGTGGCGCGGGTGGTCTGACCTGTCGAATCCCACCCGGTGGTACGCCACCCGCAGAAGGATAGCGGGTGGCGTACGACCGCGGGCACGCACCGGCTACGACGCCGTATAGGTAACCGTAATCGTCTGGTAACCCAGAGAACGCAGCAGCCCCTCCAGCATCTTCCGGGTGTTCTCCTGGGCACGCTGACCCAACCCGCTGTCACGGGCGGCGGTGGTGATCCGCTCCTGCGCCAGCCGATAGACCTCCTGCTGGCGGTTGGGGTCGCCGCCGAACACCTCGCCGATGCGGTTGATCAAGCCGCGCTGCTCGGCGAAGACGTAGCTGTTTTCCAGGTCGAGGCGCGCCTCGCTGAGCTGCGGCGCGGGCAGCGTGACCTGGACGGACGTGCCGTCGGCGGACGCCACCACGGCCCCGTCGCCGATCTTGCCGAAGTCGACGTACGCGTCGACGCTGCCGGCGCCGACGAAGAGCGTGCGCTCATTGACCAGGAAGTCCGGCACGTATTTGCGGTCTTTCTGCAGGTCGATGACCACCTGGAAGTTGCCCTCCGCGGCCACGTAGCGGCTCAGGTCTTGGATCGACTGGAGCAGCGGCGGCTGGCTGCGATCGGTCTTTTCCTCGGTGAACGGATTGCGCCAGCTCGGCCACAGGCCTACGGCCTGCACGCTGAGCACCAGCGCGACGACCAGACCGACGGCAACGGCGAGCCAGAAGAGGCCACGCCCTCGGCGTGGAGCCTGGACCGGCGCCTGGTCGTCGCCGAGCTCGTCGTCGGTCACTTGGGGAAACTCGCTGGTCGGGTGCGTCATCCCCGGATCACCGTCCTCTTGAGACTGGTACCTAAGAGCAACGGTAAGGCCACCGTACGACACCCGCAGGATGATCTTCAGGCGAAAGCGGCGAGGCCCGTCAGGTGCTGGCCGATCACCAGCTGGTGGATCTCCGACGTGCCCTCGTAGGTCAGCACGCTCTCCAGGTTGTTGGCGTGTCGCAGCACCGGATACTCGCCGCTGATGCCGTTGGCGCCGAGGATCGTGCGGCACTGCCGGGCGATCGCCAGCGCCTCGCGCACGTTGTTGAGCTTGCCCACGCTGACCTGCTCGGGGCGCAGCGTGCCGGCGTCCGCCAGGCGGCTCAGGTGCAGCGCGAGCAGGTACCCCTTGTGCAGCTCGACCGCCATGTCGGCGAGCTTGGCCTGGGTGAGCTGGAACGCCGCGATCGGCCGCCCGAACTGCTCACGGCTCGTGGCGTACTCGATCGCCGTGTGCAGGCAGTCGCGCGCCACGCCGAGCGCGCCCCACGTGATGCCCTGGCGCGCCTCGGTAAGGCAGCTCAGCGGCGCTTTGAGGCCGGCCGCCTCTGGCAGCCGGGCGGATGCTGGCAGGCGCGCGTCATCGAGCGTGATCTCACCGGTCGAGGACGCGCGCAGCGACAGCTTGTGCCGGATCTCGCGCGCCGTCACACCGGGCGTGTCCATTGGTACGACGAAACCGGCGACCCGGTCGTCGACCCTGGCCCAGATCACGGCCACGTCGGCGATGGGCGCGTTGGTGATCCACATTTTGGTGCCGCTCAGCAGCCAGTCGTCGCCCGACCGGCGGGCCCTCGTCGTCATGGAGGCCGGGTCGGAGCCGTGGTCGGGCTCGGTGAGCCCGAAGCAGCCGACCGCCTCGCCAGTCGCCATGCGGGGCAGCCACCGCTGCTTCTGCTCGTCGCTGCCGAACCGCCAGATCGCGTACATCGCGAGCGAACCCTGCACCGAGACCAGCGACCGGACACCCGAGTCGCCCGCCTCCAACTCCATGCAGGCCAGCCCGTACGCGACCGCGGACGCGCCGGCGCATCCGTATCCGGTCAGGTGCATGCCGAGCAGGCCGAGCTTGCCGAACTCCAGGGCCAGCTCGCGGGCCGGCACCCGGCCCTCCTCGTACCACTGCGCCACGTGCGGGCGCACCCGGTCGTCGACCACCCGGCGCACGACGGAGCGGATCTGCCGCTCCTCGTCGCTGTGCAGGGAGTCGACGTCGATCAGATCGAGCGGTGCGGTGCGGGGTGCGTTAGCCATGTCAGGTCAGGACCAGGACCCGGGCGTGGATCTGGTTGCGCTGCTGGAGTGCCGCGCGCAGCGCCCGGTGCAGCCCGTCTTCGAGGTACAGCCCACCGTTCCACTGCACCACATGGGGAAACAGGTCGCCGTAGAACGTGGAGTCTTCGGCCAGCAGCTTGTCGAGGGCGAGCTCACGCTTGGTGGTGATCAGCTGGTCGATCCGGATCGGCCGCGGTGGGATCTCGGCCCACTGTTTCAAGGTGAGCCCGTGCTCGGGGTACGGACGCCCGTCCCGAACCGCTTTGAAGATCACGACGGCACGCTCCCCTCCCATGTCGTCGCACCACTGTCCCGTTGTCGACCGGGTGCCAGCCTAGCGACCGCTGCCGACATCGCGGTTTGTTCCCGGATGTCAGTTTTCTGGCACGCTGGCCAGCCACCTGCCCCTGTGCACCACCTGGTCCACGGGGCGACGTCCCCGCTTCAACGACGGCGACCGGCGGTCCGGTGCGGGATATCCGACCGTGATCGCGCCGATCGGCGTGTAGTCCGCGGGCACCCCGAACGTATCCCGATACGCCGCGATCCGGTCGGGCGGGATGCCGAAGAAGCATGCCCCCAAGCCCTCGTCGACCGCCGTGAGCAGGACAAGCAGCGACGCGAACCCGGCGTCGATGTGCCAGTACGGCACGGGCCAGCGGGACTCGTCGCGGTCGGTCCAACCCTTGTCGGGCTCGGCGTACCTGTCCAGATAGACCGATTTGTTCGAGTGCGGAACCACGATCAGCGGTGCTCGCCGCATCCCGGCCAACCACCGGGTTTCCGGAGCACCGGCAGGGGTGGTGGCGGCCCAGAACGCGTCCCGGTCGGCGGCGTCCGACAGCACCAGGAATCCCCAGCCCTGCGAGAACCCCGCCGAAGGGGCCTGGATGGCGTGCGCCAGCAACCGTTCGACCACCTCGGGTGGCACCGGACGGTCCGGGTCGTAGTTCCGCACCATCCGCCGCGCGCGGACGACGTCGGCGAACTCCACCTAGCGACCGCCCGGCGTGATGCCCCAACTGGCCCGCCAGGTCTGCCCAGGCTCCAGCACGGTGAGGTCGCGGCCCGAACGGAACGCGTCCGGCGGGCACGTCATCGGCTCGATCGCGATCGAGCGACGCAGCCGGTCACCGGCCAGCGTGTCGCTCGTGAAGACCTGCCACCAGCCGAAGTGCTCGTCGGCCCAGACCGAGACCGAATGCTGGCCATCCACAGTGGACAGCTCGACCCGGGAGCCACCGTCGGCGTCTCGCTCCACGTCGCCGAACGCCGTGTCGAGCACGCCCGCGCCGATCCGCTTCGGCTCGGTGAAGTCGTATCTGGTGCCGGCGACCTTGGCCGCGCCGATCGGCAGCAGCCGAGAGTCGACGAGCAGCCGGCTGCGCGCGGGCACCTTCAGCACCATGTCGTCGACGCGCACCCCGGGCAGGCTCAGGTACGGGTGCACCGAGAACCCGATCGGGCACGACTTGTGGCCCACGTTCGTGATCTCCTGCTCGGCACGCAGGCCGCCATCGCCGACCCGCCAGGTGGTGCGCACGAGCAACGGCCAGGGGTACCCGGGCTGGGCCGGCATCGGGCACTCCAGCGTGACCGCGTCGGCGGTCTGCTCGGCCACGCGCCACGGCTGCCAGCTGACCAGCCCGTGGATCGCGTTGTGCCGCTGCGGCTCGGTCAGCGACAGCTGCTGCGGCTCGCCCTCGAACGTGTACCGGCCGTCGCGGATGCGGTTGGGCCACGGCGCCAGGATCTGGCCCGCGCAGCCGATCGGCAGCTCGTCCGCCCCGTACCCATCGACGTAGTCGATGCCGTCCGCCCGGTACGCCCGCAGCCCGCCGCCGATCTCGACCAGCACGGCCTCGTGGCCGCCCGAATTGATCGTCCACTGTGCGCCGGAGAGCGGTGCAGGGCCGCCCCGCTGGTTATCCATGCGGGGACCTTATCTGGTAGCGCAGTAGCGCGGGAAAAGCCATTGCCAGCGCCAAGGCCAGCACAGCCGCCGCGACCGCGAGACCCCAGGCGATCACCGCCGCGACCAGCACCCGCCCCTGCCGCAGTACCCGGCTGGTCCAGCCGGACGTGAGCCCGCCGAGCACCGAGCCGATCGCGATCGCGTTGAACAGCCAGCCCGCCGCGGCCCCGCCGCCGAAGCGCTCCTGCGCCGCCTCCGGAAAGAGCGTCTTCGGCATCGCGAGCACCATGGCGACGATGTCGATCGCAAAGGCCACCGACACCCCGGCATCGGTGCCCCAAGCGGCGAGGATGAGGCCCGCGGTGAGCGGGCCGGCGACGCAGCTGCCGCGCCAACCGGCGAGCGCTGGACAGCTCCCTCAAGGGGCGAGCCGCTCGATCATCCACACTCCCTCGCCGGTGCGGCGGTATCGGAGACGATCATGCAAGCGACCCGTCCGGCCCTGCCAGAACTCCACCGTGTGAGGCGTCACACGCAGGCCGCCCCAGTGCGGCGGCGGCGGCACCTCGTCCGGAAAACGCTCTCCGACCGCGCGCAGCAGGCCGTCGAGGGTCGCACGGTCGGCCACCACCCGCGACTGCGGGCTCGCCCAGGCGCCAAGCTGCGCCTCGCGCGGGCGGGTGGCGAAGTACGCCGCGGTCTCCTCGGCACTGACCGGGGCCACCGAGCCGGCGACGACCACCTGCCGATGCATGGGAAACCACGGAAAGACCAGGCTCGCGTACGGGTTGGCGCGCACCTCGCTGCCCTTGCGCGACTCGTAGTTGGTGTAGAAGACCAGCCCCCGCTCGTCGTACCCCTTCAGCAGCACCGTGCGCGCGCTGGGGCGCCCCTCGGCGTCGGCGGTGCCGACCACCATGGCGTTGGGTTCGGGCAGCGCGGCGGCGACCGCATCGGCGAACCATCGTGCGAACTGCGTCACCCAGTCAGCGGCGAGATCGTCTTCTGTAAGCCCCTTCACCTGCGTGTACTCCCGACGCATACGCGCCAGCCCGGATGTGTCTTCGATCACGTGGACATCCTCGTACACAGGTCAACGACGGTTAAGGCAACGACAGGGGATGATGTCGCATGTAACACAAGTACGGCGGGTCGCAAAGTCAGTTACTGACCAGGCAAGATGGCACGCAACCCTCGCCGCGGCACCACGTGGCCTGGCGCTGCCAGTGCGGACAACAAATCCAGGAGAGCAAAATGTCCGACTTCAAGCCGGGACTCGAAGGAGTCATCGCCTTCGAGACCGAGATCGCCGAGCCCGATAAAGAGGGTGGGGCACTGCGATACCGCGGCGTTGACATCGAAGACCTGATCGGTCAGGTTTCCTTCGGCAACGTCTGGGCCCTCCTGGTCGACGGCCGGTTCGGCCCTGGGCTGCCGCCCGCCGAGCCGTTTCCGGTGCCCGTCCACTCCGGCGACATCCGCGTCGACGTGCAGTCCGCGGTGGCGATGCTGGCGCCGTACTGGGGGCTCGGCCAGCTCCTCGACATCTCCGACGAGCAGGCTCGCGAAGACCTCGCCCGGGTGTCGGTGACCGCGCTGTCGTTCGTGGCGCAGTCCGCCCGCGGTCTCGGCCTACCGGCGGTGCCGCAGAAGGAGATCGACAAGGCTTCCACCATCGTCGAGCGCTTCATGCGCCGGTGGCGCGGCGAGCCCGACCCGCGGCACGTCAAGGCCGTTGACGCGTACTTCATCTCCGCCGCCGAGCACGGCATGAACGCCTCCACCTTCACCACCCGCGTGGTCGCCTCCACCGGCGCAGACGCCGCGGCCTGCATCTCGTCCGGAATAGGAGCTCTGTCCGGACCGCTGCACGGCGGCGCGCCGTCCCGGGTGCTGCACATGATCGAGGCGGTCGAGCGCAGCGGCGACGCCGAGGGATACGTCAAGGGCGTGCTCGACCGCGGCGAGCGCCTGATGGGCTTCGGCCACCGGGTCTACCGGGCGGAGGACCCGCGTGCCCGCGTGCTGCGGCGCACCGCCAAGGAGCTGGGCGCCCCGCGGTACGAGATCGCCGAGGCGCTGGAGAAGGCGGCCCTGGAGGAGCTGCACGCCCGAAAGCCCGACCGGGTGCTCGCCACGAACGTGGAGTTCTGGTCGGCGGTCGTGCTCGACTTCGCCGAGGTGCCGGCGCACATGTTCACGTCGATGTTCACCTGCGCCCGCATGGGCGGCTGGAGCGCGCACATCCTGGAGCAGAAGCGCCTCAGCCGGCTCATCCGCCCGTCGGCGAAGTACGTCGGCCCGGCGCCGCGCAAGCCCGCTGACGTAGAGGGCTGGGACGCCGTCCCGCACGACGTCTGAGCCCCCTTTCAGATCGGGCGATCTCGAGGTGGGAGGATGGGGCCGTGGCTGACGTTTCCACCATCCGCATCCCAGACGAGCTCAAGCCCGCCGACGGTCGCTTCGGCTGCGGGCCTTCCAAGGTCCGCCCCGAGGCCGTGTCCGCGCTCTCGGGCGTCGCGACGACGCTCCTTGGCACCTCCCACCGGCAGAAGACGGTCAAGGACCAGGTCGCCCGGCTCCGCCGCGGCATCGCCGAGTTCTTCTCCCTGCCCGAGGGGTACGAGGTCGTCCTCGGCAACGGCGGCAGCACCGCCTTCTGGGAGGTGGCGACGTTCGGGCTGATCCGCGACCGCGCGCAGTTCGCCAGCTTCGGCGAGTTCGGCGCGAAGTTCGCGTCGTCGGTCAAGGCGGCGCCGTTCCTCGGCGACCCGACCGTGCGCAAGGCCGAGCCGGGCACGGCTCCGGGGCTGGTCGCGGAGGCCGGGGTCGACGCCTACGCCACCCCGCACAACGAGACCTCCACCGGCGTGGCCGTGCCGGTCAAGCGGGTCGCGGGCGCCGACGAGGGCGCGCTGCTGCTGGTAGACGCCACCTCGGGCGCCGGCGGCCTCGACGTCGACGTGCGCGAGAGCGACGTGTACTACTTCGCGCCGCAGAAGTGCTTCGGCTCGGACGGCGGCATCTTCATCGCCCTGATGTCGCCCGCCGCGCTGGCCCGGGCCACCGAGATCAAGGAGTCGGGCCGCTACATCCCCGCCTTCCTCGACCTGGTCACCGCCATCGACAACTCGCGCCTGGAGCAGACCTACAACACGCCGGCGCTGGCCACGATCTTCCTGGCCGCCGAGCAGACCGACTGGATGCTCGCGCAGGGCGGACTGGCGTGGGCCACCAAGCGCACCGCCGAGAGCGCCGGCATCGTGTACGGCTGGGCCGAGCGCTCGTCCGTGGCGACGCCGTTCGTCAGCGACCCGGCCCTCCGGTCGAACGTCGTGGCGACCATTGACTTCGCCGACGGCGTCGACGCGAGCGCGATCGCCAAGGTGCTGCGTGCCAACGGCATCGTCGACACCGAGCCATACCGGAAGCTGGGCCGCAACCAGCTGCGCGTCGCGCTCTTCCCGGCGGTGGACCCGGCCGACGTCGATGCCCTCACCCAGTGCGTCGACTACGTGGTCGAGCGCCTCTGATACGGAAATAGCCGGCGTGGCCTCCCCCCACTAGGGCCGATCAAGGCGTAGCGTGTCGCGGGAACGGGGCCCAGCTCAGCGGGACGGAGGCAACGCGATGCGGCCAGTACGCTTCGTCGCCCTCTCCGAGGACGGCCAGGCCTTGGTGCTCGCCGACGAGGTCGGCCGCCTCCTCGCGCTCCCGCTCGATGAGCGGATCTCCACCGCGCTGCACGCCGAACCCGGCATGGGTCCTGCCCCGGCGACCGCCTCCGGCGCCGGCAACGAGCCCACGCCCACGCTCTCGCCGCGCGACATCCAGGCACGCATCCGCGCTGGCGAGTCGGCCGAAGACGTCGCACGCATCGCTGGCGTGCCCGTCGACCGGGTCCTGCGCTACGCCGGCCCGGTGCTCCAGGAGCGCGCGATGCTGGCCCAGCACGCACGCCGCACCCGCTTGAAGACCTCCGAAAAGGGCGCACCCCTCGCCGAAGTGGTCGACGGCCGGCTGGCACAGCACGGCATCGACTCCGAAAAGATCTCCTGGGACGCTTACCGGCGCGAAGACGGCACCTGGCGGATCGTCGCCACGTGGCCGTCGGGCAAGGCGACCGCGCAGGCTATCTGGGAGCTGGACAAGACCCGGCAGATGGTGTCTCCCCACGACGACATGGCGCAGTACCTGTGCGCCGAACGGCCGACGCAGATCCTCGGCCAGGAGCCGACCGCCGAGCGCACCGGGCACGGCCTGCCCGGTCCGGCGCGGGGCGAGCCGAGCCGGGGTGGCCACGGCCTGCCGGCCGCCGCGAGCGAAAAGTCGCGCGGCGGGCGTGACCCGATCCGCGCCGGCCGTGACGCGCTGCTCGCGTCGCTCGACCGGCCGGCGGCCTCCGGCCGAGGGCTCGACCAGGGTGGGCTGGCCGGCTCGGAGCCGCGGCGCTCGGGCGCCGTCTCGGGTGGCGCCGCGGCGCTGCTCGGTGGCGGGCAGGGTTCGGCGTTCGACGACGACAGCGACCTCCCCAAAGAGGTCCCAGCGGTGCCGTCGTTGGCGGTGCTCCGGCCCCGGCGCACCACGTCGGGCGGCGGCGCGGCCGCTGCGGCGGGCGAGCCGGCCGAGGGCAGCGGCAAGCCGCGCAAGCGTCTTCCCAGTTGGGACGACGTGCTCTTCGGCAGCGGCCCGGCGGCGCGCGAAAGCTCCTGATCTTCACTGGGCCTGCGCGAGCGGAGCGAGCGCCAGTTTGACCCAGTCGCCGCGTGGCAGGCTGGGCCCATGGAGTACACCAACCTTGGCCGGACCGGCCTGTCCGTCAGTCGCCTCTGCCTCGGCACCATGAACTTCGGCCCGCAGACCACCGAGCAGGACAGCTTCGGCATCATGGACCGCGCGCTGGAGCACGGCCTCAACTTCTTCGACACGGCCAACACCTACGGCCAGAAGCAGGGTGAGGGCATCACCGAGCAGATCATCGGCCGGTGGTTCGCGCAGGGCGGCGGGCGTCGCGAGAAGGTCGTGCTCGCCACGAAGGTGTACGGGAAGATGGGCGACTGGCCCAACGAGCGTGGCCTGTCCGCCCGGCACATCGTCCGCTCCTGCGAAGACTCGTTGCGCCGGCTCCAGACCGACTGGATCGACCTGTTCCAGATGCACCACGTACTGCGGACGACGCCGTGGGAGGAGATCTGGCAGGCGATGGAGATCCTGGTCGCCCAGGGCAAGGTGCTCTACGTCGGCTCGTCGAACTTCGCCGGCTGGGACCTCGCCCGGGCACAGGAGTCCGCCGCACACCGCGACTTCCTCGGGCTGGTCTCCGAGCAGTGCCTCTACAACCTGCTCACCCGGCACGCCGAGCTCGACCTGCTGCCCGCCGCGCAGCACTACGGCATCGGCGTCATCCCGTGGTCGCCGCTGCACGGCGGGCTGCTCGGCGGCGCGATCCGCAAGCTGGCCGAGGGCGGCGCGGCGCGCACAAAGGGCGGGCGCGCGGCCGACGGGCTGGCCGAGCACCGAGCCACGATCGAGGCGTTCGAGAAGCTCAGCGCCGACCTGGGCCACGACCCGGCCAACGTGGCGCTGGCCTGGCTGCTGTCTCGCCCCGGCGTGACCGCGCCGATCATTGGCCCGCGTACCGTCGAACAGCTCGACGCGGCGCTCGGAGCCTTCGACGTGACCTTCTCCGACCAGGTGCTGAACCGCCTCGACGAGCTGTTTCCGCCGATCGGCAACGGCGGCTCGTCGCCCGAGGCGTGGGCCTGGTGATTCTTTACAGCGCCCAGGCGCCCAGCCTGTCGTAGGCGGGGTGCGGGCCGGGGTGGCTGCGCATCAGCACCACCTCGGCCACCCGCCACAGTGGACCCTCGTACGCGTCCAGAGTGGCGCGATCGGCGGCCACCTCGGCACGGTCGATCCGGTCACCCGGACGGGCGATCGTCAGGTGCGGCCGGAATGGCTTGCGGTCGAACGGCAGCCTGGCGCGAGACAGCTCGCGCCGGACGGAGCGGCTGAGCCCGGTCAGCGCGGGCAGGTCTCCGCCCAGGGCGGCCCATAGAACGGTGAACCGTCCCCGCCCGAACCGCCCACCACCAGCGACCTTGATCTCGAACGGCGGACTGGAAACCCGGGCGAGCGCCTGCTCGACGGCGGGCAGGCGCTCGTCGGGCACCTCGCCGAGGAACGCCAGCGTCACGTGCCAGTTGTTCCGGGGCGCCAACCGCGTGTTGACGCCGTCGGCGGCGGCGCGGCTGACCCGCAGTTTCGCCACGCACGCCGCCAGATGATCGGCCACCTCGTCTGTCGGGTAGACGGCGGTGAAGAGCCGCACCTCAGTGGTCTTGCCGGTGCTGGATGGCGGACCGGAGCGCGAGACCGGCGGCTTGCAGCTCGCCCTCGACGCGTACCCGCTCGATCGCGAGGTCGACGCCGTCGAGCTGCTGGAGGTGCTCCGCCACGCCGAGGCTATGGCTGGCGAGGCGCAGCCGGTCGTCGTACGCCTGCTGCACCGCGGCGTGCCACACCCGCGACTGGGTGGCGACCCCGCCGAGCCGCTGCCTGTCGAGCCGGCGTAGGTCGGCGGCGATCTGTTGGATACTGGGCTGCCGCCGCTCGTCGAGCGCGGTGATCTGGATGGCCTGCGCGCCGAGCATGCGGTCGAGCCGTTGCAGGGTGCGGCGCTCGCGACGGCGCCGGAAGCGCGTGCGGAGGTCTCTGGTGAGGTCGTCGGCGCAGATGACCAACGCGATGGCAACCGGCAGTGCCGCCAGCGCTAGGAGCGCCGCCGCCAGCACCATTGCGCGCACGGGAGCCACGTCGTTCAACGCTAGGCGCTCGTCGCGATGACCGCCACCCGATTCAGCTTCGTGCCGGTAAGGGACCCGTGGCGACCAACGACGGGGAACGACCTGAATTCCGGTTTGGGTTTATTCACGCGTGAATGACATACACCTTCGGGAGCGGACGGAGCCGCAGCCGCAGACGGCCGCCGCTGCGGCGAAGCTGCCAGGCGAGCGCTACAGCGGCCGTGACCATCGAGATCAGTCCGCCCAGCCAGATGCTCACGCCGGCGCCGTACGTCTCGGCGACCCAGCCGATGAGCGGCGCACCCACCGGGTTGGTGCCGAGGAAGACCAGCACCCACAGCGACATGACGCGGCCCCGGTACGCGGCGTCGACGCCGAGCTGCACCCGCTGGTTGGACGCCTGAGCGAAGAAGATCATGAAGAATCCGGTCGGGACCAGCACCGCGACGACGAGCCAGTACGTGGGCGCGAGCCCCACCAGCGTGCCGAACGTCGCGAAGGCGAACGCGGAACCGATCACCACGTAGACCGACGGGCGCGACCGCCGTCCGCCGCTTGCCAGGGCACCAACCAGTGCGCCGGTGGCGAGCGCCGTGGTGAAGAGGCCGAAGGACGCCGCGCTCGTGTTGAAGACGGTCTTGGCGAGCGCCGCGAGGGTGAGCTGGAAGTTGAACAGCACCATGCCGATGACGGACATGAGCGCCATCGGAAGCAGCAGGTCGGGCCGGTGCGCGACGTACCGCAGTCCGTCGACCACGCGCGCCGCGTCACGCTGGTCGATCGGCAGCAGCTCGGCCCGGTGCAGTTCGGCCGCGCGCATCATGAACAGGCCGAAGAGCGGCGCCAGCGAGCTAACCGCGCTGATCATGAAGACCGGTCCGACGTCGAACGCCGCGATCGCGACACCGGCCAGCGCCGGCCCGGCAATCCGGGCGGTGTTGAAGGTGGCCGAGGAGAGCGAGAGCGCGTTGGGCAGCAACGCTCCGCCGACCAGTTCGGAGACGAACGCCTGCCGTACCGGCGTCTCGAGCGCGTTGGCGAATCCGAGCAGGCCGGCGAAGGCGAAGACGTGCCAGAGCCGCACGGCGCCGGTCACCACGAGCACGCTCATTCCCAACGCCAGCACGCTCCAGGTCGCGTTCGCGATGACCAGGAGCAGCCGCTTGTCGTACCGGTCGGCCAGCCGCCCGGAGATCAGCGTCAGCAGGAGTACCGGGGTGAACTGGAGCGCGGTGACCACGCCCAGCGCGGTCGCCGAATCGTTCGACAGCTCCAGGACGAGCCAGTCCTGGGCGATGAACATCATCCAGACGCCGATCAGCTTGGTGAGCTGACCGATCGTGAACAGCCGGTAGTTGCGGACCTTGAGGGATTGGAACGTCGTGCTCAGCTTCGCCCGCACTCGGGGTGCGCCTCCTCGGGTCAATGCGCGTCATCCACAGTGGACGAAGCGGACCCGGTGCCCCGAAGGGTCAGGCGCGGGCGACCTTCTGCAGGATCTCCGCGGCCCGCCGCAGCGAGTCGCGTTCCTCCGGGGTCAGCTCGGCCAGCCTCGCGGCCAGCCACTCGTCGCGCGCCCGCTCATGGCGAGCGAGCACCGCGCGCCCCGACTCGGTGGCCGACAGGATCACCTGCCGGCCGTCGGTCGGGTGGGGAGATCGCAGCACGAGGCCACGGTCTTCCAACTTTGCGACGATCTTGGTCATCGTCGGCGGCTGGACCCGCTCGACATCGGCGAGCTCGCGGGGAGTCAGGGCACCGGCCAGCTCGAGGCTGGTCAGCGCGGAGAGCTGAGTCACCGTGAGGTCGCCGACCGGGCGGGCCTGCCGCACCCGTCGGTTGAGCCTGGTGATCGCGTCGCGCAGCATGGGCGCGAGCTGAACGGCAGTAACACGCACCGCCATCACCATCCGCTCCGTCACGTTCGTTAGCTTAGCTAATAAGCCAAGCTAACGACCACTGGTTATGATCGCGATCACCCTCGACGACGGCTCAGAAGAGCCAGGTCTCGATAGGACCGCGCAAAAAGTACAGCACGAACAGCGCGGCCACGGCATAGAGGAGCGGGTGCACCTCACGGGCCTTTCCGCTCGCCACCTTCAGCAGCGCGTACGAGATGACGCCGGCGCCGATCCCGTTGGAGATCGAGTACGTGAACGGCATCAGCACGATGGTCAGGAACGCAGGGATGGCGATCTCGTAGTTGGTCCAGTCGATCAGGCGTACCGCCGTCATCATCAGGAAGCCGACGATCACCAGCGCCGACGAGGCCGCCTCGAACGGCACCAACTGAACCAGCGGCGCCAGGAACATCGCCACCAGGAACAGAACGCCGGTCACCAGGTTGGCCACGCCGGTCCGGGCGCCCTCCGCGACACCGGCGGCACTTTCGATGTACGAGGTGTTGCTCGACACGCTCGCGGCACCACCCGCGGCGGCGGCCACCGAGTCGACGAGCAGGATCTCCCGGGTACGCGGGGGCATCCCCTTGTCGTCGAGCAGGCCGCCCTCCTGGCCCACCGCGACCATCGTGCCCATCGTGTCGAAGAAGTCGGTGAGCAAAAGGGTGAACACGAACATCAGCGCGACCAGCACACCGGCCCGGTCCCAGGCGCCCAGCACGTTGAAGTTGCCAAGCAGCGACAGATCGGGCGTCGCGTTCCAGTTCGACGGCCACTCCGGCACGTTGAGCGACCAACCGTGCGGGTTGCCCTCCGGGCCACCGGCCGGGCCGACGTCGGCGATCGCCTCCACGATGATGGCGAGCACCGTCGTACCCAAGATGCCGATGAGGATCGCGCCCTTCATCCGGCGTACGACCAGCACCAGCGTCGCGAGCAGGCCGACCACGAACACGAACGCCGGCCACGTCACCAGCAGGCCGCCGATGCCGAGGCCCACCGGCGGGGTGCCGGCGTTGCCCTTGACGAAGCCCGCGTCGACGAACCCGATCAGTGCGAGGAAGAGGCCGATGCCGACCCCGATCGCGGTCTTGAGCTCGGTCGGCACGGAGCGGAACACGGCGGTACGCAGCCCGGTGAGCACCAGGATGGCGATGATCACGCCTTCGATCACCACCAGGCCCATGGCGTCGGCCCAGGTCATCTCCGGCGCGATCTCGTACGCCACGAGGGCGTTGACGCCGAGGCCGGCGGCCAGCGCGAGCGGGAACCGCGCCACGACGCCCATCAGGATCGTCATCACGCCCGCGACCAGCGCCGTAGCGGCGGCCACCGCCGGGATGGCGAGCTTGGCACCGTCGGCGTCCGCCGAGCCAAACAGGATGAGCGGGTTCAGCACGACGATGTACGCCATCGTGAAGAAGGTGGCCAACCCGCCACGGATCTCCCGGCTCAGCGTCGAGCCACGGGCGGATATCTCAAAGAACCGGTCGAAGCGGTCCACGGAACCTCACCTATGATCATGGATACGGCTGCGCGCATCGTCCCAGATCACAGTGGCGCCGAGGAAGCACCCCCGCGTTACAACGCCGTACTCTTGGCTGGTGTCTGATCAAGACGAGCCGCGCCGGGTCGCGCCCCTCGATCCACCGATGGTGCCGTTCGCCGTCGCGGGCATCGTGATCTGGGCGCTCGTCGGCCTGGTCCTGCTGATCTTCTTCCGCGACTGGCTCGCCGACAACGACCACACCGACTGGCTGTGGACCTGCCTCGCGGGCTTCCTGCTCGGCTTCCTCGGCCTGGCTGTGATGCTCCGCCACGATGCCAACCGCCGGCGGCGCCGAGAAGGCTAGGGGTGGCCGTACGGCTCTGCCGGCTCGCTCGCCTGGACCGAGCCGGGGGCGCGGCTGACCGCGACCGACTCGACCTCACTGTCGTCGTATACGGTCGGCAGCTCCTCGACCGGCGGCTCGGGCTCGCGAAGCGCCTCGGAGTGCGCACCACAGCCGTGGTCGACGCTGACCACCCGCCCGTCGTCGGGGGCGTACAGGTTTCCACATGCCCCGAACGACTGCCGGAGCGAACCCGCGAGCGGTAGGTAGAAGCCGCACGAGCCACACCGCGCCGCCTTGGGCGCCCCGACCGAGATCGGCGCGTCGGGCCCGGCGTCACCGTCATACCAGCGCTGCGCCGCGTCGATCCGGCCCTCACGGGACATCACGCGGACGCGGCCGAGGCCAAGCTCCCAGGAAACGTCTTCGACCGCTGGATCGTCGGACAGCGTGTATCCCGGCGCGAGCCGGTCGTCGTCGGCGGACGTCGGCAGCAGGTCACCCACGCCCAGGTCGCCCGGCTGCAGCCGCTCGTGCCACGGCACCCAGCCGGGGGCCATCAGCGCGTCGGGGCCGGGCAGCAGGACTGTCTCGCACACGGTGACGTGCTTGCTGCGCGGCACCCGGGTCACGGTGACCGCCCAGCGCCACCCGCGGTATCCCGCGAGGTGGCACTCGAAGAAGTGGGTCACCAGCCGGTCGCCCTCGGCCACCGCTTCTAAGTGGTCACCCACGTCGGACGGCTCGACCTCGGTGATGGCCGCGCGCGCCAGGTCTACGGCATCGGCACATACCTGGTCGAGTCGGGCAGCACGGGTGGTGGACGTCCTGGTCACGTCGAACATTGTTTCATAGGCCAGAATGATGGGATGCCGCTGTTGCCTTCTGCCGGGCGAGCCGCCGGCTCGGCGATCCGTACGGCACGGCTGGCTGTCCGAGGATCGCTGACCAGCGGGCGCTGGGTGACCCGCAAGGTCGGCCAGGTACGCGAAAAGGGCGCCGGTGGCGAGGTCGGCATGACGCGCCTGCTCGACCTGCACGCCGCTTCGTACGCGGGCGACACCCTCATCGCGATCGGGCTGGCCGGCACCATCTTCTTCAGCGTGCCGCTCGGCGAGGCGCGCAGCGGGGTTGCGCTGTACCTGCTGATCACGATGATCCCGTTCGCGCTGCTGGCGCCCGTGGCCGGGCCCCTACTGGATCACTTCCGGCACGGCCGGCGGTACGCCCTCGCCGCCACGATGCTCGGCCGCGCCTTCCTCGCGTGGCTGATGTCCGACTACATCCACGGTTTTGGCCTGTACCCGGCGGCGTTCGGTGTCCTGGCCCTCTCCCGCGCGTACGGCGTGGCGCGGTCCGCGGCAGTGCCCCGCCTGCTGCCCGTCGGCATGGGACTGTCCCAGGCTGCCGCCCGCGCCGGCGTGTACGGCATGATCGCCGGCGCCGTGGTCACCCCGCTGGGGCTGGCGGCATTCAAGATCGGGCCACAGTGGCCACTGCGGGTCGCCTCGGTGATCTTCCTTGTCGGCATGGTCATCGCGCTGCGGCTCCCGCCCCGCGCCGACTCCGACCCGCCCGAGACCGTGCCGCCACGGTTCTCAATCATGGGCCTGCGGCGCGGCGAGCGGGCGCTGACCGGCCGGCTGGTCACATCCACGCTGGTGGGCAGCGCCGCGCTGCGCGCACTACACGGATTCCTACTGCTGTTCCTGGCGTTCGCGATCAAGGCTGGCGCGCTGACCACGGTCTTCCTCGGCCGCGACGTCGGCGACGAGGCTGCGCTCGGCCTGGCCGGCGGCGCGCTCGTCATCGGTGGTTTCTTCGCCACCGCCCTCGGCACCCGCATCAACATCCACCGTCCCGCCGCCCTCCAATCCAGCGGGATGATCATCGTGGCCGGCGTGGCGGTGCTGACGACCCTCAAATTTTCGCTGGCCATGGTCGCGCTGCTCTGCCTGGTGACCGGTTTCATGAGCGGCATCTCCAAGCTCGCGGTCGACGCGTCCATCCAGGAACGCATCGTCGACCGGCTGCGGGCCAGCGCGTTCGCCCGCTCCGAGACCGTGCTCATGCTCGCGTGGGTGGGCGGCGGCGCGGCAGGGCTGATCCCGTTCGGTGGGCGCCTCGGCATCGCGGTGGGCACGGTGTTCGCGGTGCTCGCGGCGGTGCGGGCCATCGTGGTCGCGGGCACGCTGCGCAAGGAGAAGCTCAACGGCCGCTCCTCCGCCGACGAGCCCGCTGAGCCGTCACCGCCGCCCCCGGCGCCGTCCGCGGCCAAGCCCGCGAAGGCAGAGCCTTCGCAGCCGGCAAAGAGCGAGCCCGAGAGCGACGCGCCAATCTCACCCGCCCCACCGCCAGGTTTCCACGTGTACCGGCCAACGTCCGGCCCGCCGTCGTGACGCTCCTCATCGTCACCGCCGTCGCCCCCGAAGCCGACGCCATCCGCACCACGGTCGACGCAGCGTCCACGGTGGAGGTCGTCGGGGTGGGCGCACCGGCCGCGGCAGCCGGCACGGCGCGCTTGCTGGCGCTTGCCGAAGCCGCTGGCCGTCCATATCGGGCGGTGCTGAGCGCCGGCATCGGTGGCGGCTTCCCCGGCCAGGCGCCCGTCGGCGGCACCGTGCTCGCCACCCGCAGCATCGCCGCCGACCTGGGCGCCGACTCCCCCGACGGGTTCATCCCGCTCGACGAGCTGGGCTTCGGCTCCGCGATCGCCGCAGTCGACGAGTCGCTGCTTGCGGCGCTCCGCGCGGCGTTACCCCACGCGGTCGTCGGCGACGTGCTGACGGTCAACACCGTGACCGGCACGGCTGATGGCGCCGAGGCGCTCGCCGCCCGCTATCCGGCGGCGGTGGCCGAGGCCATGGAGGGGTACGGCGTCGCGTGCGCCGCCGCGGCGGCGGGCCTGCCGTTCGCCGAGCTGCGTACGATCTCCAACCCGGTCGGACCCCGCGACCGCGCCGCCTGGCGCCTAGCCGACGCCTTCGGCGCCCTGACCAAGGCGGCCGGCCTCCTACCACCCAGCGCGTCGATCAAGGAGATCTCCATCGATCAAGGGCAGATGCACGTGGATCGGAGATCAAAGCGCGCGCGTTTGCCCTTGATCGATGGGAGGGATCGGGCGACCGACCACCCGCAGCACCGCGAAGGGCGGGGCTAAGGAGTGGTGCCTAGGTAGGCCAGGAGGTCTTGGCGGGTTAGGACGCCTGTGGGCTTGCCGTCTACCAGGACCAGGGCGGCGTCCGCCTTTTCCAGCAGGCGGACGGCCTCGCCCACCGGCTGACCAACGCCGATCATGGGCAGCGCCGGACCCATGTGGCGCTCGATCGTGTCGTGCAGATGGGCGCGCCCGGTGAAGAGCGCGTCGAGCAGGTCCTTCTCCGCGATCGACCCGGCCACCTCGCCGGTCACGACGGGCGGCTCTGCCTTCAGCACCGGCAGCTGCGAGACGCCGTACTCGCGCATGTAGTCGATCGCGTCGCGCACCGTCTCGGTCGGGTGCACGTGCACGAGCGACGGCATCCCGCCCGGCTTGCTCGACAGGGCGTCCGACACGGTGGGCTCGGCGGTGCCGGTCTCAAGGAAGCCGTACCGGGCCATCCAGTCGTCGTTGAAGAGCTTGGAGAGGTAGCCGCGGCCGCCGTCCGGCAGCAGGACCACGACCACGTCGTCGGGCGCGGCCCGGCTGGCGACTTCGAGCGCGGCGGCGACTGCCATCCCGCACGAACCGCCGACCAGCAGCCCTTCTTCGCGCGCCAGCCGCCGGGTCAGCTCGAACGACGTCTTGTCGGAAACCTTGACGATCTCGTCGCACACGGTCCGGTCGTACGTCTGCGGCCAGAAGTCCTCGCCGACCCCTTCGACCAGGTACGGCCGGCCGGTGCCACCCGAGTACACCGAGCCCTCCGGGTCGGCGCCGACGATGCGCACCGTGCCACCGGAGGCTTCCTTCAGGTACCGGCCGACGCCGGAGATCGTGCCGCCGGTGCCGACGCCCGCCACGAAGTGCGTGATCCGTCCGTCGGTCTGCTTCCACAGCTCCGGCCCGGTGGTCTCGTAGTGCGAGCGCGGGTTGGCCTGGTTGGAGTACTGGTCGGGTTTCCACGCGCCGGGAATCTCACGGGCGAGGCGGTCGGAGACGTTGTAGTACGAGCGGGGGTCTTCGGGGGCGACCGCGGTGGGGCAGACCACCACCTCGGCGCCGTACGCCCGGAGCACGTCCTGCTTGTCCTGGCTCACCTTGTCGGGGCACACGAACACGCAGCGGTATCCGCGCAGCTGTGCGACCAGCGCGAGCCCGACGCCGGTGTTGCCACTGGTGGGCTCGACGATCGTGCCCCCGGGCTTGAGCAGTCCCGCCTGCTCGGCCTCTTCGACCATGCGCAGCGCGATCCGATCTTTCACGGATCCGCCGGGGTTGAGGTATTCGACCTTGGCCAGCACGGTCGCCGGGATGCCGGCGGTCACGTTGCGCAGCTTGACCAGGGGAGTTTTGCCGATCAGTTCGACGACGTTGTCGTAGTAGTGCACCAGCTCAGAGTACGGTGCCCGGAATTACGCTCTCGCGGCGCGCCTCCCAGGTCAGGAACCGTTCGGTCTCGGCCAGCACGGCACCGGCCAGCCAGGTGATCACGAGGGCGTCGTCGGCGAGGCCGATCACCAACAGCAGCGCCTCGGGCACCGCGTCGATCGGGGAAGCGACGTAGACCATCGCAGCCGACATGAGCGCCAGCCGGAGCCCACCGTCGTACTCGCCCTTCATCGTCGCTTTGATCATGCGCGGCAGGGCGGCCAGCCGCTTGCCGATCGACGGCCCGCCGCGCGCACCCGCGGTGATCGCCCGCCCGAGCGCACTGAACGCCGCGGCACGCTTCAAGGTCCTACCCATGCCTCCTATGGTGCCCCGGCGGCGCAAGACTCAATCGTGTCGTGGCGTCGCGATAACCTCGTATGCCACAGGGGGGCACAGATGAGTCGGACCGGTTGGCGGGTCGCGAAGGCGATGGCGGTCGGCGCGGGGGTGGCCGCGGCGGCTACGGGAAGCGTGTTGGGGGTGCTCGCGGCGCAGGCCCAGCGGACGCGCCGGACCATTCCGATGGCGGAGGCGCCGCCGCCGCGCGGCGACGGGCTCTACGGCGGCAGGTTGCCGGGCCCGCCGGTCTCGCTGGTCGTGCTGGGCGACTCGTCGGCCGCCGGCTACGGCGTGCACCGGTCCCGGGAGACGCCGGGCGTGCTGCTCGCGATGGCGATCTCCCGCCGGCTGCGCCGGCCGGTGCGCCTGCACCGCTTCGCGGTGGTCGGCGCGACCTCCGCCGGCCTCGCGCCGCAGGTCGAGGCCGCGCTGGAGGTAAAGCCCGACCTGGCGATCATCCTGATCGGCGGCAACGATGTGACCCACCGCTCGTCGTTCACCATCGCTGTGCGTCACCTCGTCAACGCGGTACGCGATCTGCGGGCCGCCGGCGTGGAGGTGGTGGTGGGCACGTGTCCCGACCTGAGCACGATCCAGCCGATCAAGCCGCCGCTGCGGTGGCTGGCCAGGCACTGGAGCCGCCAGCTGGCGAGGGCGCAGACCGTGGCGGTGGTGGAGGCCGGCGGCCGCACGGTGTCGCTCGCCGACCTGCTCGGGCCCCGTTTCAGGGCGGAGCCGACGCGGATGTTCGCCTGGGACAGGTTCCACCCGTCGGCCGACGGTTACGCGGTGGCCGTCGCGGCGCTCCTGCCGACCGCGCTGGCCGCATTGGGGGCCGGCGAGACGCGGGCGCTCAGCCAAGCCGAGGGCGTTCGCTCGCTTCCGCAAGCGGCCCAGGAGGCGGCCAAGCGCGCCGGCACCGAGGTCACCGGTGCACAGGTGGCCGGGCGCGACCGCGGGCCGGCCGGACGCTGGGCTGAGCTGCGCCGGCACACGCGGTGGTTCACCGAGCCCCAGACTTCGCTCGATGCCGCCGTACCCTTGGGTGAAACGCAGCGACAGGTGTGAGGTGACGCGCATGAGGTGGGCCCGGCACGCTGGCAAAGCCGCGGTGCTCACGTTCGTCGCCGGCACGATGGGCGGCGCCGCGGTGCTGGCCACAGAGGCGATCGTGGCCCGCAACCGGCGGTACGCGAAGCCGGAGATGAACCTGGCGCTGCGCACCACGATGGGGCCCGTGAGCGCGCCGCCGCTGCGTCTGGTGCTGCTCGGCGACTCGTCGGCGCTCGGCGTCGGGGTGGAGCGGCTCGCCGACACGATCGGCGGCCAGCTCGCGCAGATGCTGGCGGACGGCACGGCGGGCCTGTCACCGCGGCACGTCCAGCTCTCCTGCGTCGGCGTGTCCGGCTCCCGGTCGACCGACCTGGCGACCCAGGTGGCCCGGGCGCTGCTGGGCGAGCGGCCCGACGTCGCGGTCGTCCTGATCGGGGCAAACGACGCCACCAGCGCGCGGCGGCCGTCAGAGGCCGCGGCATACCTGGGCGCGGCGGTCCGGCGCCTGCGGGACGCCGGGGTCGAGGTGGTGGTGGGCACCTGCCCCGACCTGGGCGCGGTGCGGGCCGTGGCCCCGCCGCTGCGCCAGGTGGTGGGCTGGCTTGGCCGGCGGATGGCGCGGGCACAGACCCGTGCCGTGCTCTCCGCGGGCGGCACGGTGGTCGACCTGGCCGCTGAGACGGGTGCGGTCTTCCGGGCCGACGCGGGCACGCTCTGCTACGACGGCTTCCACCCGTCCGCCGACGGCTACCGGGTGTGGGCGCACGCCCTGCTACCCGCTGTGATCAGGGCAGCGGTCCCGACTTCCCGCTAAGTGAACCGAACCGGAATTCAGGTCGTTCACCGTCGCTAGTCGCCACGGGTTGCTTACCGACACCGAGGTTACCGGAATTCAGGTCGTTCACCGTCGCTAGTCGCCACGGGTTGCTTACCGACACCGACGTTACTAGCGAGTACAGTCACCCGTATGCCTGAAGCCGTCATCGTCGCCACCGCCCGGTCTCCCATCGGCCGGGCCCACAAGGGCTCGCTGCGTGAGGTACGCCCCGACGACCTGGCCGCCACCATCGTGCGGGCGGCGCTCGACAAGGTGCCGCAGCTCGACACCGCCGAGATCGACGACCTGTACCTGGGCTGTGGACTGCCCGGCGGCGAGCAGGGCTTCAACATGGGTCGGGTGGTCGCCACCCTGCTCGGCCTCGACAAGCTGCCAGCCGCCACGGTCACGCGGTACTGCGCGTCGTCGCTCCAGACCACCCGCATGGCGTTCCACGCGATCAAGGCGGGCGAGGGTGACGTCTTCGTCTCGGCGGGTGTGGAGTGCGTGTCCCGGTACGCCCGGGGCAGCTCCGATGGGCTGCCGCCGGAGGCGCAGGCAGCCGTGGGCGGCAGCTGGGAAAACCCGCGGTTCGCCGCTGCCAGTGAGCGTTCCGCCGAGCGGGCGAAGGGCGGCGCCGACGTGTGGCACGACCCGCGCGCCGACGGTGAGCTGCCAGACATCTACCTGGCGATGGGCCAGACCGCCGAGAACCTCGCTCAGGTCTACGGGGTGACCCGGGAAGACATGGACGAGTTTGGGGTACGCAGCCAGAACAACGCTGAGAAGGCGATCGCCGACGGCTTCTGGGCCCGTGAGATCACCCCGGTGACCGTGCCGTCCGGCGAGGTGGTCAGCACCGACGACGGCCCGCGCCCCGGCGTCACGATGGAGGGCGTGGCCGGGTTGAAGCCGGTCTTCCGGCCCGACGGCACGATCACCGCCGGCAACTGCTGTCCCCTCAACGACGGCGCCGCCGCCGTGGTGATCATGAGTGACACCCGCGCCCGGGAGCTGGGCATCACGCCGCTGGCCCGGGTCGTTTCGACCGGCGTGACCGCACTCTCCCCCGAGATCATGGGACTTGGCCCGGTCGAGGCGTCCCGCCAGGCTCTCAAGCGGGCCGGCATGACCATCGACGACGTCGACCTGGTGGAGATCAACGAGGCGTTCGCCGCCCAGGTCATCCCGTCGTACCGCGACCTTTCCATCCCGGTCGAGAAGCTGAACGTGATGGGCGGCGCGATCGCCGTCGGTCACCCGTTCGGCATGACCGGCGCCCGGATCACCGGCACGCTGCTCAACGCGCTCGACTGGCATGACAAGGCGGTCGGTCTGGAGACCATGTGCGTCGGCGGTGGCCAGGGCATGGCCATGATCGTCGAGCGCCTATAACGCGCTCTGGACGCTCCGCACGTCATCGGCGGCGGTCGCCAGCACATCGTCGGCTGGCGACGCCGCCAGCAGGTCTGCGGACACCACACGCAGCTGGTCGAGGAGGCTGGTGTCCACGCTCAGGCGGGGCACCTGCCTGCGGGGCTGGCCCTCGGCGTCGGCGGCGCGATCGGCCATCCGCTGGACGAGACCGTGCACCACCTCGGCGCGGGTGCCCTCGGCGGCGAACGCCACGACGCCCCAGCGCGGCGCCTCCCAGTGCCCCACGTGCCGGCTCAGCCGTTCGACCGCCTGGCTCAACTCCTGTGCGCTCATCGCCACGCAGCCTAATCAGCGGAACGCCCGCCCCCGGGACCGGGAGCGGGCGTCCAGCGCTGGAACGGGGCGAGCGTCAGTCGTCGCCCTGGAAGTAGCTCAGCAAGCGCAGCATCTCGACGTACAGCCAGATGAGGCTCACCAGGATGCCGAATGCGGCCGTCCACGAGTACCGCTGTGGCAGGCCGAGCCGGACGCCCTCCTCGACCGCGGCGAAGGCCAGCACGAAGCTCAGCGAGGCGACGACGATGCAGACGAGGCTGAACCCGATGCCGAGCAGGCCGTTGTCACGCAGGCCGGTGTTGAAGCCGAAGATGGCCAGCACGAAATTGATGAGCATGACGGCGAACAGGCCCGCCATCACCGCGATCATGCCACGGACGAACTTCGGCGTGGCCCGGATGACCCGGGCCTTGTAGAGCATCGCCATCACGAAGAACAGGCCAAACGTGGCCACGACGGCTTGGAGGACGATGCCCTGGTAGCCGGCGACGACCTCGAAAAACTTGCTGACCATGCCGACGAAGACGCCCTCGATGACGGCATACGTCACCACGAGCGCCGGGTTGGCCATCCGGGAGAACGAGATGACCAGACCGAGGACGAGGCCGACGAGCGCCGCACCGATCCAGGCCGCACCCGTGAGCGAGTCCGGCACGAGCACCCAGGCCGCCGCGGCGGAGGCACC
Source organism: Micromonospora sp. CPCC 206061 (assembly GCF_036906915.1). Lineage (NCBI taxonomy): Bacteria > Bacillati > Actinomycetota > Actinomycetes > Micromonosporales > Micromonosporaceae > Micromonospora > Micromonospora sp. CPCC 206061. The sequence goes on from NZ_JBAKHX010000023.1 coordinate 69,096, forward strand.
GACGATGGCCAGCAGCGTCACGGTCTTGACGACGACATCGTCGATGGTCATGGGCTGCGTAGTGGGTGGCGCAGCCGGGTAGCCGGCGGCGGTCGGATACGGCTCGCCGTAGCTGGGGGCGCCGTATTGACCGGCAGGGGCGTACCCGGCGGCCCGCTCCCGCTCCGCCGCCTGGCCGAGCCGGCTTAGCACCGGGTTGGAAGTCTTCACGTCAAGCCTCCCTCGAAGGGTTGAGCATGGTCAGATCACATGACCGTGCGCATCAAGGGTAATTGGCCGGAGCGAAGTTGTGTGCGCGGGCTGTGGGGGGATCGTGCCCGGGGCGGGATTCGAACCCGCATGCCTCTCGGCAGCCGCTTTTAAGGCGGCCGTGTCTGCCTTTCCACCACCCGGGCAGGGGCGCGACCTGCGCGCAGATGCCACGGTAGCGGGTGGATGCCCACCAGGGCGCACCTGGACGGGCCATCGGCACTAGGGTCAAGGCCGTGACCAGCACTGCCCGCGCCGCTCACTCCAACACCGGCGAGGCCACCATCGAGACCTCGGCCAGCACCGCCAACGACACGGCACACGGCGCGCCGCCGAGACGCACCCGGCTCGCGGCGTGGGCCCGGCCGTACGCGCCAGACGCGCTGGTCTGCCTGGTGTTCCTCGCGCTCGCGGGCTGGGTCACGCACGGGCTCTGGCCCGACCCCGGGAGCCGGGTCATGGCCCTCAACCCCGAAGACCAGGTGCTGTACGAGTGGTTCCTGGCCGCCGACACCAAGTTCTTCTTCGGCGACCTGAGCCTGCTGACCGACCGGCTGAACGCCCCGGACGGCGTCAACCTGCTCGCCAACACCACAGTGATCGCGCTGGGCACGCTCTTCACACCAGTCACGTTGATCTTCGGCGTGCCCGTGACCTTCGCGCTCATCGCTGCCGGCAACCTGGCGGGCACCGCCGTCGCCTGGTACTTCCTCTACACCCGGGTGCTGGGCGCCCGGCGGTTCGCCGCGGCGGTCGGCGGCGGGCTGTGCGGCTTCGGGCCGGGCATCATCTCGCAGAACAACAGCCACCTCCACATGACCGCCCAGTGGCTGGTGCCGGTCATGGTCTGGCTAGTGGTCCGGATGGCACGGGCGGCCGATCCGGAAGACGACATCGCGAGCCGGCGAAAGGTGATCACGTCGGGCCTATGGCTCGCGGTGACGGTCGCCGTCCAGGTCTTCATCGGCGAAGAGGTGCTCTTCCTGACGGCCTTCACCCTCGCGATCATGGCCATCGCGTACGCCTTCACGCGCCGCCAGTGGGCCAAGCGGGTGGCGCCCGGCTTCCTCCGCGGGCTCGGGGTGACCGCCGGCACCGCGGTCGTACTGCTGGCGTACCCGCTGTGGTTCCAGTTCGCCGGGCCGCAGAGCGTGCCCAACGGCGTGTTCAGCCCACACTACTTCTCGGCCGACCTGGCCAGTTGGACGGCCATTTCGCCGCTGTCCATCGCGGGCTCCGAGGCCTCGAAGAAGCTGTCGACGGGCGCGGCGGAATACAACACGTTCCTGGGCTGGCCGCTGCTGCTGGTCACCGTCGTTTACGTGGTCTGGCAGATCCGCCGGCCGCTGGTCATCGCGTGCACGGTCGCCGGTGTGCTGATGGCGTGGCTGTCGCTCGGGCCCGACATCGTGCTCAACGGCAAGCGCAGCGACATCCACGGTCCCTACTCGGTCCTGGTCGGGCTGCCCGTCGTCGACGGCGCGCTGCCCATGCGGTTCGCCTTGGCGCTGCTGCCGCTGGTCGCCACGGTGCTCGTGCTGGCGATCGACAAGGCGTTGCGTGATGCCTCCCGCACCACCCGCCTGGTGGTGCCAGGGGTGATCCTCGCCGCGCTGCTGCCGATCTTCCCGGCGCCGCTGCCCACGGCCGACCGTCCGGCGCTGCCGGAGTTCATCGCGGGCGGACACTGGCGCGAGTGCGTCCAGCCCGGTGGAGTGCTCGTGCCCGTGCCTCTGCCGACCCCGCCACAGCCGTGGGCGATGCGCTGGGCGGCGGCCGCAGACGCCGAGTTCGGCCTTCCCGAGGGCTTCTTCATCGGGCCGTACGGCTCGCGGGGCAAGGCGTCCATGGGCATCGCCAAGCGGCCGACCTCACGGCTGCTGGAAAAGGTGGCCAAGGAGGGCGGCGTGCCCGCGATCGGCCCCGACCAGCTCCGCGAGGCCCGGGAAGACGTCGCGCACTGGGGCGCCTCGTGCGTCGTACTCGTCGACGCCCCCCACCGCGACGACCTGCGTGCCACGCTCGATGCCCTGTACGGGCCGGGCACGCAGGTCGCCGACGCCTGGATCTGGAAGGTCTAGCCGGGCACCTTCGGGGTGACCTCGGTGAACTCCTCACGCGGGTCGTGGAGCTGCCCCAGCGCCACGACCTCGCGCTTGAGGAAGAACGCCAGCGTCCAGTCGATCACCACGCGCACCTTGCGGTTGAACGACGGGATCCGGCTCACGTGGTACGTCCGGTGCATGAACCAGGCGAGCGGACCGGTGAGCTTGATCCCGTACACCTGGGCGACGCCCTTGTGCAGGCCCAGGCTGGCGACGCTGCCGACGTGCTTGTGCTTGTACGGCGTCGGCGCCTTGCCCCGGATGACGTCGCGGATGTTGTCGGCCAGGCGCACCGCCTGGCGTACCGCGTGCTGCGCGCTCGGCGAGCAGTAGGTGCCCGGCGGCCCGGTGAGATCGGGCACCGCAGCGCAGTCGCCCGCGCTCCAGGCACCGTCGAGCACCCGGTCACCGTCGACCACCTGGAGGGTGGGCAGGCAGGTGATCCGGCTGCGGGGGTCACGTGGCAGGTCGGTGTGGTCGAGCATCGGCGACGGCTTCACGCCCGCGGTCCACACGATCGTGTCGGCCGGGAAGCTGTCGCCGTCGGAGAGCTTCACCACACCGTCGACGCACGACTCCAGCCGGGTGTCGAGCCGGATGTCTAGCCCGCGCTTGATCAGCTGCTTCACGGTGTAGGCACCCATGTCGCGGTCGACCTCGGGCAGCACCCGCTGGGTCGCCTCGACGAGCACCCAGTGCATGTCGCCCTGCTCGAGCTCGGGGTAGTACTTGAGCGCGTCCCGAGCCATGTCTTCCATCTCGGCGAGCGCCTCGATGCCGGCGTATCCGCCGCCGACGAAGACGAACGTCAGCGCGCGTCGCCGGGTCTCCGTGTCTCGCGTGGCAGCGGCCACGTCGAGCCGGTCGAGCACGTGGTTGCGCAGGTAGATGGCCTCACCGATGGTCTTGAACCCGATGCCGTGCTCGCGCAGGCCGGGGATCGGGAGGGTGCGGGAGACCGAGCCGGGCGCCACCACGATGTGGTCGTACTCGATCTCGCGGGCCGGACCGATGATCGGCTGCACGGTCGCGACCTTGCGCGCGTGCTCGATCCGGGTGACCGCGCCGGACACGATGCGGCAGCGCCGCAGCTCGCGGCGCAACGGCACGACGGAGTGCCGTGGAGAGATGTTTCCCGCCGCCGCCTCCGGCAGGAACGGTTGGTACGTCATGTGCGGCTGTGGATCGACGACCGTGACCTCGGCCTCGCGCCGGCGCACCTTGTCGGACAGCCGCAGGGCCGCGTAAAGCCCTACATGGCCGGCCCCCACCACAAGAATCCGCTGCGGTTTCACGGCCTCTATCTTCCTCCTGAGACCGCCCTCACACCCGATCGATCCGCACGGCTGTGACCCGGGCGACGCTCCCCGTGATCAAGAGCGGCGCAGGAGCCAGGACAGGAGTGCCGAGGCGCCGACGGCGACCGCCAGGCCCGCGAGCGCCGCCAGGAGGAAGGGCCGGTCGCCGGCCCTGTCGACCCCGCCCAGGACGAGCACGGCCAGAACCGCTGAGGCGAGCGTCACGGCGAGCGCCCGGGAGATCCACCGGAAAAGCACCTCGGGCGCGACGATGGCGTCGTATGGCAGCGCGGACGCGAGCGCGGCGAGGCTGTGCGTCAGGTACAGGAAGGTGGCGAGACCCACCAGCCGCCACAGCTCGATCGGCTCGTCGTACCAGATCGTCGAGACGCCCCACCCGCCGACCGCGATGAGCACCGCGATCGTTACCCATGGGCTGCGCGGCAGCACCGCCGCCAGGCCCGCCTGGAGGGTCAGGATGCCGAGCATGTACCCGGTCAGCATCTCCGGCGAGAACGCGGTCACGAACGCCGCCATGGTGCAGCCGAGCAGCATGGCGCGCACCAGCATCGGGGCGAACGTGATGCGGCTGAAGAGCGTGAGGGCCTGCGTGATCGCCGCGTTCACCGAGCCTTCCTTTCGGTTGCGACTACGGGGCTCGCAGGCGGACATCCTCGCTCGGCTCCAGGCCGCCGAAGCTCACTCCTCGCGCTCACCGGAGCACCGCCTTCGGCGCGGAGGCCAGCCGGGCGACGTCACGGAGCACGAGGTCGAGGCTGCCCGCCCCGGCCCAGGGCACCACCGGCACCCCGTGCTCGCGAAGCTGACCGATCGTGTTGTCGCGCTCCAGCCGCCACAGTCCGTACGCCACGTCGGTCCAGGAGCTACGCCGCGACGGCATCGCCCCGGTGGGCAGGGTGTCGACCGCGACGACGAAGCGACCGGCGCGTGCCAGACGGGCGAGCATGGCCGCCGACCGCCCGTCGACCAGCGGGGTCAGCACCACGACGAGCGCGTTCGAGGAGAGCAGGTGCGGGCCGAAGACCTGGTCGTACGGCTCGTACGGCGACGGCTCGGCGCGCACGTCGAGCAGCCACTCCAGCACGGTCAGGTACTGCCGGCGGCCGGTGGCGGGGCGCAGCCGCCGAGCGGACGTGCCGTACTCCAGCAGCGAGACCCGGTCGCCGCGGTGCAGGTAGTGCTCGGAGATCGCGGCAGCCGCCCGGACGGTCGTGTCGAGCACCGACGCGCTGCCAGCGATGCCGCCTGAGCGCCCGGCCTCGGCGAGCACGTCGAGCAGCAGCACGACCTCGGCGTCGCGGTCGGACAGGGTGGCCGCCACGTGCAGCTGCCGGGCGCGCAGCGACACGCGCCAGTCGATGCGGCGCAGCCGATCACCGGGGGCGAAGACGCGTACCCCGGCCAGTTCGCCGCCCTCCCCCGGGCGCCGCGACCGGTGGCCGCCCACGAGCCCCGCCGCGCGGGGCATCGCCTCGTCGGCATCGAAGGGCTCGGTGACCGGGTACACCTTGACGTCGTACGGATCGGCCACCGACGGCCGGCTCGCCAGCAGCCCGTCGCAGGCCACCGCCTGCGCGACCGCCGGGCCGAGCCGGTGGCGACCCCAGCGCACCGCCGGGCCCTCCAGCTCGATGTCGTCGACGCCGTCGCTGGCCAGGGTGCGCACGTACGGGCGGTCGGCCCGCTCGATCCGCAGCCAGCGCGGCGTCTGCGCGCGGACCACCACGACGTCGTACGCCACCGGCGTCGGGTTGCCGACGATGACCGCGGCAGACACGTCGTCGCCCTCGGCAAGCTGGGTGTCGTCGGCTCCGATCGCGATTCGGGGTCGCTCGCCGGGCCGGCGGCGTAGCGCGAAGGCGGTGCCCAGCGCGAACGGGATCGCCAGGACGACCAGGTCGACGCGGCCCAGCACCACTCCGGCGATCAACAGCAGGCCGGTGAGCAGCACCGCCCGTCCGAGCGCCTTGGTGGGCACCCAGTCGGGGCCGATGGGTCCGGCGTCGACGGCGACGTCTTCGACCACCGGCACTGCGGACCGGAGAGCGGTCACACTCATGCGGGTGGCGGCCCGTCGCGGTGACCGACTTCGAGCGGCTGGGTGACCCGGTTGCCGCGCGGCGACGGGGGCGTGCCGTAGCCACCGCCCGCGTACGTGGGCATGGCACCGCTGGCTGGTGCGGACACCTTCTCCAGCACCTCGGCCACCACGAAGGACGGGTCGACCCGGCGCAACCACATCTCCGGCCGCAGGGTGATCCGGTGCGCCAGCGCGGGCGCGGCGACGTCTTTGACGTCTTCCGGGATCACGTAGTCGCGCCCGGCGAGGGCGGCACGCGCCCGGGAGAGCAGCAGCAGCGCGAGCGAGCCGCGCGGCGACGCGCCGACCAGCACCGAGGCGTGGTCGCGGGTGGCTGCGGTCAGCTCGACGATGTAGCGCCCGATGGAGTCTTCGACGGCGATGTTCTCCAAGGCCGCCTGCATGCCGCGGAGGGTGCCGGGATCGACCACGGGCGCCAGGTCGGCCTCTTCCTGGCGCCGGGACATCCGGCGGCGGAGAACCTCCCACTCCTCCTCCTGGTTCGGATACCCGAACGAGACGCGCAGCATGAACCGGTCGAGCTGGGCCTCGGGTAGCGGGTACGTGCCCTCGTACTCGATCGGGTTGGCTGTGGCGAGCACGTGGAAGGGTGCGTCGAGCCGGTACGTCACGCCTTCGACCGAGACCTGCTTCTCCTGCATGGCTTCGAGCAGGGCGGCCTGGGTCTTCGGCGGCGTCCTGTTGATCTCGTCGGCCAGCAGCAGGTTGGTGAAGATCGGGCCGGCCCGGAACGTGAAGTCGGCGCTGCGCTGGTCGTACAGGAACGAGCCGGTGACGTCGGCGGGCAGCAGGTCAGGGGTGAACTGGAGCCGCCGGAAGTCCAGCCCGAGAGCCTGCGCGAACGACCGCGCGGTCAGCGTCTTGCCGAGACCCGGCAGGTCTTCGAGCAGTACGTGGCCGCCGGCGAGGATGCCGGACAGCACCAACTCCAGCGCGCCGCGCTTGCCGACCACGACAGTGCCTACCTTGTCGAGGACGGCATGAGCGAGGCGGCCTACCTCGTAGACCGGTACCGGTTCGACGTCCTTCATAGTTTCTCCAGGTGCGAGACGATTGCCGTCAGGTCGCGGGGATGGGGGGTGCGCTTGGGCGACTTGGTGAGCAGCGTCCATAGTGGATCACCGAGCAGTGCCCGCGCGCGCGTTGGGTCGCTGGCGGTCGTGAAGCCGTGCCGTTGCCGGAGCCGCTCGTCGACGATCTGCGCCAGCTTGGGCTGCGGCGAACGGATGAACCGGTCCGGCTCGCGGTCGGCCCAGGCGAGCCGGTTTTCCCACCGGCGCACCGCGGCGTTCAGCCCGTCTTCGCTGGCCGCCCAGTTGTAGTTGCCATCCTCCTCGCCGGATGGCCGGCGTGCGTACACCTTGATGGCCGGCGGCGGCGCGACCAGCGCGACCGCGCGTCGCAGGACGAGCAGGGCCATGAACGTCGCGACCGCGAGCGGGATCGACAAGCTGTATCCGAACAGCCGGAACGCGAAGACCGCGACCGCCGCGAGCCCAGTTGCCACGAACGCGGTGCGGACCCACCAGCCGAGGCCGCTGATCTCGCGTTCCTGTTTCGGCGGTCGCTCGTCGTCGTGGCGGAGCAGGTCGTCGATGCTGGTGCTGGCGTCACTCATGGGTGGCTCCCGCGGTCAGCTCGGCGCGCAGCCGCTGAAGCGCCTCGCGGGCCTGGGTGCGCATCCGCTCGTCGACGGTGTGCGTGGCGTACCGGGCCTCCCGGTACACGTCGGCGAAGTGTGCCAGCACGTCGGCGCTGATGTGGTGGCCGGCGAGCAGCCGGGTGACCAGGTCGGTGGGCGTGTCGGTGGGCTGCCGCGGGGTGCCCGCGGCACCGGCTGCCTGCTCCAGCCGCAGCCAGCAGGCGATGACCGCCCGGCGCGGGTCGCTGTCGGCGTCAGAGAGGTCGACCAGACCGGCATCGAGCGCCGCGACGACGTCTTGGGCGCTGGTTTGACCGGGCCGCTCCCGGCGCGCGGGCATCGCGCGCATGCGGCGCTTCTTCACCAGGTCGCGGGCCAGTACCCAGACCATCATGCCGATGAGTACGGCCAGGAGCAGGATGCCGATGACCACGACGACCTTGACGAGCCAGGGCGGCACGGAGACGGACGGTGCCTGGCCGAGCGGGTCTGCCGTTTCGGTGCGGTCGACCTGGATGCGTTCGGGCTCGGGCAGCGACGGCGCCGGACCGGCCGGCGACTCGACCCTGCCCAATCGCACCGAGGAATGGGCAGCCGCCAGCGCGGCCAGCGTGAGCAAAACGGCGACTCCGGCCAGGGGCCACCATTTTCGCAAGAACCCGAAAACCATTTTTGGCGTTTTGTCCGAAATGTCAGGCTAGCAGATGCACCACTAACCGTACCGGCACCTTCAGTCGATCCCCGCTAGTAACTTCGCTTCAGCGAACACCTCGTCCAGCATCGCGGGTGTGAGCCTTCCGGTAAAGGTGTTCTGCTGACTGACGTGGTAACAACCCATCACAGTTGGTGTTTGCTCGCCCGTCCAGCGCACGCCGTGCCCGAATGGGGGACGCGGCACCGGTGACCGGACGCCGTACACGGCGGTCATCGCCGGCCACCACGCCGACCAGGCGAACGCGCCCAGCGCCACCACCACCCGCAGCGCTGGCTTGATCAGTTCAAGCTCGCGGTGCAACCACGGCGCGCAGGTGTCGCGCTCCGCCGGCGTGGGCTTGTTGTCTGGTGGCGCGCAGCGCACCGCCGCGAAAATCCGCGTGTCGCGCAGCGCCAAGCCGTCGTCGCGCCACACGCTCGTCGGCTGGTTGGCAAGACCGGCCCGGTGCAGCGCGGCGAAGAGCACGTCGCCGGAGCGGTCACCGGTGAAGATGCGGCCGGTGCGGTTGCCACCGTGTGCCGCCGGCGCGAGCCCCAGAATCGCAAGCCGCGCGTCGGCCACGCCCAACCCGGGCACCGGCCGCGCCCAGTACTCCTGGTCGCGGAACGAGGCCCGCTTGACCCGCCCGACCTCCTCCCGCCATGCGACCAGCCGGGGGCAGGCGAAACAACAGGCAATGGCACCGTCGAGGTCGGGCAGGTCAACCGCCTGCTCGGCGCGGGCGGCCACTTCTTCAGCGGTACGCGGATCAGCGGAGCTTGGCACGGAAGTGAACGAGGGTGCGGGCCCAAGCGCTGGCGGCCGCATCCCGATCGAAGACCTCGGGGCGGTCGTCGTTGAAGAACGCGTGCTTGGTGCCGGGGTAGTCATAGAGGACACACGTGCCGCCGGCCGCCTCGATCGAGCGCCGGGCGACCTGCACGCCCTCGTGAGACGACGTGCCGTCCGCCTCGGAGCAGTGGATCACCGCCGACTTGCCGGCGTATCCGGTCCACTCCGGACGCATGCGCTCCCAGGGCAGCTTCGGGTAGAAGCCGACCGCCGCCACGACCTGGTCGGACAGCGTCGCCGACCACAGCGCCAGGCTGCCGCCCGCGCAGAACCCGACGGAGCCGACCTTGCCGGTGACCTCCGGCCGCTCGGCCAGGTATGCGGCGGCACCGGCGATGTCTTTGGCCGCCTGGTCCATCGCGAGGCCCATGAGCAGCTTGCCCGCCTCGTCCGGCTCGGTCGTGTGCAGACCGTGGTAGAGGTCAGGAGCGAGCGCCACGAACCCAGCGTCGGCGAACCGGTCGGCGAGCGCCTTGATGTGGGGCACGAGGCCCCAGTACTCCTGGATCACGACGACGGCCGGGACCGTCTGGTCGCTACCCGAGGACGGAACGGCAAGGTAGCCCTCGCTGGTTCCTCCGTTGCTGCGATAGCTAACCATTTCCCCCATATGCCGTCCTCCTGTCGGTCAGTCATCGTTGGCTGGTCGCACAGTGGCGTCGTTGCGTGCGGGTAGCGTGTCACGCCGTCACGCGGGGGGAAAGCAGACGACGGCGTGGCGTACACCTCGTTGTCGCCTGGTGTACGCTGCGCCGCCGTTTTTGCGGTATATCAGGTGGGCTTGAGGCAGAGCACGTAGCCCTTACCCGCAGGCGGGATGCTGTAGAAGATCATCTCCGCACCCGCCGCCGCATACGGCTGGCACACCTCGTCCGAGGAGGCCTGTGCGGCACTCAGGTTGTCCACCCGGCCGACCACGGTGTACTTCGCCTCGGCCGTGCCGCACGTCACCGGCTTGGCGTTGGGGGCCTCGGCCTCCTCGCCCTCCTTGACCTCCGGCAGGTCGGCGATGCAGTCCCCCTGCTTGGCCTCGGCGGTCTTGTCCTCCTGAAGCGCACCACGCGCGAACGCGAGGCCGCCTGCCACGACCAGCGCAACGACGACGCCGACGACGATGCCGAGGATCTTCTTGCCGGCACCACCCTTTTTCGGCGGCTGGAGCGACGGCGGCAACGGCGCGCCGGCCGGGCCGAAGCCATCGGTGTGCGGTGGAGGCGGCGGGGCCGCTCCCCAGCCCTGGCCCGATGGCTGCGGTTGTGGCGCAGCGGCCGGGTACTGGGGTGGCTGGTTCGTCACGACTTTGGGTCCTCTCCCAGGGTTCTTTCAGCGGTTGACCGACGCGACCGTAGCGGTCCTGGTCGACCCCCGCCACCCCAGTAGCCGCCGGTGGTCACCCAGTGGCGGAGGGCGTTGGCGTTGTGGTGGGCATGGGTGTGGTCGAAGATGCGGACGCCGTCGAGGAGGTTGCCGTTCTGGCCGTAGACATAGACGTCCGGGCAGGTCGCCCAGCGCCGCCCGGACCCGCTCGGCGTAGTCCACGACGTCGTTCATCAGCCCGGCGGCGCGCAGGCGGCGAAGGGGTCGTGTGCATTTGCGAAGTACCGTCAAGCGCGCAGTAGGCGTGTCCGGATACTGTGTGGCCGTGCGGGCCAAGGAAGATGTGTTCGGGCGCCTCGCCAGCGCCACGGGCGTGTACCGGGGGCGCGGCGACGGCCCAGAGAGCGGGCCGTTCGTCGCGCGGATGGCGGTGGCGACGGTGGTACGCGGCCGCGCCGTGACCCTCGACTACGAGGCCACCAACGACCGCAACGGCCTCCAACACGTCGAGCACACCGTCCTAGTCGCCGGCGAGGGCGGGCGGCTGGAGTTACATGTGGCCTGCCTGGAGCTGCCGGGCGTGGTGCGCTTCACCGAGACCGGGCCGGGCGAGTTCACCGCCTACGAGGGGCCGCTGGTCGCCCGCATCGTGCTGCAACTCCCCCAGCCGGGCGCGATCAGCTACGCCTGGTGGTGGTCCAGAGACGAGTCCGACCCTCGCGAGCAGTCCCGTGCAGACCTCCGCCGCACCCACTAGCTCCCGCGCACCCCGGCCGTGCCCACGATTGCCGCTGCCTTCCCTCGACGCCGATCAAGGGAAACCGCATTGATCAAGGGCAAACGCACGCGGAAATGAGATCAAACCGCGTGCGTTGCCCCTTGATCGACGGTAGAAGGGGGGCGCGGCGCGGGCGGCTAGACCAGGGACCAGGCTATGCCGTCCAGGATGTCGTGTTCGGACGCGATCACCGTCGGTAGAGCGGTGCGGTCCATGATTACGCGGAGGATCAGCGCGCCCGCCGCGATCACGTCGGCGCGGCCCGGGTGCATGACCGGGATCGCCAGCCGCTCCTCCGTCGTCGCGGCGAGCATCCGCGCGGTCACGGCGGTCACGTCGTCATGCGAGACGCGGGCGTGGTGGATGCGCTCGGGCTGGTACTCGGTCAGGCCCAACGCGATCGCCGCCACCGTCGTCACGGAGCCGGCCAGCCCGACCAGGGTCGCCGCCCGCGTGCCGTCGACCGCGGCGAGCGCCCGGTCGACCGCAGCCGTGATGTCGGCCGTCGCGGCCTCGATCTCGGCGAGCGTCGGCGGGTTGGCGTGTAGGTGCCGCTCGGTCATCCGGACGCAGCCGATGTCCACGGAGATCGCGGCGTCTACTGTGGACGAGCCGACCACGAACTCCGTCGAGCCGCCACCGATGTCGACCACGAGATAGGGCGCCTCGGCGGACAGGCCGCGTACTGCCCCGGTGAACGAGAGCCTTGCCTCTTCGTCGCCGGTCACGACCTCGGGCTCGACGCCGAGCGTCTCCTTGACCATGACCCGGAAGTCGTCGGCGTTGGACGCGTCACGCGTCGCCGACGTGGCGACCATCCGCACCCGCGACACCCCGAGTTCGGCGATCTGCGCGGCGTACGACGCCAGCGCGACCCGAGTGCGCTCCAGAGCCTCCGGCGCGAGCCGCCCCGTCCGGTCGACGCCCTGGCCGAGCCGCACGATCTCCATCCGCCGCACGACGTCGGCGAGCTCACCAGAAAGCCCTTGCGAAGCAATCAGGAGCCGGATGGAGTTCGTCCCGCAGTCGATCGCCGCCACCCTCATGCGCGCCACCCTACAAGTGCAGCAGCATGCGGGTGTTACCAAGCGTGTTCGGTTTCACCCGCTCCAGGTCGAGGAACTCGGCGACACCCTCGTCGTACGAGCGCAGCAGCTGCTCGTACACCGGATGCGGCACCGGCGCACCGTCGATCTCTTTGAAGCCGAACGACCCGAAGAAGCCGGTCTCGAACGTCAGCACGAACACCCGGGACACGCCCACGTCGCGAGCCACCCCGATCAGCTCGGAGACGATCCGCTGGCCGATCTTCATGCCGCGACAGGACGGGTCGACCGCGACCGTGCGGATCTCGGCGAGGTCTTCCCACATCACGTGCAGCGCGCCGCAGCCCACCACCAGGTCGTCGGAGACCCTGGTCGCCACCCAGAACTCCTGCACGTCCTCGTACAGCGTCACGGTGGCCTTGCTCAGCATCCGGCGCCCGTCGGTGTACATGTCGATCAGCTCGCGAATGCGCCGCACGTCCGCCGTGCGGGCGCGCCGGATCACGACGTCACGCATGGCCCGTCCGACCACCATGGCGCGATGAGCTCGGCCGTCTCGTCTCCGAACGGGTTGACGCCCGGGCCAACGGCCAGCGCGTGGGCCAGGTGCACGTGCAGGCACTTGACCCGCCCGGGCATGCCTCCGGCGGAGATGCCCTCGATCTCCGGCACCTGCCCGATCTTGTCGCGCCGCGCGAGGTAGTCCTCGTGCGCGGCACGGTACCGCTCGGCCAGCTCCGGGTCGGCGGCCAGCCGCTCGGCCATCTCTTTCATCAGGCCGGCGGACTCCAGGCGGGAGCACGCCGCTGTCGCCCGCGGGCAGGTCAGGTAGAAGAGCGTCGGGAACGGCGTGCCGTCGGCGAGGCGCGGCGTGGTCTCGACGACATCAGGCAGGCCGCATGGGCAGCGGTGGGCCACCGCCCGCGTGCCGCGCGGCGTCCTTCCGAGCTGCGCGGCCACCGCGGCGAGGTCGGCCTCCGTCGCCGGTTCGCGCTCCGGTGGGGGTACCGTCAAGGCCGCGACCCCGCGTTGTTGGCCGCCTGGATACTCGACCAGAGCGTGTCGTACCAGGGGTCGGGTCTTTCGCCCTTGCCCGTGTTGGGGTCGATGCCGGCGTCGCGCGCCGCGCCCTCGGGGTCGCTGAGCACCACCAGTGGCGTCTCGCCCGGATACACCATGTAAAACCGCTTCCGTGCCTGGATCTTGATGTACTCCTCGTCGCGCCACAGCGCGGCCCGCTCACTCAGCTCGCCGATGCGCCGGCGCTGGGCGTCCTGCGCGGCCTCCATGCGGGCGATGTCGGACTGCTGGGTCAGGTACACGCGCACGGGGTACGTGTAGCCGAGCGCGAGCGCGATGAGCACCACGAGGAGCACCGTGGCCCGCCCGGTGAAGCGGCGCGGCTGCGGGGCGCTGGTGCGCCGCACCGGTGCCCGCCGGGCGGCGGCCGGCCGGTTGGCGGAGCGACCGGAGTCGCCACCGTCGCGGCTTGCGTGGTCGCGCTGGTCGCGGGCGAGCGCGGGGCGGCGGGGGGCGGCACTGCGGGACCGCCGCGCGGGGCGTTGCCCGCTCGGCGTGAGCCGCTGTGTCATGTGGTGCCGCCCTCCTCCCCTTCAAGCGCTAGGTCAGCTAGCCGAACGGTACCTCGGGAAGGCGCCGGCACCTGCGTAGCGCGCCGCGTCGCCCAGCTCCTCCTCGATCCGCAGCAGCTGGTTGTACTTCGCCACCCGGTCGGACCGGGCCGGCGCACCGGTCTTGATCTGGCCGCAGCCGGTGGCCACCGCCAGGTCGGCGATCGTGGTGTCTTCGGTCTCACCGGAGCGGTGGCTCATCATGCACTTGAAGCCGGCCCGGTGGGCGAGGTCGACCGCGTCGAACGTCTCGGTGAGCGAGCCGATCTGGTTGACCTTGACGAGCACCGCGTTCGCGGCCTTTTCGGCGATGCCCCGGGCGATGCGCTCCGGGTTGGTGACGAAGAGGTCGTCGCCGACGATCTGGATCTTGTCGCCCACCGCGGCGGTGAACGCGCTCCAGCCCGCCCAGTCGTCCTCGGCCAGCGGGTCTTCGATGGAGACGATCGGGTACGCCTCGGCGAGCTTGCTGTAGTAATTGATCATCTCGTCGGACGACTTGGCGGCGCCCTCGAAGACGTACGAGCCGTCCTTGTAGAACTCGGTTGCGGCCACGTCGAGCGCGAGCACGATGTCGGCGCCCAGGCGGTATCCGGCCTTTTCGACCGCCTCGCCGATCAGGTCGAGCGCGGCGGCGTTGGTGGGCAGGTTCGGCGCGAAGCCGCCCTCGTCACCGAGGCCAGTGGAGAGGCCCTTCTTCTTCAGCACCGACTTGAGCGCGTGGTAGACCTCCGCGCCGGAACGCAGCGCCTCACGGAACGTCGGCGCGCCGATCGGGGCGACCATGAACTCCTGCACGTCCACGTTGGAGTCGGCGTGCGCCCCACCGTTGAGGATGTTCATCATCGGCACCGGCAGCAGGTGCGCGTTGGGCCCGCCCAGGTACCGGAAGAGACTCAGCTCGGCGCTGCCGGCGGCCGCCTTCGACACGGCGAGCGACACACCGAGGATCGCGTTGGCTCCGAGGCCCGACTTGTCCGGGGTGCCATCGATGTCCAGCATCTTCTGGTCGATCAGGCGCTGCTCGCTCGCCTCGTACCCGATTAGCTGGTCGACGATCCGGTCCTCGATGTTGCTCACGGCCTTTTCGACGCCCTTGCCGCCGTACCGGGCGGTGTCGCCGTCGCGCAGCTCGATCGCCTCGAACGCGCCGGTCGACGCGCCGGACGGCACCGCGGCCCGCGCGACCGTGCCGTCGTCCAGCCCGACCTCGACCTCGACGGTCGGGTTGCCGCGCGAGTCGAGGATCTCCCGGGCGACAATTCCCTCAATGGTGGCCACTGTGACGCTCCTCGTCTTGATCTTCACGGGCCGCCGCGCTGCGGCCGGGAGTTCGGCTTCTCCGCTTGCAGAGCGTATCCGGACGGACAGATCCGGGTTGCGCCGGCCGGACCTGATCGAGGAGGCTGGCCGTCATGTCCTTCGCCCGCCTACTCTCCGCGCTCGTGATCGTGTCCGCCCTCGTGGGTGGTTGCCAGTCGATGGACGACGCGGGGCAGGTGATCGACAGAGCCAGCCTGGTCAATGACCTGGCAAGCCGGCTGGACGGCTCCGGCGAGCTCACTTACTCCGCCGATTACCAGCTCACCGGCGGTCGCACCGCGACGATCGCGCAGGCCCAGGAGCCGCTGCGCTCGGCGTACGTGTACCCCGACGGAAAGGTCACCGTGACCGCGGAGGCCACCACCGAATGTCACACCGCCTCGGGCGCGACCACGTGCACGCTCACCGCGCCGCCCGCGCCGGCCAACAAGCCGGCGGTCACGCTCTTCGAAAACGCGGGTGCCAAGGGGCTCGTCGCCCCGACCGTGGTGGTCGGCCTGCTCACCACTGCCGCCCTCGACACCGACGCGGTCATCGAGCAGAGCGACACCACGGTGGCCGGCCGGCACGCCACCTGCGTGCAGGTCGAGCGGGTACAGAACGCGGCGGCCTCGAAGTTCGACGCGTGCATCACCACCGAAGGAGTGCTCGGCAGCTTCGCGGGTGTGGTCAACGGCTCGGCCGTCGACATCGCGCTGACCCGGTACCGTGACGCCGTGGACGCAGACGCCTTCGCCGTGCCCGCCGGAGCCACGGTCCTCGACCAGCGCGCCGGCGCGAAGTGAGCCCGTTGTTCGTGCCGGGTGCCGTGGCTGACGCCCCACCCGCGCCGGACGACACGTGCCTGGTCGTGGCCGGCCGCAAGCTCATGTGCACGCCCGAAGGCGGGTTCCCCCGCGTCCGCGACCTGCCGGGCGGCCTCGACTACGTCGCCCTGGGCACCCTCGACGGCGTGGCGGTGTGGGCCGTGGCGGGCGAGCGCGGTGACACGGGCGAGTGGCGAAGCTGGCCGGCACTGGCCGGTGACCTGGGCGAGCCGCTCGCATCGTTGGCCGGCAGGGCGCTCCAGGTGATCACGTGGCGGCACGCCCACCGGTACTGCGGCGCCTGCACCGCGAGGCTCGACGACGTGCCCGGCGAGCACGCCCGGCGCTGTCCCGACTGCGAGCTGTACGTGCCGATGCAGCTCTCTCCCGCCGTGCTCGTCGCGATCCGCCGGGGCGACGAGCTGCTGCTGGTGAGGCACTCGTACGGGCCGACGGAGCTGTGGGCGCTGGTCGCCGGGTTCCTGGAGGCGGGCGAGTCGCTGGAGCAGGCGGTGCGTCGGGAGGTGCGCGAGGAGGTCGGGCTGGAGCTCGGCGAGCTGACCTACTTCGGCAGCCAGCCGTGGGCGATGTCCGGGCCGGGTGTGGTACTGGCCGGGTTCACCGCCGAGTGCGCCGACCCGCGCGCCGAGCCGGTGATCGACGGGCGAGAGCTGACACAGGCGCGGTGGTTTGCGCTGGACGCCCTGCCGGCGGAGCTGCCGCCCGCGTACTCGATCTCCCGCTGGCTGATCGACGCCACCGTCAAGCACTGACCCCCAGCAGCGTGCGCAGGTGGCGCGGGGGCGGCGAGCCGTGCGCGAGCATGGCATCGTGCCACTCCCGAGGTGATGTGCCCGCCGGCCGCGCCGCCGCGATCTCCGCGACCTCGGTGTAGCCCACGAAGTACGTCGAGAGCTGGGTCGACGTGAGTAGCGCCCGGCGCCACTTGCCGGCCGCCTCGCCCTCCTCCTGGAAGCCCTTGCCGGTCATCAACGCCATCGCGTCCGCCTCGGCCAGCCCTTCGCAGTGCACGAGCTGGTCGAGAATGGCGTTGATGGTCATGCGGAGCTGCATCTTGAGCTGCTGGAGCTTGATCGGCAGCCCGCCGAACCCTAACGAGGTCATCAGCTCCTCGGTGTAGACCGCCCAGCCCTCGACGAACGGCCCGGAGTGCCCGAGCGCCCGCACCCGGGTCGAGCCCCGGTAGCGGCGGGAGTGGGCGAGCTGCAGGAAGTGCCCCGGCATCGCCTCGTGCACGGTGAGATTGCGGATCATGTGGTCGTTGTACTCGCGGTAGAACGACTCCACGCGCTCCGCCGGCCAGTCCGCAGGGGCGGGCGCTATGCAGTAGAACGTCGGCACGTCCGCGGTCTCCAGCGGGCCGGGCGGGTCGCAGTACGCCACGGCCACTCCGCGTGCGAACTCGGGCATCTCCATGATCTCGCACGGGTCGTCGACGAGCGTGGCGAGATCGTGCTCGCGGACGAACTCGGTGGCCTCGCCGAGCGTGACCTTGGCGAGGTCGACGATCGTGGCGTCGTCGGGATGCTCGGCGCTGAGGAGGCCGAGTGCCTGGCGTACCGTCTCGTCCGTCGCCGGACCGCCGACCAGGGCGACGGCCGCTTCCCGGATCTCCTCGGTGATCCGGGCCAGGTTGGCTTCGGCGCGGGCGAGCACCTGCGCGGCGGGCAGCTCGGTGTCGAGCGTGTGCCACAGCCGGGCCTCCCACAGTCGCCGGCCGAGCCGAGGATCCCGGTCAGCCGTCTCCGCCCGGGAGCGCAGCCAGCCCGCGAATTCGTCCAACGCCCTCACCGCCGCCTCGGCGAGCGGCGTGACCGTGCTCTGCCGCCCCGGTGCCTCCGCGAGCAGGCCGGGCAGCTCGTCCCGCACCAGCGCGGCGGCGCCCGCGAACTGGCCGGCGGCGGTCTCCAGGTGTATCCGCGGGCAGTCGCGCAGCACCGTGCGGGCGGTGGCGAGCGCGTCCGGCACGGCGGCGAGCCGCCCTTCGAGGCTGGCCAGCCGCTCCTCGACCGGCGCGAACGGCCGGGCGATCAGCGCGTACAGCAGCGGGCCCGGGTTGTGAGCCAGTGGATCCCACTCGTGCGACCGGATCTCGGTGGCTTCGAAGAGGCCGCGCTCGACCATGGCGGTCAGCACCGCGTGGTCGACCTGGTCCTGGGGTGCGAGCGCGTCGGCGTCGACCTCGACCAAGGCATTGCCGGCGTCGCGCAGCATGGCCACGTCGGCTGCCACGCCGTCGGCGGACAGGTCGGGCAGCTTGTGGTCGAAGCGATGGTCGCCCGCGTACGAGGCGAGCAGCGGGGAGCTTTCCAGGATCGCGTCGGCGATGCGCTCGGCGACCGGTACGAACTGCGCCATGCAAAGACGTTACCGCTCTGCTTATTGGCCTCGCCTCCGCTCGGCGGCTCGCACATTATGGACCTGTCCAACCGCACCCTGATGGCCCTGTCTATGAGACCAAAGCAAGCCTAGCTTCGGTGCATGCGACTTGGTGCCCTGCTCTGCGTGTTCGGGATGGCGATCGTCGGCAGTGCCGTGTCCCTGAGCCAGTTGATCGTCGACTACCCGAACCTGACAGGCCAGGCCGCCCGGTACGCGGTGGCAGCCGCGATCCTGTTCGCGCTCGTACGCGGCCCTCGCGTCGTGCCAACCCGGCGTGAGCTGGGCATCCTCGCCCTGCTCGCGGCCACCGGGCTGGCGGCGTTCAACGCGCTCATCCTCATCGCGCTGCCGCACGCCGACGCGGCCGTCGTCGGCACCGTCATCGGCGCCGCACCGCTCGGCATCGCCCTGCTGGCGCCGCTGATGCGCGGCGGCCGGCCGGCGGGGCGGATCGTGGTCGCCGCGGCCGTGGTCGTGGCGGGCACCGCGCTGGTGCAGGGCACCGGACACGTCGACCTGATCGGGCTGCTCGCCTCGCTGGGCGCCCTCGTCGGCGAGATCCTCTTCTCGCTGCTCGCCGCCGCCGTCCTGCCCCGCCTCGGCGCGGTACGGGTGGCGGGCTACAGCTGCGCGCTCGCGGTACCGCTGCTGCTGCTCACGGCCGTGCCCGCCGGCGAGATCGCGCGGTGGCGGATGCCCACAGGCACCGAGGCGGCGACGCTGGCGTACCTGGCCGTGATGATGACCGTGGTGGCGTTCGTGGCCTGGTTCACCGGGTTGCAGCGGCTCGGCGTCGAGCGAGCCGGGATGATCGTCGGCGTGATGCCGATCGCCACCCTCGTGACCGCCGCGATCCAGGCCGGGCGGCTGCCAGAGGTAGGGCAGGCGCTCGGGGTGCTCGTCGTGGCCGTGGGCCTGGGCGTGGGCCTGACCGGTCAGGCTTCGGCGGCCCGCACCGCGTCCGCGTACGCCAGGGCCACGCGGCGCAGCGCCGCTTCCGGGTCGAGCCCGCGCGAACGGGCCGAGGCGACTATGGCCAGCAGCACCGCGCCCAGCTCGGGCTCACTGTCCGTCGTGGACGGTTGAGCCGGTACCGGTACGTCGAGCCCCGCGCGTTCGACCCGCTGGAGGATCTTCGCGGCGAGCGCCAGCGCCGGCTGGGCCATCACGATGCCGTCCATCGCCGACCCGCGCGACTTCTCGACGCGCTTGATCCGCTCCCAGTTCTCGGTGATCTCCTCGATGCTGGACACGGTGATGCCGGAGAACACGTGCGGGTTGCGCCGCACCAGCTTGTCGACCAGGTCGCCGGCGACGTCGTCGACCGTCCACCGCTCGCCGTCCGGAAGCTCCTCGGCCAGCCGCGCGTGCAGCACCACCTGGAGCAGCACGTCACCCAGCTCCTCGCGCAGCGCCGCCAGGTCACCGGCCTCGATGGCGTCGTACGCCTCGTACGCCTCTTCGAGCATGAACTGGGCCAGCGTCGTGTGCGTCTGCTGCCGCTTCCACGGGTCGCCGCCCGGCGACAGCAGCCGGTCCATCGCGCTCACCGCGTCGAGCAGCCGGGCGCCCGGCGGATCCCAGGAGCCGTACATCAGCTCCAGCTCCGCCAGCCCAGGCTCGCGCGCGATCCGCATGCCCAGGTTGCGGGCCAGCTCCTGATCGCCGGCCGGGCCAGCGAGCCAGACCGACGTGCCGCGCTCGCGGGCCGCCGCGAGCAACTCCTCGACACCGCCGATCACGACCTCGGTGCCCGCCGCGCGCACGGCCGCGACCTGCTCGCTCTCCGCACCCGCGAAGACCGGATTTTCGCGTACCAGATCCCAGGCGGCCGCCGTCAACAGCCCGGCTGGGAGACGGGGTGACGTGACGAGCAGTACGACCCGAGCCGTCATAGAGAAACGTCGGTCACCATGTCGGACGAGACGTAGGGCAGTGCGTAGAACACCGGGCCCTGCTGGGTGTTGACCGCGAGCGGGGCGCCGAGCGGCTGGTATTTCGGGTTGATCTCGGCGTCGACCTTTTCGACCTCGGCCCCCAGCGAGGTGCTCACGATCGTGGCGGCCTCCGCGAAGATCGCCGCACCGAACGCCTCGCGCACCTGGGTGACGTTCATGCCGCCCTGGATCGCGTTGGACCGCACGAGCGCCTGGTACACCTGCATGAGCCCCTCGTCGGTCAGGCCGGCGCGCGGGGTGTGCTCGACGATCGTGTTCTGCACGTCGAGCCAGGCGGCCCAGAGCTTGACGTACTCGCTCTGCGGCGGCGCACCGAGCGCGGAGGCGATCTCCTCCGGCTTCGTAGCCTGCTCCGGGGCGGGGAACTTCTTCTCCTCGACGATCCGCCGGCCCAGCTCCAGGCTGACCAGCAGGTCGACGATCTTCTGGCGGCTGACCGCGGGCGCGGCGGCGGCCGGGCTCGCGGACGGCGTCGGCTCGTCCGAACTCGCCAGAAGGGCGTTCTCGTAGATCTCGGTCACCTGGTCCTCGGTGTACGAGGTCCCGCCAATGATCGCCGCCTTGCCGCTGTCCACCTGGCACCCGGTGAGAACACCGAGGCCGAGGCACGCGACGACGACGATGGATGCCAACCGACGAGCACGCATGGCGGCCACTCTCTCATGTCCTCGTCTGGGCAGCCGGGACGGGGTCGCCCAGAAGGTCCTTCAGGAGTTGAGCGCACCAGTCCAGCAGCGCCTGGTCGCGTAGGGGTTCGCCGCCGATCCGGCGGGTCGCCGGGCGGGGCACGCTCACCTGGTCGGTGGCGTGCTTGTACACCGCGTCCGGGTGGTACCGCTTGAGCCGCAGCTGCTTCGAGTCTGGCAGCGCCAGCGGGGCGAAGCGCACGTGCTTGCCCTGCACGGACACGTCGGTCAGCCCGTACGCGCGGGCCAGCAGCCGGAACCGCGCCACCGCCAGGAGGTTGGCCACCTGCTCCGGCGGCTCGCCGTACCGGTCGCGCATCTCGGCGACCGCCTCTTTCAGCTCGACCTCCGAACGGGCGGAGGCCAGCTTGCGGTACATCTCCAGGCGCAGCCGCTCGACACCGATGTAGTCGTGCGGCAGGTGCGCGTCGACCGGCAGATCGATCTTGACGTCCGGCTCTTCCTCGGCCGGCCGCTCGCCCTTGAACTGCTGCACCGCCTCGCCGACCATCCGCACGTACAGGTCGAAGCCCACGCCCTCGATGTGGCCGGACTGCTCGCCGCCCAGCAGGTTGCCAGCGCCCCGGATCTCCAGGTCCTTCATCGCCACGTACATGCCGGCGCCCAGCTCGGTGTGCTGCGCGATCGTGGCCAGCCGCTCGTGTGCGTGCTCGGTGAGCGGCTTCTCCCGCGGGTACAGGAAGTAGGCGTACGCCCGCTCCCGCCCGCGCCCGACCCGACCCCGGATCTGGTGCAACTGCGCGAGGCCCAGCAGGTCGGCCCGCTCGACGATGAGCGTGTTGGCGTTCGGGATGTCGATGCCCGACTCCACGATCGTCGTGCAGACCAGGACGTCGTACTCCTTCTCCCAGAAGCCGACCATGACCTTCTCCAGGGCGTCCTCGCCCATCTGCCCGTGCGCCAGCGCGACCCGCGCCTCCGGCACCAGCTCGCGGATGCGGCGGGCCGCCCGGTCGATCGACTCGACCCGGTTGTGCAGGTAGAAGACCTGGCCGTCGCGCAACAGCTCGCGGTGGATCGCGGCGGCGACCTGCTTGTCGTCGTGCGCCCCCACGAAGGTCAGCACCGGGTGACGCTCCTCCGGCGGGGTGGCGATGGTCGACATCTCCCGGATGCCGGTGATCGCCATCTCCAGCGTGCGCGGGATCGGGGTGGCCGACATCGTCAGCACGTCGACGGCGGTGCGGAGCTGCTTCAGGTACTCCTTGTGCTCCACGCCGAAGCGCTGCTCCTCGTCGACGATCACCATGCCCAGCTGCTTGAACCGGGTCGAGGTCTGGAGCAGCCGGTGCGTGCCGATCACGATGTCGGCGCTGCCGTCGGCCGCCTTGGCCAGCGTCTGCTCGGTCTCCTTCGGCGTCTGGAAGCGGGACAGCTGCCGGATCTCCAGCGGGAACTGGCCCATCCGCTCCGAGAACGTGTTGTAGTGCTGCTGGGCGAGCAGCGTGGTCGGCACCAGCACCGCCACCTGCTTGCCGTCCTGCACCGCCTTGAAGGCCGCCCGCACCGCGATCTCCGTCTTGCCGTACCCCACGTCGCCGCAGATCAGCCGGTCCATGGGCGTGGGCTGCTCCATGTCTTGCTTGACCTCTTCGATCGCCGCGAGCTGGTCGGGCGTCTCGGTGTACGGGAACGCGTCTTCCAGCTCCCGCTGCCACGGCGTGTCGGGGCCGAACGCGTGCCCCTTGGACGCCTTGCGAGCGGCGTAGAGCTGGATGAGCTGCGCCGCGATCTCCCGCACCGCCTTGCGGGCCCGAGCCTTCGCCTTCTGCCACTCCGAGCCGCCCATCTTGTGCAGCGCGGGGTTCTCCCCACCGACGTAGCGGGACAGCTGGTCGAGCTGGTCGGTCGGCACGAAGAGCCGGTCACCGGGCTGGCCCCGCTTCGACGGCGCGTACTCGATCACCAGGTACTCGCGGGACGCGCCGTTGACGGTGCGCTGCACCAGCTCCACGTACCGGCCGATGCCGTGCTGCTCGTGCACCACGTGGTCGCCGGCCCGCAGCTCCAGCGGGTCGATCGTGTTGCGGCGCCGGCTCGGCATCTTGCGCATGTCGCGGGTCGAGGAACCCCGCCCGCCGGTGATGTCGTTGCCAGTGATCACCGCGAGCCGCGACGCCTCGTCGACGAACCCGTGGTTGAGTGCACCGCACGCCACGATGAGCTGACCGGGCGCCGGCGGCTTGTCGACGGTCTCCACGAACGCCGCGCCCATCCCGGCGTCGTGCAGCACCTCGACGGCCCGCTGCGCCGGCCCGTGCCCCTCGAAGACCAGCGCCACCGCCCAGCCGTCGCCAGACCAGCGCTTGAGGTCGTCGACCACCCGGGCGGTTTCGCCGTGATAGAGCGGCACCGCCTGCGCGGCCAGCGCGATCGTCTCTCCCACGTCAGGCGTGACGGTCACCTCGGGCAGCGGATCTTCCCATGGCGCCGCCTCGGGGGTTGAGCGGACCGGCTCGGCGGCGTCGAGGCCGAACGGCGCAAGGGACCACCAGGGCATGCCCAGGTCGGTGGCGGTCGACCGTACCTCTGCCAAGGTCCTGAAGGCGGCGGCCCCGAGGTCGATCGGGGCCTGGGCCCCGACGGCGGCCGCGGCCCAGCTCGCCTCCAGGAACTCCTCGGAGGTGCGCACCAGGTCGTGCGCACGGGTCCGGATGCGCTCGGGGTCGCAGAGCAACACGTGGGTCTGCACCGGCATGCAGTGCAGCAGCGTCTCCAGCGAGTCGGGGCCGAGCAGCGCCGGCGTGAGCGACTCCATCCCCTCGACCGGGATGCCCTCGGCCAGCTTGTCCAGGATCTCGATCAGCTCGGGATGCGCCTCGGCCAACTCCGCGGCTTTCTGGCGGACCTCGGGGGTAAGCAGCAGCTCGCGGCACGGCGGCGCCCACATCTGATCGACCGCCTCGATGGTGCGCTGGTCGGCCACCGCGAAGGTGCGGATCTCCTCGACCTCGTCGCCCCAGAACTCCACGCGCGACGGGTGCTCGTCGGTGGGCGGAAACACGTCGAGGATGCCGCCCCGCACCGCGAACTCGCCCCGCTTCGTCACCAGGTCGACCCGCGCGTACGCCATGTCGGACAGCCGGCGGGCAACGTCTTCCAGGGTCACCTGCGGGTTCCGCTGGGAGCCGTGGCCGCGCACGACGGTGCTCGACCCGGATTCCGCTGAGG
This sequence comes from Micromonospora sp. CPCC 206061, assembly GCF_036906915.1. Classification (NCBI taxonomy): domain Bacteria; kingdom Bacillati; phylum Actinomycetota; class Actinomycetes; order Micromonosporales; family Micromonosporaceae; genus Micromonospora; species Micromonospora sp. CPCC 206061. The sequence goes on from NZ_JBAKHX010000023.1 coordinate 93,198, forward strand.
TTTCCACGCCGCCTCGGCGGAGCTCGACGGGTTCGAGATCGCCGAGCCCGCGCAGCTGCGGCTGGAGCACGGAGCGCACCGGCGCCACGACCACCCGCACCGGCGAGCCTGCCGGGTGCGCGAGCCGCCGCAGCACCGCCAGCCGCCGCCCGACCGTGTCGGACCGCGGCGACAGCCGCTCGTGCGGCAGCGTCTCCCAGGGATGGAAGACCGCCACCTGGTCGGCGGGGAGCAGGCTTCCCAGGGCCTCCGCGAGGTCGTCGGCCTCCCTGGTGGTGGCGGTCACCGCGAGTACCGGCCGGCCGGCACCATCGCCCTCGGACGCCACCGCCGCCACCACGAACGGCCGGAGCGCGGGCGGGGCGGTGAGGTCCAGCCCCTCCGCCGCGACGCCGCCGGCCCGCGCGCGATCGCGCACCCGCGCCAGCGCGGGATCGATGAGGGCGGCGGAGAGCAGACCGGTGAGCTTCATGGGTTACCCCTTTTGGGCGCACGTCGAGGCCCCCGCGCCCAGCTAGGGCGGGGGGTTGTCCTTTCAGACTATCCCGCCGGCCTTTGAGACATGACTCACGAGTTCGACCTGCACGCAACGTGGTCTCGGTAACATCCAGGGGTGTCGGACAGCGCCGTCCTTCGTACTCGCGTAAGGAGCGCATGGTGACCGACAAGACCGACCACGACGGTCCCGATGCGGCCCTTCGCGCCGACATCCGGCGGCTCGGCACCCTTCTCGGCCAGACCCTCGCCCGTCAGGAAGGCCCGCCGCTGCTCGACCTGGTCGAGGAGATCCGCGCGCTCGTGCGCACGGACGCGGAGGGGGCGGCCGACCGGCTCTCCGCGATGGACATCACCACCGGCACCAAGCTGGCCCGCGCCTTCTCCACCTACTTCCACCTCGCCAACATCACCGAGCAGGTGCACCGCGCCCGCGAGCTGCGCCGCCAGCGCGCCAGTCAGGGCGGCTGGCTGGACCAGGCGGCCAAGCTGATCGCCGAGCGGGGCGTGCCCGCCGAGGAGATCGCCGCCGCCGCGCGCCGGCTCGCGGTCCGGCCCGTCTTCACCGCGCACCCGACCGAGGCGGCCCGCCGCTCGATCCTGTCGAAGCTGCGCGCGGTCGCCGACGAGCTCGACGCCGAGACAGCGGCCGCCATCCTGTACGGGGCCAGCGAGTCCCCGCAGACCGAGCGGCGCCTCGCCGAGCTGATCGACCTGCTGTGGCAGACCGACGAGCTGCGCCTCGACCGGCCAGACCCGACCGACGAGGCCCGCAACGCGGTCTACTACCTGCGCGACCTGTACGGCGACGCGGCACCGCAGGTGCTCGACGACCTCGCCGACACGCTGCGTACCCTCGGTGTGGAGACCGCCCCGACGTCCCGCCCGATGACCTTCGGCACCTGGATCGGCGGCGACCGCGACGGCAACCCCTTCGTCACGGCCCGCGTCACGCGAGACGTGCTCATGATCCAGCACGAGCACGGCATCCAGGCCACCGAGGCGGCAATGGACGCGCTGATCAACGAGATCTCGGTGTCCCGCCGGCTGCGCGGGGTGTCCCTCGACCTGTCGGCCAGCCTCGCCAAGGACCTCGACGCGCTGCCCGAGGTGCCAAAACGGTTCCGCCGCACCAACGCCGAAGAGCCGTACCGGCTCAAGGCCCGGTGCATCAAGGCCAAGCTCGCCAACACCCGGGTCCGGCTGCGCCAAGGCACCGCCCACGAGCCCGGGCGCGACTACCGCGGCTCCGACGAGCTGCTCGCCGACCTCGAACTGATGCGCGCCTCGCTCGCCCGCAACTCCGGCCAGCTCACCGCCGTGGGCCGGCTGGCCTCCGCGATCCGCACGGTGGCCTGCTTCGGCATCCACCTGGCCACAATGGACGTACGCGAGCACGCCGAGGCGCACCACACGGTCCTGGCCGAGATGTACGCCCGCATCGGCGAGGGCTCCGACTACGCCAGCCTCGGCCGCGCCGAACGCACCAAGCTGCTGAGCGACGAGCTGACCGGCCGGCGGCCACTGTCCAGTCGCGACACGCCGCTCAGCGACGCCGCCCGGCGCACCTTCGACGTGTTCGGCACGATCCGTGACGCGCAGGAGCGGTTTGGCCCGGAGGTCATCGAGTCATACATCATCTCGATGACGCTCGGCGTCGACGACGTGCTCGCCGCCGCCGTACTGGCCCGAGAGGCCGGTCTGATCGACGTCCACGGGCACCGCGCGCGCATCGGCTTCGTGCCGCTCCTGGAGACCCCCGCCGAGCTCGACGCCGGTGGCGAGCTGCTCGACGAGATGCTGTCCCTGCCTGCGTACCGGGCGATCGTGGCCGCCCGCGGCGACGTGCAGGAGGTCATGCTCGGGTACTCCGACTCCAACAAGGAAGCCGGCATCACCACCTCGCAGTGGTCGATCCACCGGGCCCAGCGGTCACTGCGCGACGTGGCCGCCCGGCACGGCGTACGGCTGCGGCTCTTCCACGGGCGCGGCGGCACCGTCGGACGCGGCGGCGGCCCGACGCACGAGGCGGTCCTGGCTCAGCCGTACAACACGCTCGACGGTGCCATCAAGGTCACCGAGCAGGGCGAGGTCATCTCCGACAAGTACACCCTGCCGGCGCTCGCCCGGGAAAACCTGGAGCTGACCGTGGCGGCCGTGCTCCAGGCCACCCTGCTGCACACCACGTCCCGGGTCTCCACCGACGCGCTCATCCGCTGGGACTCCACGATGGACGCCACCTCGGCCGCCGCCTACCGGGCATACCGCGAACTGATCGAAGATCCCCAGCTCCCCACGTACTTCTGGGCCTCCACGCCGACCGAGCTGCTCGGCGCGCTCAACATCGGCTCCCGCCCGGCCAAGCGCCCCAACACCGGCGCCGGCCTCGGCGGCCTGCGGGCGATCCCGTGGGTGTTCGGCTGGACCCAGTCGCGACAGATCGTGCCCGGCTGGTACGGCGTCGGCAGCGGCCTAGCCGCCGCTCGCGAAGCCGGCCTGTCCGACGTGCTGGCCGACATGCACTCCAACTGGCCCTTCTTCCGCACATTCCTGTCCAACGTCGAGATGATGCTGTTCAAGACCGACCTGAGCATCGCCCGCCGGTACGTGCAGACGCTCGTCGCCGAAGACCTCCAGCCGATCTTCGACAAGATCGAGGCGGAGTACGCGCTGACCGTCCGCGAGGTGCTGGCGATCACCGGGGAGTCCGAGCTGCTCGACGCCCAGCCGGTGCTGCGCCGCACACTGGCCGTCCGCGACACCTACCTGGAGCCGCTGCACCATCTGCAGGTGGCGCTGCTTCGGCAGTACCGGGACTCGGGCGCACCAAACCGCGCGGTGGCGACGGCACCCGGCGCGCGACGTGCTCCCGGCGACGGCACAGCAGTCGAGCGCGCCCTCCTGACCACGGTCAACGGCATCGCAGCCGGCATGCGCAACACCGGCTAGCCCTCCCACCCGCTCCGCACTCACTTCGCCGCCGCGCCCACCCGGGCGCGGCGCCGCTGCGGCGCGCCGCGCGCTGCGGCCCCGCCGCCACGCCGCCCTCCTCCCGCCGCCCTCTTCCCGCCGATCAAGGGCAAATGCACGTGATTGGATCTCATTTCCACGTGCATTTGCCCTTGATCCACGCAGTTCTCCTTGATCGCCGCGCTGCCGCCGGCCACGCGACGCGACCTGGGATGGCGGCTGCCGCCGCAGGCACGCGGGCCGGCCGAGACGGGCCGGCCGAGGCCGGGGGCCGGGGCCGCTTGGCGTTCGTGCCGCTCCCTACGCCGTGGTCGGCGACCAGATCTTGGAGAGTCACGGCCGCTAGCTCGCGCAGCTCGCCATAGTCGCCAAGATCTCCGGTCCCGCGCCGCACGGAGCGCGCGGGCGAGCGGCCCGGCCCGGGCACCGGGCACCGGCGCTCCGGCGTCTCCCCCTCCGCGCCGCCACGGCGTGCCTTCGAGGGCCCGCAGCGCGATGGCGGTGGCGACCGCCTCGCCGCTGCGCGATGCCGCTACGCCCGGGCGGGCAGCGACCACCGCAGGGCCCCAAGCCGCGATCAAGGAAGGTTGCATCGATCAAGGGCAAATGCACGTGGAAAAGAGATCCAACCACGTGCATTTGCCCTTGATCG